>CAZAPZ010000143.1:0-1655 GCA_964487285.1 uncultured Campylobacterales bacterium | reverse complement strand
ATATGAAGTTACTGAAGTTTTTTGTCGGGTTACTGTGGAGGGGTCTCAGTATGATGCATAACGATAAAATAAGCAAGAATAAATATGTAAAAATACCGATATTTCAGAGCTTTTGTTAGTTAATGCAAGGAATTATCGTTAGATATTTCGGGAATGGAGAATACAAGCAGACTGCAATCCCGAAAAATACCTATTCTTTACAAAATCTTGCTTAAGAAAGTTTTTGTACGCTCTTCTTTGGGATGATCAAAAACTTCCTCTGGAGTTCCCTCTTCAACTACCACACCGGCATCAACAAAAATCACTCTATCGCTAACCTCTCTTGCAAAGCCCATCTCGTGAGTTACAACTATCATCGTCATCTTTTCTTTTGCCAGTTCTTTCATAACGGCAAGCACTTCGCCGACCATCTCAGGGTCAAGCGCACTTGTCGGTTCGTCAAAAAGCATTACCACCGGTTCCATAGCCAATGCTCTTGCTATGGCAACACGCTGTTGTTGTCCTCCTGATAATTCATCGGGATACGATAGTGTTTTATCGGCCATGCCAACTCTTTTAAGAATCTTTTGTGCCCGTTGTTCCGATTCTTTCTTGGATAGATTTAACACTTTTAATGGTCCTATACTCACATTTTGCAAGGCATTATAATGATTAAACAAGTTAAAATGCTGAAAAACCATTCCTACTCTCTTTCTCATATTATACAGATTGGTGGTGCTATGAGTTATTTCCGTTCCATCAACATAGATTTTCCCGCTTGCGACTTTCTCAAGCCCGTTTATGCATCTTATAAATGTTGTTTTACCGGAACCGGACGCTCCTATGATAACAACAACATCCCCTTTTTTCACCGATAGCGTTATATCCTTTAAAACTAAATTATTTCCAAATGATTTTGAAACATGCTCAACGACTACCATACTTTCATTTTTATCTTTTTGCAATCTGGAGCCTCCTCTCTAAATATCCCGATAATCCTGACAAACTCCAAATGACTATAAGATATATAATCGCAACAGCTGTCCAAATCTGCAATGCTGCAAAAGTAGTTGAAATGATAATTTCGCCTTGCCTCGTAAGCTCACTGATTGAAATTACAGAAAGTAAAGAGGTGTCTTTTATTGTTTGTATGAATTGATTTGCCAACGGTGGAATTACACGCTTGAATGCTTGCGGTAAAACAATATAACGCATTGCCTGCCATTGAGTCATACCTATGCTGAGAGCAGCTTCGGTTTGACCTTTTCTAATTGATAGAATTCCGGCTCTCAATATCTCTGTTACATATGCACCTTCATTAAGGGTAAGCGCCAATACACCTGCTATAGGAGTAAAATACGGATCAAACCATTTATGAAGCGGAAGAAATACAGGTAACGCGAAATAAATATAAAATATCTCGACAAGCAGAGGCAGTCCTCTAAATATGTGAACATATATCTCACCAATTCTTCTCATAAGTGCCGCTCGTGACAACTTTAGCAAAGCAAATACGAGACCTACAATTGAAGCAAAAATTATTGTAGCTATTGAATAAAGAACCGTTAGCTTAGCTCCCTGCAAAAGCACAGGAAGGGCATCTTTTATAATAGTATAAAAATCCATCTACACCTCTTTGTTTTTGTCACCTTATAAAATAAATTGTTAATACGCTA
>CAZAPZ010000142.1:0-1715 GCA_964487285.1 uncultured Campylobacterales bacterium | reverse complement strand
ATGCAAATGCGGAAATTATGGTAACGAATATCATGAATGCACCTGCAGAACGGCAGATATTATCCGTTATAGATCAAAGCTTTCGGGGCCTCTTCTTGATAGAATCGACATTATGATCAACGTTCCTGCCGTAAGCTATATCAAAACGAAACAACCAGACAGTATGAGCTCAATAGCAATGAGAAAGATGGCGATGTCGGCTATTGAAAAGCAAAAGAAACGTTTCGGAGGCTTGAAATTTAACAGTCAAATGAACGCTAAAGAGTTAAACAATTATACAAAACTAAGCGAAAGTTCAGAAGCAATTCTCATTAAATCGGCTGAGAAATTCGGCTTATCTTTAAGAGGAATTAACAGAGTAAGAAAAGTATCCAGAACCATTGCAGATTTAGGTAATCATGACAATATAAAAGACAGCGATCTGCTGGAAGCTCTCCAATACAGAGAGTTTAATTTTAATGCTTTGTAATGAGAATTTAGGGGCTAAGATAAAAATGAGATATTATCTTATTATAAGTTTTCTTGTTTTGCTGACAACCAACCTTGGTCTTATAATTTTATTTAAAAAAAGACATATAGGTGCCGATGAAACAGATTCTGGTCCTCAGAAATTTCATAAAAAACTTACGCCGAGAATTGGCGGATTGGGTCTGTTTTTAGGTTTTGCGGCAAGTGTCTTTTTGCTTATACGCCTGCCGAATAATAATATGATTATATATCTTTTTATAGCGTCACTTCCTGTATTTTTGGCAGGCTTTACAGAGGATATTACACGAAAAGTCAGTGCGTCAGTAAGGCTGATAGCTACAATGCTGTCTGCGGCAATTGGAATCTATCTACTAAACGGATACGTGAGTAAGGTGGATCTGCCGTTTGTAGATGCCGTTTTTCAAATCAAAGCATTTGCATTCATTTTTACGGTTATAGCTGTAGCCGGTGTTGCAAACTCATTTAATATAATTGATGGATACAACGGACTTCTCTCGGTTGTATCCATAACAATACTTATAGGTTTGGCCTATGTAGCTTTTAGGGTGCACGATTCAATGGTGTTGTATGCTGCATTCGGCTTAATCGGAGCAATCGCAGGTTTTTTTATATGGAATTATCAGTACGGTTTAATTTTTATGGGTGATGGCGGCGCATATTTTATCGGTTTTATGTCAGCGGAGCTTTCCTTGCTGCTAGTAAACAAGCATCCTCGAATATCGGCATGGTTTCCGTTGCTTTTATTCATTTATCCGGTTTTTGAAGTGTTGTTTTCTATGTACAGAAGAGGAATTATCAGAAAATCCAGTCCGAGCATACCTGATTCCTTTCATCTTCATCAATTAATTTTTAAAAGAGTAGTTCCTGTATTCTTTGATATAGGTAAAGCAGATATGCTTCATAGGAATTCCGCAACATCGCCTTTTTTATGGCTTTTGACATCCTTAAGCTTTATTCCCGCAATTATGTTTTGGAATAACACTACATTACTGATGATTTTCACGTTTATTTTTGTTGCAATTTATATTACGATTTATCGTTCTATGAGTGTATTTCAAATTTGACAAATGGTTTAAAATTTTTATGCAGAATAAAAACAAATATTGAGAATTAAAAATAATGAATAATTACGAATTGAGGAGTTTATGAACATATTAATAACAGGCGGAGCTGGATATATCGGCAGCCATGTGGCAAAACAGCTGCTTGAAACTACAAACCATAAT
>CAZAPZ010000141.1:0-1944 GCA_964487285.1 uncultured Campylobacterales bacterium | reverse complement strand
ACGCAGACAGGTCTTTTTCTACTCATTACACTCCCAAATTTATACCTTTTCATTGTAGTTTTGAGGAATAAGAATTCCATTCTTTATTGTATGAATTTCTTGGGGGATTATAGGTGCATGCCGCAGGAAAGAATAATTTATGGTAAAGTCCGAAAAACCAATTTAAATAGCAAATATGCTATCTGTTTCTTTTATTTAATTGGCTCAAACTTAGCTGTAAAATGCCTTAGCATCGGAGCTTCGTAAACAATTTTGCAGCCTTTCAGGTTTTTTCGATTATTGTAAGTTTTGATCAAAACCTCGGCAACATAATCGATATGACTCTGGGTATAAACGCGGCGTGGAATAGCAAGACGCACAAGTTCCATAGGCGGCGGAATCAGTTTTCCGGTTTTCTTATCATATTTACCAAACATTACACTGCCGATTTCAACAGCACGCACACCGCCTTCTAAATATATTTCGCAAACAATAGATTGCCCCGGATATTCGTAGGGCGGAATATGCGGTAAAAATCTTTTTGCATCGATATAAATTGCATGTCCTCCCGGAGGTTCAATAATAGGTATTCCGGCATTAATCATTTTTTCACCGAGATATTCCGTACTTCTTATTCTATAATGCAAATAATTTTCATCCAAAATCTCTTCCAACCCTTGAGCAATTGCTTCGAGGTCGCGCCCTGCAAGTCCGCCGTAAGTAGGAAATCCTTCCGTAACAATCAGCAAGTTACGGCATTTTGTAGCAAGGTTTTCATCATTCATAGAAAGAAAGCCGCCGATATTGACTAATGCATCTTTTTTTGCGCTCATAGTTGCACCGTCTGCATAGGAAAAAATCTCTTGTACAATTTCAAGTATCGATTTATCTTGATAGCCCTTTTCACGTGTTTTAATAAAATAAGCATTTTCGGCGAACCGGCAGGCATCTAAAAAGAGAGGGATTTTATATTTATCGCATACGGCACGCACGTCCTTAATATTTTGCATCGAAACAGGTTGACCGCCGCCGGAATTATTGGTAATGGTTATCATTATCAACGGAATGTTTTCTTTGCCCGTTTTCTTTATAAATGCTTCAAGTGCATCTACGTCCATATTACCTTTGAAATCGGCTCTCTGTTCGGGGTGCTTGCCAATTTCATTTAAGAAATCTACTGCCTCTGCGCCCGTAAATTCAATATTTGCACGTGTCGTATCGAAATGTGTGTTATTAGGAATATATTTTCCCTTGCCCCCAATTATCGAAAACAATATTTTTTCCGATGCTCTTCCCTGATGAGTTGGGATAATAAATTTGTGTCCTGTAATTTTTTTAACTGTTTTTTCAAATCTAAAAAAACTTCTCGAGCCTGCATAAGATTCGTCACCATTCATTATTCCTGACCATTGTTTAGCACTCATTGCCGATGTTCCGCTATCGGTCAGTAGGTCAATTAATACGTCTTCCGCATGTATCATAAATGGGTTATAGCCGGCTTCTTTTAGAATTTTCTCTCTTTCTTCCCGGGTGGTAAATTTTATCGGTTCAACAGACTTAATTTTAAATGGTTCGATAATGGTTTTCATATTTTCTCCTTTTTGTATCAAAATCTACTATATATATGATTTGAGAGTTTGCAATGACATCGTAATTGTTCTGTAGAAATTCAGTTGCCGAAGCTCATTATTTAGGTGATAAATACTAATATTTGAATCAATTGGACATCTCACCATCTTTACCGTTTATCGCGAATTCTTGCCGCTCCGATAGAATAATATTTTCTGAGCGTAATACCTCCTTTCGTGCTTTTATCGCAATTATAGCACTATAACTTAAAAGGGCGAATATGAGTCTGCGTTGGGAAAGATATAAAGTCGGCATACGCAAACGCAATCTTGCCAACCTTATATCCCTACAACGACACCTAATATAAATTAACCTTGCACAATAAAAGATTATTTG
>CAZAPZ010000140.1:0-1951 GCA_964487285.1 uncultured Campylobacterales bacterium | reverse complement strand
ATACTTCTGTTCCCAACATTATGAAAGTAATTGAACCTTTGTTTTTGAATGATTTGAAAGAAGCATTTGAAAAGGGTAAAAATGAGCCTAGAAAACTCAATAACTTACTAAAACGAATCTCTAAATTAAAAATATTTGATCCGGCCTGTGGCAGTGGTAATTTTTTGATTATTGCCTATAGGGAAATACGAAAACTTGAGATTTCAATACTCAAGCAATTACAGGAGTTACAAAAAGCAGTTTCCGGTTTTGCGCCAGCACAATTAGAATTAATACCGAAATCCCAATTAACATTGGCTGCTCAGTTTCAGGTTGAATTATTTTCAAGAGTGCAATTAACTCAATTTTACGGAATAGAAATAGACGACTTTGCCCACGAAATTGCCAGGCTCGCCCTTTGGCTTGTCGAACATCAAATGAATATGGAGTTTTTTGCAGCGTTTGGCCGGACAAGGCCTACTTTACCACTAAAAGAAGCGGGCCACATTGTGCAGGGCAACGCCACCCGCCTGGACTGGGAAGCGGTTTGCCCGAAAGAGAAAGATGATGAGATTTATATTATGGGAAATCCGCCATACTTGGGGTCAAGAAATCAAAATTATTCTCAGAAAGAGGATATGAAACTTGTCTTTACTAAAGATTATAAGAGTTTAGATTATATAGCCTCATGGTTTTATAAAGGAGCAGCCTACATAAGAAATATAAATGGACAATGTGCTTTTGTCTCTACCAATTCAATAAGTCAGGGCGAACAAGTTGCTCTTATTTGGCCGAGAATATTGAAAGACAAAATAGAAATTTCATATGCACATCAAACATTTGTTTGGTCAAATAGTGCAAAAAACAAAGCAGCAGTTTTTGTTATTATTGTTGGTTTAAGAAATATCTCTAATGCCCCTAAATATATTTATGCAGGGTATCACAAGTTAAGAGTAGATAATATAAATCCATATCTAACTTCCGCAAATTCAGTTTACATTACAAGACGCTCAACCCCCTTAAGTGAAAATTTAAATAAAATCGTTTACGGGAATCTATTAAATGATGATGGACATCTTACGCTTTCCGAAGGAGAAAAAAATGATATATTAACCAAATATCCAAACGCACAAAAATTCATTAAGCTTTACATTGGTTCTAAGGAATTTTTGAGAGGTGAAATTCGATGGTGCCTTTTTATTAAAAAAGACCAATCTGATGAAGCAAAATCAATCCCTCCAATTAAAAAACGATTAGAACAAGTCACTAAGCACAGAAGTAATAGTTCCGAGAAAAGCACTAGGAGAATTGCGCGCGTACCATATAGGTATTACTTTCAATCTTATAATGAAACGGAATCAATTATTATTCCCAGAACATCATCACAGCGAAGGAATTATATACCAATGGGTTATTTAAATAAAGACATAATAATCTCTGATGCTGCTCAAGCAATATATAATGCAAAGCCTTGGATTTTGAGTATTGTTTCATCAAGAATGCATATGACATGGGTAAAAGCTGTTGCAGGTCGCTTAAAATCAGACTATCGATATTCTTCAGCTCTTTGCTACAACACCTTCCCTTTCCCTCCAATCTCCGGCCAACGCAAACAGGAAATTACCCAATGTGTATTTCGCATATTAGAAGAGCGGGAAAAACATCCCGAAAAAACCTTAGCTCAGCTTTACGACCCCGATAAAATGCCGGAGGGTTTGCGTGAAGCCCATCGTTTAAATGATTTGGCCATAGAGCGTTGCTACCGCAGCAAACCTTTTGAGAGCGATGAGGAGCGTCTGGAATATTTGTTTAAATTGTACGAGCGTATGATAGCGGAAGAAAAAGAGCAAGGCACTTTGTTTGCCAAAGAAAAGAAAATCCGTAAAAGGAAGAAATTATGATTGATACATTAAATATGTGGTTTTAAAGATGATCACTATAAAAAGCTGATTTTGGAATATCTTGATAAGTA
>CAZAPZ010000139.1:0-2056 GCA_964487285.1 uncultured Campylobacterales bacterium | reverse complement strand
TTGCAGCAAAGATCTAAAATATGAAGTGTCTTGATTATCATCAAATAACTTCTTTTATCTAAGCCGGTGTAGTGGTTTGTGAATATAGTTCCGTTATCTGTTTTGATTGCTTTAATCATGTATAGGAATTTTTTGATAACTTCTTTCAGAAACTTAACTGAACGATAATTAGTTTGTTCAGCGTATATTTTTAAGTATCTCCATCTGTTTGAACAATCAATAGCTGTATATTGATAATATTGTCTGCCGGCTATTTTTCCCGGCACATATTTAACATCTATTTCAACCAATTCTCCAGACTGCAGTGTTGTTTTAATATATTTATATTTAATTTTCTTCTTTCTATTACTCTTTTGCATATTTATACACATATCTCAAGTCTAATGATTTGGATCAAAAACCGACAAATGTCTGTGCATATTACCAAAAGCACTTGACATTTAATAATTTTGTTGTAGAAGAGAAATAGTATCTGGTATGCTGAAGATTTTTTCAGCTATCCGGAATAATCAGAGAGTGATTTGGCAGGGTTTGAGGTGAATAACCTAAATTCTTTCTTTTGACGACGTTAGGAAAAATTTTTCAGAATCTTAAACTTTTAAGAGATATGAAAATATTAGTGGGATTATTTTTCATTTAACATTTGTCGCTTGATATTATGATGCAACAGTTGAATCATGCATTAAATTTGCAGCAAGACAATATATGTTAAGTTTACAAAAAGAGGCTTAACTATAGAAAATAAGAAATCAGAGAAAAGTTGCAATGACGAGGAGATGCAATTAAACTTTTTAATTTTTTGGAGGTTTTTATGAAAATTGGTAAGTTGAATATCTGTTTAGGATTTCTTGTTTTTTTTATATTGATTGGAGTACAAACAGTCAGTGCACAAAATGTGACAAACCAACCAACTCAAGCAAATGCACAAAAAGCACTCACTTCACAAGGGAGTGAAAAACTTATTACAACAGATGTTCGAAAGGGAGGCATCCTCCTCAAACAGAATAAGTTGAATGTATCCGTTCAAGAAGGATATGCTCATTATTCAAGTAATAACATATATATACAAGGGTTTTCCATACTGCCCGTTCTGGTGGTAGGAGAAATCTCCGTGCAAAGCGTTAAACGTGATATATTTACAACAACGTTATCGACCAAATACGGCATTTTAAATAATTTTGAGTTGGGAATTAATGTTCCATATTTGTATGGCATAGAAAAGCACGCAAATGCAACTGCAAATCCACCATGGGAACAGACAAAATCAGGTTCAGGTTTAGGTGATATATCTGCTACATTGTATTATCAACCGGTTGAAGAAAACGCTTCTCTGCCTGCAATTATGTTGGGACTTACAGGAAAAAGTAGAACTGGAAGGTCTGTTTTTGATGTAACCTATAATGAAAAGAACATACCGAACAAAATGGTTACCGGCAGTGGTTTCTATGGTTTGAGGGGTTCTGTAAGCTTTGTTAAAACATCTGACCCTGTTGTTATATTTGGTACAGTTGGATATATGCATAATTTTTCAAGGCACAATGTAAATATCAGTAGTGGCGGGACATCGAAGTCGATAAATATAAATCCCGGCGATACAATATCTTTTAACGCAGGAACATCCTATGCGTTAAACTACAAAATGTCTATTAATGTTATGTATCAGCAAGCCTATACTATATCTACAAAAGAAAATGGGAAAACGATTGTTAACTCATCTGTTAATTCTGCTGTACTTCAATTTGGAACAAATTGGGCATACAGCAAAAATAAGCTTTTAAGCTTTAATGTAGGTGCCGGATTAACGCCTGATTCTCCTGATATGACATTAAATTTAATATTTTCGTATACATTTTAAGAGATAGATTTATTATATGTTGTACGGTTATTGATAAAATAAATTAGATATTTAAGTACTTCTCTTTTGAATATCAAAAATAGATATTTTATTGATAGTTTTTAATCACCAAGCCAGAGGGTTGTGAAGGGAAAACGGTATTGTCCTGTTTATTGTATTTATCATCAAAGAATCCCTTATAAAAATTTCACGTTCTTTCGA
>CAZAPZ010000138.1:0-2114 GCA_964487285.1 uncultured Campylobacterales bacterium | reverse complement strand
CTATTCTGTCGGATTAGCACGGTTTTTTATGAAAACTTATAAAAAATTAGGTGGGAAGATAGTTACAGAAACATTTTTTCAAACAGGTGACAGTGATTTCTCAGCTCAGGTGCAAGTGATAAAAGCACACCATCCTGATGTTATTTATATGCCGGCGTATTATCAAGGGTTGGCACTTTTTGCCAGACAGGCAAGAGAGTTTGGACTTAATGCCCCAATTATGGCCGGTGACGGTGCATCTGAGGAGGCTTTAATTAAAGTTGGCGGAAAGGCTGTTAATGGCTTGACATTTACAAATCATTTTGATCCGCATGCCACTGCAACGCCTCTTGCTAAAAAGTTTGTAAAGCTGTATAAAGCGAAATATCATGAGGAACCAAGTGCAATGGCCGCTCTTCACGCAGATGCATATTTTGTTATGGCAAATGCAATAGACAGGGCTCATTCAACTAATAGAAAAAAGATAAATGCAGCTATAAGATCAACGAAGGAATTTAAGGGCGTAACGGGTACAATTACAATGGTAAATGGTAATCCGGTTAAGAGTGCTGTTATTCAGAAGGTAGAGAACGGCAAATTTGTATATGTTACTACGATCAATCCGTAGTAACAATAGTTCAGTTGGGGGAAATTTCCCCCAACTGAATATAAATCTAAAAAACAAAGAATCTATTATATAATTTCAGTAAAGGATAATCATGAATTTAAACTCTCTAATCCAGCAGCTCATTAACGGAATATCGTTGGGCAGTTTATACGGTCTTATAGCCATAGGATATACCATGGTTTACGGTGTCCTAAAGCTTATAAATTTTGCTCATGGCGATGTGATGATGGTTGGCATGTATCTTGCACTATTCGGTACAACGGTTTTTTTATTACCTTGGTGGGCTGCTTTTGTCATGGCTATGGTGGGAACTGCTTTGCTTGGCATATTAATTGATAGATTGGCATATAAACCTTTGAGAAATGCAAGCCGCATATCAACTCTTATTACCGCAATCGGAGTTTCATTTCTTTTAGAAAATTCTTTTTTAGTAATATTTGGCGGTGTTCCAAAAGCATTCCCAATTCCTGAATTATTTAGAGGAACTTTCAAAATATCAGGGATTATTTTTCCGTATGTAAGTATTTATACCATAGTAATCGCAGGCATATTTCTTTTTATTTTGGTTCTACTCCTGCATCATACTAAATATGGCATGGCTATGCGCTCGCTTTCCCTTGATATTGAAACTACACGACTTATGGGAGCAAATGTTGATTTTGTAATATCTATTGTTTTTGCAATCGGATCAGCCCTTGCAGCTGCCGGAGGAATATTATGGGCACTCAAATATCCGGCCATAAATCCTTTGATTGGAATTATGCCAGGACTTAAGGCGTTTGCCGCAGCTGTTCTTGGCGGAATAGGAGATGTTCGCGGTGCAGCGCTCGGCGGACTCATTATAGGTGTTTCCGAAGTTACGGTTGTTGCCTTATTGCCGGGACTAGCCGGATACAAAGATGCGTTTGCCTTTCTCTTGCTCATATTGGTATTATTATTCAAACCCACAGGTATAATGGGCAAGAAACTCAGCGGACGTTTTTAACCGATGAAAAACAGTTTACGAAATAACATTCTGACAGTCATATCCATTATATCGCTGTTTTTATTTTTGTGGTATGCATCTAATCATTTTAATAGATACACAATAAGAATACTAAATGATGTAGCTATATTTATGATGCTTGCAATAAGCTATAATCTGATTAACGGTGTAACCGGACAGTTTTCTCTTGAACCAAACGGTTTTGCCGCCATCGGAGCTTATGTTTCATCACTTTTGACATTAACTGCTGCTCAAAAGCATGCGATGTTTATTATAGTTCCTATGATGCATCCGTTTGACATGTGGCATTTGCCATTTCTATTGGCGTTAATTGTAGGGGGTCTGGTCACGGCTTTTTTCGGCTTTTTGTTAGGTTTTCCAGTGTTCAGGGTGAGGGGCGATTATCTGGCAATAGTAACGCTTGGATTTGGACTGATTATAAGAGTTCTTTCAACAAATGCAATTAGTTTAACGAATGGAGCTCTCGGCCTCGGGTAACTTAAACGTCAAAAAGCCGGGCCG
>CAZAPZ010000137.1:0-2205 GCA_964487285.1 uncultured Campylobacterales bacterium | reverse complement strand
CTTCTCATTCTTCAGTGTCAACGACACTGCATTAGACTATAAACTCTATGGAATACATTTTTCTTGTGTTCCATAGCTTTTATTGCATATACGTTGGTGAGGCATCTTGAGTATAGAATAAGGCTTCAGTATATCAAACTCTCTCCGGAAAAAATAAGACGACTCCTTTTAAGTGTTCAGGCTGCAATACTGCTTGACAGAAAAACCAAAAACAGATTTGTTCTGCCTTCTAATTCCTCCTCTCTAAATATTAGAAAGATCTACAGATTAATGGATGCTCCTCTTCATAGATCCGTTTATAAGATTTGTAGTGTCCAGCATAAAAAAAGAAGCCTTATAGGATAAGGGTTTTTGCAAATAAGTGGGCGAAGGCGGGAGATATTCAGGTGTGGAGAACCGATATGACATATATTAAAGCAAAAATAGATTTGTTATCTGTCAGCCGCTACCATCTGGTTTTCCGAGTCCATTATCTTGCAGCATTTCAAACAGAATAGAATGCTCTTTTGTACGGTTTAGGATAAAGTGCAATTTCCTGTTTGTCGGCAGCATATATTGCCCAATACGGATTTCTAAGCAGTTCTCTTCCCATAAAAATCAAATCAGCTGAGCCGTCGTTAAGCAGTGCTTCGGCATATTCATCTGTTGTTATTAATCCCACTGCTCCGGTCAAAATATTATAAGCGTTTTTTATTTTCTTTGAAAATATCGCTTGATAACCCGGATATGTTTTTGGCATATCGGGTGTAATTCCTCCTGAACTTACATCTATTAGATCTGCGTTATCGGCAATTAGTCTTACTGTTCCAATTGTTTGCTCGATATGGTTTCCGCCCTCAACATACTCGTCAGCCGATACACGGATAAATAGAGGTCCGTCCCATATTTTTCTTATCCGTTTAATAACTTCAATCAGGAAACGGTTTCTATTCTCAAAACTTCCGCCATATAGATCGGTTCTTTTATTAGTTAGCGGTGAAAGCATTTGATTGATAAAGTAGCCATGAGCGGCATGTATTTCAATAATATCAGCTCCTGCAGCTATTGCCCTGTTTGCAGCAGAGTAAAATCGATCTGCAATTCGCTCAATATCTTCTACCGTTGCTTCTTCCGGCGTTTCAAAGTCGCCACTAAAGGCAATTTTCGAAGGTGCAATCAGTCTTCCATCGGCTTCTGATTTTCTCCCCGCATGAGCAAGCTGAACAGCTACTTTTGAGCCGAGTTGGTGAATTGTGCTGACAAGTTTTTTAAATCCTTCAATTTGATTATCGTTCCAAAGTCCCAAATCATTTTTTGAGATTCTGCCATTAAGGCTAATAGCTGTTGCCTCCGGTATAATTAATCCGACTCCTCCAACGGCTCTTGCCGCATAATGGACAATATGCCAATCATTAACTTTTCCATCATTTTTGGCCATATAAGTACACATTGGACTCATAACTATCCTATTTTTAAGTTCAACATTCTTTATTTTTAAAGAGCTGAAAATCATATATTCCTCCTTTAAGGCTATTAGCCTTTTATTCTTGTATTTACAAATATAAGACAATTAGATTAATTGACAATTAAAAAAAATAATGTAAGGTGCAGGAGTAATGCCGAGGTGGCGGAACAGGTAGACGCAAGGGACTTAAAATCCCTCGAGGGTAACCTCATGCGGGTTCGATTCCCGCCCTCGGCACCACAAAAATTCAAGATATACCAGTAATTTTTAACATCTGACTATAAAAATTAACTATATGATCTTTAATAAAGTACCGTTTTTTATACCCTATTTATACCCAGTACCAACAATTTCTGGGATTCTTATTTCGGTAGCTCGCATTGAAACCTGAAAATAATCTGCAATATCAGCTGGATTTGTTATGTGACGATTAAAATAAATACTTTTGAATTCTTTAACGGGCATCAGCAGTTCAGTGGCAAAGATGTTGGCTTGCCGTTCCTGCTGCATGTTTACTTCGCTCCATCCGGACACCCGTTTCGGTCAACATCCTGACAGTAGCGGGAGGATATCTTCTATGAAATAGATTGTAGCACAGGTGTCCGAATGTTTTTAAAATGAGTGTCCGGATGCGAGCGAATTATGCACATTTGGGTGGGGATTTTATTTTAGCTTTAGCGACTTGGAATAGGTATTTCGCAGTATAAAATCCAAACTCGGTATGCGTCCGGTCTACCACGAAACAGCAAAGCGGACAGACG
>CAZAPZ010000136.1:0-2705 GCA_964487285.1 uncultured Campylobacterales bacterium | reverse complement strand
GTACCCGATATAATTGTGCTATTTTTATTAATGGTTAATGCGGGAATTGTTTGGAGCGTTTTTCTATCGTTAGCTGAATCTAAATCTTCATACAGTTTGTTATCCAATCCAAAGCTCCAATTTTTATAATTATAATCAGCTATTAATTGTGATTCGACAAATCTTGATGCATAAAAATCAATATTTTTGTTGTTTAGATTGTAATAATCTTCCCTGCCGAATATATGATTATATTCTGCGAAAATACGTCCATTATTGAAATTATAAGAGTTGGAAGAACTGATATTAAGCAGATTCTTTTTAGCTGATTTTTTCTTTTTATGCAGGTAACTGATAAATGATTTCCCTCTGATATTATTAGACGCTACATATCGATGTTCAATATCAACACCCAATCCTATTTTTGACTTTTCCTTTAAAGTAAATGTAATATCCATCGATCTTCCTAATACGAGAAAAAACGGCTGATTATATACAAGGCCGTTGTGACTTGAATATCCCAATTCGGGAAATAAAAATCCGGTTTTTCTTTTTTTATCAAGAGAATGTGACATATATGGAGTATATAATACAGGAATAGATCCTGCAGAAAACAGCGCATTAGTTGTTCTGACATATTCACCTTTCACTATTTTTGAACTTGAGCCTGAAATATGCCAGTCAGGACAATTGTTAAACGGTTTCTTAGGATCGCCGCATCCTGTAAGGGACGGTTTATCTAAAATGTAGCTATTGGAGGAAATTTTATAGCTATGTTTTGCCCTAAGAAAGATATGATCTTTTTTTACAAAGAATATTGCATTATCTATAATTCCTTTTTTTGTTCTGATATTAAATATGAGCCTTTTTGCCCATATTTTGTTGGTTCCGTCAAGAATAAGGACATTACCTGCGGCTTTTAAGATATTAGTTGTTTTGTTAACGATGATAGAGTTGGCAGATATCGAAAGATCTTTCCTCTTTATCACGCCGTTTCTTAATATATAAGTGTCGCTTTTGTCAAGGTAGCTTGCAGAATCAGCCGTTATATGATAATACTGTTTTGCACTATCCGACGACTTTGCCAGTGACATGACAGGAGTTGCAAAGATTAAAAACAGAACGACGAATAGTCTGATATTTCCCCACCTTTTTTATAGCATAATAATCAACATAATGAAAAAAGCAAGATTGCGAAAAATGTGATAAGTTGCGATATTAGGGTGAAAAAAGAGCAATAGGTATAAATTTGCCGTTTTTTACCGTTCTTATAACTACAGTTCTATATGTTTTACCGTTTCTTATATTTATGATGCCGCTTGCACCTTTAAACTTACCGTTTCTCACGGCGTGCCCTAATTTATCAGGATTAAATCCGGTTTTGTCTGCTTTGGCAATGAGATAAAAATAGCTGTCCGCTGCTAACGCTTCCGCTGAATCGGGAAATCTCCCGTAGCGTTTTTTGAAAAGTTTTACAAATCGTCTGCCGAGTTTTGTAATTGTTATCGTAGGATCATAATCATCTGTAAATGTTAGTCCTTCTACCGCTTTTCCCCCAATTTTGATAAGAGCATTTGTTGATGCCGCCGAACCTGAGAAGAGCGGAATTTTACCTCCGAGCTCTCTTAATTCTCTTGCAAAAAGTGCAGTTTCTCTATAATAAGATGCTAAGTAAATAAAATCGGGTTTTAATCTTATTATTCTTGTGATAAGCGCAGAAAAATCGGTATCGCCGCTGTTTATCTGATATATTTTTATGATTTTACCCCCATATTTCTTAAATTCCGAATTGAAAAAATGGGTTAGATCAATCGAATAGTTTTGGGATATATCTTCTATGATAATTCCTTTTTTATAGATAGGTACTATATATTGTGCCATAATTTTTGCCTGAATATCATCTGTAAAACAGATCCTTGCGGCATATTTTTTATTATCTGTCAGCTGAAGTCCATTAGCAGATGGTATGATATCGACTATGTGATATTTTTCAGTAACTGCCAATCCGCTCAGTGCATTTGTTGTTGTAACTGGTCCTATAATGGCTTTTACTCCTTTGTCAATTAGTCTCTCTGCCGATAGTGCTGCATCTTCAGGACGGCTGGCATTGTCTTCTAAAATTAGTTTAACTTTTGATTTTCTAAAAAAAGGTTCAAGCTGATGCGCTGTCTTTATACCTTTCCATTCCGATTGACCCCATGCAGCCGCAGGTCCTGTCATAGAGAGATAAACGCCAATCGGTGTGCCGCCTGCACGCGCAGGTAAAGAAAAAAATAGCAGTAAAAAAGCTATAATAACCATATCCACTCCTTTAGGTTAATATTGATTGAAAGAATACTTGGTTAATTTGCAGTGTCAAGTTAAATTCAAAAATAGTTGAAAAAAATAGTGAATGGTTGATAGCTGCCGGCTGTTTAAAGAGAAATTACCACGCAAGGGCTTCTTGAATTTAGGATTTCGTATTTAATTAAGAAGTTTCATCTGACCCCCCACATCCTCTTTCCCTTTCCGTCTCTGCGAGGCTTTGCCGAAGTAGTCTCTCTTATTTTTTATTCAACACTCAACACTCAACATTATTAGAAAAACCTTTTGTTTAAATGTTCTTTTTCCTTGATGAAGAAGAACCAAAAATGATAGAAAACAAAAACTATCTTAGAAGCTCAAACAGTTGTTTTTTTGCCGCATTTTCACCTCTGTTTATTCGCCTGTTTTGTGATGTCAGTTGA
>CAZAPZ010000135.1:0-2755 GCA_964487285.1 uncultured Campylobacterales bacterium | reverse complement strand
GCGGTTTATTGAAGGAGTGGATTGTGATACATAAAGTAAAATCATTGTATGACCAGGGACATGGCTTATCAAAGCGTGCCATTGCAAAAAACTTGGTATTTCACGAGATACCGTAAGCAAGTATATCAAGATGAATGAGGAGAATATACAACTGTCAATGGCTAAAGATAAAGACAGACAGACAGAAGCAGCTGGATGACTATAAAGATTCTATTGTGCGTTTATTGCAGAATATAGATTTTGAGAGTGTAAGAAATATAGCTGAGGACAGACCTGAACAACCGAAAAGCATTAGCATAACCATTATTTGATACCTTGCGGCTATGATTGGCTGAACTCCGGATAAGATTTGTCCGGTCATCATTCCCGGAATTGATACAATACCGACAGCAAACAATGTGTTCATTATAGGAATCAAGGACGCACTAAATGCAATACCGCGGGCTTTCTCATATGATTTCCCTTGAATCTCAGCATTAAATCGCTCAGCTGCAAGACTTATGCCGTTCATGGAACCGGAGAAAATCATCCCTGCAAGCGGAATCATATAGCGAGGTTCATACCATGGATGAAGATTTAAAACAACTTGCGTAATTATTACCAAAGTTATGCCTCCTCCGACAAATATGGATAACAAAGCAATTTTGTAAAGATCCAATCGCTTGGATGACACGGTTCTTAATGCTATCCAGCTTGATGATAAAACCATAATTATTAAAATTAACAAAATTAACAGAGAATTATTTGACATGAAAATATATGATAGAAAATAGCCTATTATAAAAAGCTGAGTGAGCATGCGAATAAAAGCATACAGCGCATTTTTATATCCCAAATGCCACTTAAAAAGTATTATCACAACACCTGCAGCAGGTATAAAAGCCATCAAGAGATCTATTATTCGTATTGTTTGTAAATTATTCATATATATATTATTTGCATCAATCTTAAAGTCATGTGGAGACAACTATACTCATAGATTTTTATATGTCTATGTCAAAGCATTGAACTGCGTGGGAATGTGTTTGAAATAATAGAGAGAAAAGTACTTCAATTACAACAGTGAGTGGTCGGTTTTTCTGCCGAAAATCTGATTTTCTCAATACCAACAGATATAGTAAGGATAGTTGACTTTACACATCAACTATCCTTTTTTATCATTTCTATATATCTTTATAGTTCATTCTGTTTTTGTTAAATAGTTTTTTTATGTCCTATCCTCTGCTACAACGAACTTACGGCACTTATTGCTGCGTTAAACGGTAATCCCGGAAATATACCGAAAATTAGAGTGCCGATGATGCCTATTGCAATTGCATATTTCAACGAAGTCGAATCAAACGCAACAGTTGATTCTTTAGCATCGCCTTTCATATACATACGGACAACAACGGAAAGATAAAAGTATGCACTTATGGCGCTGTTGATAACACCAAATATAGCAAGCCAATAAAAATGAGATTGCACTGCAGCGCTGAACAGATAAAATTTCCCGACAAAGCCTACAGTTGGAGGAATTCCGGATAATGACAGCATAAAGAAGGTCATTGAAGCTGCTGCCAATGGATATTTATAACCTATACCCTGTAAATTTTTTATAGCATTATTTTCACTACCTTTTTTAGCAAAATATTCGCTTACGGCAAAAGCGCCGAGGTTGGTAAATAAATATCCGAACAGATAAAAAAGAGCCCCTGCTTTTCCAAGTGTATTGTATGCGGTTATACCAACAAGAATGTAGCCTGCGTGGGCAATTGAAGAATATCCAAGCATACGCTTTAAGTCCTTTTGAAAAAGTGCAACGGTGTTACCAAAAAACATTGTAAACACGGCTATGACCCAGAGTAGTGTTTGCCATTCAGCTGTTATGGCGGGAAGTGCAACTGCTAAAAATCTCATCAGCACAATAAATGCAGCTGCTTTTGGAGCAACACTCATAAAGGCTGAAACAGGTGTTGGAGCGCCCTCATATATGTCAGGTGTCCAGCTATGAAACGGAAAAGCTGAGATTTTAAATGAGATGCCGACAAGAACCATTAGAAATGCAACAACAAATAACAAGTTATTAGGATTTGCTTTGGCAATTCCGCTAAATTCTACCGAACCAGTATAAATATAAAATAGTGCTATACCTACTATTAAAAATGCCGAAGCGAAAGCACCGAAAATAAAATATTTCATAGCAGCCTCAGGCGATTTATCTTTATCTTTTAGAAATCCGGTCAATATATACATAGATATCGACACTGCCTCAATCGATAGAAATATTATAATCAAATTATGTGTAGCAGAGAGAAACTGCATAGATAAAACAGAAATAGCCATGATAACATAATATTCACCTTTATTGATATTTTCTCTTATAAGGAAATCCCTACTCATCAAAACGGCGAGTATGGCAGTGGCGGTGATAACTATATTTATAAAGTTTGCCGTTCCGTCAATAAATACCTGGCCTAAAAAACCCGATACCGGCATATTGCCAAAATTAAACAGAGAATACAAAAGTGATATCAAATAGCCTATTATACTTATGGAACTCAAGATTTTCTTTTTATCTGTTGCAAGGTCAACTATAAAAAGTATGGATATAAGAATTACAACAATAATCTCCGGGATAATGGCAGCAAAATCAGCAAGATGATATGGCATAATCATTTTTTATCTCCTTTAATTACGACTTTGACAGTTCTAACCGAATAATGTGCCGGCGCAGTTCTATGCACCTGCACCATTAGGTGATTTACAGATGTGT
>CAZAPZ010000134.1:0-2836 GCA_964487285.1 uncultured Campylobacterales bacterium | reverse complement strand
TGGTCTCTTACAGAGAATCTAATAAAAGAAAAATTCAGCGTATGCTTATAACTGCATAGATTTTATAGAAACGCAAACTCCAAATCAACATCTTTCCTGCAACATAGCACCCGTTTGATTTATTAAGAATATTATATATCTCATTTTGAAATTGTAATAATAAAATAGTTTTAATTGTTTGCTATTACGCTATGGTACCTTCAAAAAGACATTCTTCTTTGCCTTGTGCAATACAATGCGACTCTTTGACTTTCGCGGTTTTGCCTGTTACACCATTAAAAAAACCCATGACAAAACCTGCAATAGGCAGGCAAATGGGTTTTTTGTTATTTACATCCCGTGCAAGAAACGAATTTTTCATACTTAGTTTTAGCTGGTCGTCTTCTATAGATATGTCAATATCAGTTCCGGCTCCTGTAAATTCAAACAGCTTTGATATGACGGTTGTTGCTTCTTCAATCGTAATTTCTCTGCCCAGTTTTTCTTTAAACTGCTCCGCAAGTTTGCCGCCTGATTTTTTCCCTGCCATTATAAGCATTCCGCCTAATCCAAATCCTGCAATTTTTAGAACTCCTTCATAGAATAATATGAGAGCACGTCTTGGTATAATAAGACAATCTTCTTCAACAATACCAGATAAAACTTCACTAATTTTTTCCACTTAAGTTTCCCCGATTTTTATATAATCTTTTCCAATTCTTTTGCCGCTCTTTTGACATCCAAAAATATAAGGCCTAACTTGGCGTTTTTGCCTGCCAGTGTAGCAAGGACTGCTTCTTCTCCCGCTCTTACAAGCAGAAGATAGCCTTCAGATCCACGTACTAAAACTTGTTGGGGATCACCCTGTCCTAATTCTGCGGTAACTCGCTCTCCCAACGAAGCCATTGCAGCTGCCATAGCTCCAATTTTGTCTTCATCAATGTCAGATGGAAGAATGCTTGCCATGGTCAATCCGTCGCCGCTTACTACCGCAGAACCTTTGATTTCGCCTGATGATTCATTGAGATATTCCAGAACTGTTGCGATTGCCTTCTCACTCATAAAAACCTCCTTGTATTATCCGATCATTTCACAAATCGTCTATGTCTTAGATAAATTCTTATTATCTCTATAGCGATTTCTTCAAGCACGCTTTTGCAACCATACATATTTCTCGAAATCATTATAATGCAAAAGTCCATATCTTCGAATTTTGAGAGCTTTCCGTAAATCCAATTGCCATCATCATCCGAAATAGCCAAATATTTCGCATTAGGAAAAATATCATACTTATCTAATTTTTTTATATTGTCAATAATTTGCGAGAGTACAGCTGAAATTATTTCAGAGTTGCCTTTACCAAAATGACTAATTGGGAAACCGTCTATAGTTGCAATCGTTATACCTTGAATGTTGCTATACATACCCGCGAAACGTTCTACAGTTCGGTTAATTTCAGACTCTATGCTCAATGTCAGCTCATTTCTGAGAATTTTTCCAATAGGGTCAGAAGTGTCTTTTTAACATCATCTTTTTTCTCGGCATTAATATTTAGAACGGGAAAAGATTGTGCAATTTTACCAATTTTATGTATGCAACCATGTTTATCCGATCTTGTTAAGCCGATCACAATCGGAATATCAATACCTTTTGTTTTATAGAAATTGAGATATATAGGTATTGCGTTTACAGATTTAATGTCTGTAGAATCTGCGAGTATCACAATTCCAAGAGCACCGTCAAGCAATACATCCCACATAAAATCAAATCGGGTTTGACCGGGTGTTCCATAAAGATGCAAAACAAGATTGTCTGCTTTATCTACCGAGATCTTGCCAAAATCCATACCAACCGTTGTTTTATCTTTTATTCCGATATATTTTTCTTCCGTTACAACTTTTTCTGTCTTCACAGGTTCAATATCACTTACGGTTCGTATAAATGTTGTTTTTCCCGAGTTAAACGGACCTGTTACCAAAATCTTATATGCCGGCATTATAGACCTCTTATTTTATCAATAATTTTTGAGAGAAACCCCTTTTTTATTGCAACGGTTTTGTATTTAATCGTTGGTTCGATATCTCTATTTCTCTTAGTTCTTTTATCTAATATCATTGCCGGCTTTACTTCGGTTATATTAAGTACGTTTCCAAAATGTAGAACTGTAACAATTTTTAGTATTTCATCAAAATGTGTCGGGAATCTATATCTCAGAGATTCTAGCGTAAACTCCATAGATGAGACCAATGTAAGAGAAAAATGCTCTATCATCACCTGATATCTTGCAATTATAAATGATGGTGCAATCAATGATATCTTAAAACTTCCTTCGGGGAAAATATTCAGAGCTTTTATCGTATCTCTTTTCAAGTATTTTGATGCATTCCAAGTAAATTCGGATTTTCTCCACCCACGTTTACTCTTTGTAAGAAGCAGCATGTCTTTCTGATCATTAATATTTATTGTTTTATATATGATATCCTGCCAATTGTATATTTCATTTATTTCCTCAGTTGTTTTGGAGTAATCTACTAGAAAGACATATCCTTCATGGAAAAACAGAGATATACTATCCTGCGATGTACTGTTTTTTATAAGAATAAAAACATCATATAGGTGTATTTTTCTTTGTAAATCAAGGATTGTTGCTACATTGTCAGACTGTTTTTGATTTACCCTGTCCAGAATATTCATCAACCTTCTTGCTTCATCTGCATTATCATTATCCTTTTGTGAAACAGCCAATTTAGCGGAATTAATCTTTTTAAGATCTATGCGATCTTTCTTTTTAGGTTTAAGTTTTTCCAATGCATAGCTCATGTTTCTCGTCAAGGTGATGCTTGGAAGCCGAACGGTA
>CAZAPZ010000133.1:0-2840 GCA_964487285.1 uncultured Campylobacterales bacterium | reverse complement strand
TTATGATCTTGTGAACGGTATTCATACATAGCATTGATGAATTGGAACATATTATACATACCTTGTTTATTCATAGGCAGGCAGCCAAGTTCGTCTATGATGATTAGATCAAACTTGAGCAGCTGATTAATCTTCTTTTTCAGTTCCCTCTTCATCTCTGCCATCTCCAGCAGTTCTACTAATGCAAGAGCTGTTGTAAACCAAACCTTGTAACCATAGTTTAACCATGGTTTAATACTTTATCGCCGATTCCTATTGCAAGATGGGTTTTGCCTAAGCCGGATGTATATTTTCCTGCCTGTGCGCTGCACGCAGACAGGTCTTTTTCTACTCATTATACTCCTAATTTATACCTTTTCATTGTAGTCTTGGGGAATAAGAATTCCATTCTTTATTGTATGAATTTCTTGGGATATTATAATCTGTCTCTATCTATTTTTTTTGAAAAAATTTGATCAGCCGTTTTTCCTCTTTTTGCATCTTGCTTCTATCACTCTCTTTAATGTGATCATGGCCGTATAGGTGCAAAATCGAATGTATAATTAATTTTTCCATCATGTCATCGCGGCTAACCCCTATTTCTTCAGCATCTTTAATCATCTCATCCCACGATATGATAATATTTCCAAAACTCTCAACGGCCGGTGCAGATTCTCCTTCTATCATGGAAAAAGACAACACATCAGTTGGTTTGTCTATCAATCTATATTTTTTGTTATATGCTCTTATTGCGGTATTATCTGTCAAGAACAGATCTATTTCACCGTTTATGTTTAGATCGTCCATAACAAATCGCATTATCTCTGCAATATGAGCCTCTTTCACAGGCCAAAATTCCTTGCTATTTATAATCCCAATCAGATTATTTTCATCCATTACTTTTTTACCTCGTTTGCTTCATACGCATCTATAATTTTTTCAAATGAGAAGATTTCTTACAACATCCATGTTATCAAAACGGATTATTTTTATATCATTATCTATATTTTTTAAGATTCTTGCTGCTATACTGCGCTTGCGTATTTCATCAATATAATATGCCTGATTTTTAGTTTTTGGAAACAGGTGCTTCCCTTTTATTGTTACAATCGCAATATCTCTATCACCAATCATATCTATAAACTGCTTAAATCTTTCGCCTGCTGCATGATAGCCGGCAGATAGCGCGTTTTCTATCTTATTAAAGCAATTTGCAGCAGTTTCAACTCTATGCTCATCCCCTTGAATAAATAACGTTTCGCCTCTGAACAAAATAGATACATTCAACTTATCTTCAAGATATTGCGTATATTTGTCGTTTGACCATAGAAACAGAAATCCTTTTATTTTATCGGTGATAAATGTTTCTTCAATTATTCCCACTCTATTGTACTTGGAGGTTTTGTTGACAAATCATATACAACTCTGTTGATTCCTCCGGTTTCATTTATTATTCTTGACGAAATTTTTCTTAATAATTTTTCAGGAAGATAAACCCAATCGGCAGTCATTCCATCTATGCTGTCAACGACTCGGATACAAATTGTGTAATCATATGTTCTATTGTCTCCCATAACTCCCACGGATCTTATGGGAAGTAGAACTGCGAAAGACTGCCAAACTTTTGAATAATATCCGCTTTTTTTCATTTCACTTAACAATATAATATCGGCAGCTCTAAGAATATTGATACGATCTTTTGTAATTTTTCCAACGATTCGTATAGCCAGTCCAGGTCCAGGAAACGGCTGTCTATCTATATATTCATCTGCTATTCTAAGTTTTTTGCCAAGCTCACGCACTTCATCTTTAAACAGTTCCCTTAGCGGTTCAATGAGTTTAAATCCAAGCTCTTTGGGGAGACCTCCAACATTATGATGGCTTTTGATGAGAGATGAATTAGCCGTGCCTTGGCTTTCTATAACATCGGGATACAATGTTCCCTGCGCCAGATATTCAATGTCGCCATACTGTTTCGATACATCTTTAAACAGATCTATAAATGTATGTCCTATTATCTTACGTTTTTTTTCGGGATCTTCTATATTTGCCAGTCTCTCAAGAAACAGATCGGTTGCATCTTTATAAATTAGATCTGCTCCAAGCGATTTGAACTCCTTGATTACAATATCTTCTTCTCCATATCTAAGAAGACCGTTATTGATAAAAACAGGCAGGACAACGGCTCCTGCATTCTGCAGCAAAACAGCTGTAACGGTTGAATCAACTCCGCCTGAAACAGCCACGATAATTTTTTTACCACTAACATTATCACGTAAGCTTTTCAACTTATCAGACAAAAACAGTTCCATGCTCCAGTTCTCATCCGATTCTACGATAACCTTGACAAAATTTTCAAGTATCCTTTTCCCAAATGTAGTATGACTTACCTCAGGATGAAATTGTATGCCATAAATATTTCTTTTTTTATCTTCAATAGCGGAATATTCAATATTATTCGTTGTGCCTATCTGTTTGAATCCTGGCGGAAGTTTGCTGACTCTGTCTTTGTGACTCATCCACACTGTTGATTTATCAGCACCTGATAAAAGAAGCGAATTGGAAACCTGCTTCAATGCCGCAGGCCCGTATTCTTCGCTGTTACCCCTTGTAATTTCGCCCCCCAATTGATGCACGATAAGCTGCATCCCATAACAGATACCGAGAATGGGGACGCTGATCTTATCTATTGAAATTTTTGGACTATCTTTTTCGTAAACGCTACATGGCCCTCCTGAAAGAACAACACCGGTTGTCTTATGATTGAAAATTTCTTTCCATTTATCACAAGGTATAACTATGGAATAAATACCGGCTTCTCTAATTCTTCTTGCTATAAGCTGTGTTGTCTGCGATCCGAA
>CAZAPZ010000132.1:0-2878 GCA_964487285.1 uncultured Campylobacterales bacterium | reverse complement strand
CATATCAATTATCGCATACCCATTCTCAGCAAGATGTGTTTTTATTATCTCTTTTAAGCTAAAGCCTGCATGGTCGGAACCAATCACCACTTTTTTATTTTCCATATACGCCTTCAGAACATAATTTTTTAGACTATAGCACCTTGAAAAGTAATTTCAATGGAATTGACAGTTACATTAAAAATTTCAAAACGTTTGTTTATTTCAGAAAATAAGCTTGAATTCAACTTAACATATACCATATTTAATTATATACATATTCGGGCATATTTTATTAAGGTGGAATATAAAAAATTTTGGAGGTTGATATGACAGATAGTGTTTATAAAGTAGTAGAGTTGGTAGGAACAAGCAGCGAGTCTTGGGAAAAAGCAGCAGCTTCAGCTGTTAAAACAGCATCTAAATCCTTAAGGGATCTTAGAATAGCTGAGATTGTAACGCTTGATATGCAGCTTAAAGACGGAACAATTGAAAAGTATCGTGCTAAAGTAAAGGTTTCATTTAAATACGAGGATTAAATAGCATGAAGTGACAACGAGTTTAGTAAATATAACCTTTATAGCAGTAGAAAAATATAAATATGGCAAATAAGTTTTATTTAAGGAGAAATTATGATAAAAAATGAGATGATAGAGTCACTGAACAAACAGATGAGAGATGAGTTTTATTCTTCATACCTGTATCTTTCAATGTCAGGTTATTTTGAACATATAGGTTTAAAGGGTAGTGCACACTGGATGTTTGTTCAGCATCAGGAAGAATTAGATCATGCAATTGGATTTTTCAACTATATTAAATCACAAAATGCCGAAGTTAAATTGATGGGGATTCAAGAGCCTCCTGATAAATGGGATTCGATCATAACGGTCTTCAAAGAGACGCTAAAGCATGAAGAGCATGTTACCTCAAGCATTAATGATCTCGTTGATACGGCTGAGAAAAATAGAGATAGAGCAACATTTAATTTTCTGCAGAAGTTTGTTGACGAGCAGGTGGAGGAAGAGGAGCAAGTGCAAAATGTAATTGATAATCTGAACTTAATAGGTGATAACAAAAGTGCTCTGTTCTTGTTTGATAGAGAACTTGGACAAAGAGTATATGTACCGCTTGTAAATCAATAAAACGTATTAAAAAAACTCATTGGCGCATAATTATGAAAGATGTATAAGCATGGCATTTCATCATACAGTGCCGATGAGTTTTCTCAAAAGCTAATGGGAAAAAATATCCAATAAAACTTGCATTGCCAAAAAATTTAAAAGTTTGGTGTGTCTAATTTTGGCGGTTATCTGTTCGCAACACGTTTTTATACGATTTTGTTTAAGAAGAGATAATCTTCCATAAAGTTTTGTGTAGAAATCAATTATAGAATTTTTTCATGCTTTTAATTTAGTATATTTATGAAGTTTCCGCTATATAGCCGAAATCGCCATATTAACTTTTTCATTCGACTGTTATACAATGGTCTCATCATGATTGATATTACAAATTCTATAAATATAATTACTTTTACAGAAATATTATTTATAGGAGATAAAAATGACAAACCTTGGAAAGATAAGCAAACCTGATGCCAAAAACTATTTAAAAAGCAAAAAGTTGTTTGTTATCAACATTATTGGCGATATACCGATATCCGATGCAGCTAAGAAAAAAGAATTTAAAAAAATGGTTGAAAAGTATTGGATTCAAGTGCGATCTCAACTAGAACAACTGTCTGCAAAGCTTGGTGAAATAGGGTCGATATTTCATGAATATGTCAGTGATGATGGTGAATTGGGGCTAACCTCATTAGAAAGGCTTGATAAACATAGTTACGAAATTGCAAAAAAACTGTTTGAAAACGGTTCGCATCTATTTGCTTTGGAAGATGCAGAACTGCTAAAAGAGGTGGAAGACTGGCAGAAATGTATGATGGTGGGATTATCCAGCAAAAATACTTACATGAAGGTATTTGAGGAGTTTAAGAGATCGGCAGATAAAAGAGATCAGTTCATGGCTGAGAGATTAAACAAATTACTGAAACCAAATGATACGGGGGTTATCTTTGTATCAAACAGTAAACAGTTCAAATTTCCTAAAGATGCTGAACCGTTTTTCATCAATCCTCCTGCCTTAAACGATATTCAAAACATGATGCAGGCTCAATATGAGCATGCCCGTAAACAAGAATAAAATTAGACCATATTATGAGACCACTGCATATTGTGCAGGGAGTCTCATAATGCAGCGGCCTCTTTAATTTCTTTCAACTTAAGGAATTGAAAGGCAGATATTTTTAAAAACCGAATTTTCTTGGTCTCAAACACTGAGACCAAGATTGAAACGGCAATTACAGACTAGGAAAAAGGATATTATTCTCTAAATGGACATGTTTATGAGTATCGGTCTGGATTCCATTGAGAAGCTTATAGGTAGCTGCGAATGTAGGGCACGCCCATTCCGGCAAGATAAAATCGGTTGCCAAATGTCTGATATTTTCTAAAGCTTCTCCGAGTTCCGTATGCTCTTCCTTAAGCTTATCAATCCCTTGTCTTAAGGTTTCATCAATACGCCCGCTTTTTATAGCAGGGAAAATCTCGTCCTCTTCTTTCTTTAAATGTTCTAATATGGATTTTTGCATATCGAGGAAAGCATTGAGCAATTTAGGAAGCCTGTCTATGGCCTTTTCATTGCCCATCATCTCATTGGGGTGAAGCTCGCTATGAACCTGCGTGATTTTTCTCAGATGAGCATCAGCATCAGGAAGAGCTTGCTTTAAATATCCGTGATGTCTGGCAACGATATAATCAACGAGCTCATTTGAGGGGCGATTTTCCCATATAATTTCATCTGATGAAAATGATTGCTTCGTAGTTTTTCTGAATTGCAGAACAAG
>CAZAPZ010000131.1:0-2910 GCA_964487285.1 uncultured Campylobacterales bacterium | reverse complement strand
CTAGATTCAGGATCTAGTGGGGTTTCCCCGTGCCGGTTCAAGTCCGGCCCTCGGCACCAAAAATATATGACATTTTTGTTATGCTATAATAAACAATAATTTTGTCAATAATTTAAGGAGTGGAAAATGGCAGAAACTTTTTATTTTAGTTCGGAATCTGTGACAGAAGGTCATCCCGATAAAGTTGCAGATCAGATATCAGACGCTGTTTTGGATTCGGTTATCGCAAAAGATAAAAGCTGCAGAGTGGCATGTGAAACGGTTCTTTCACGAGGCATCATTTTTTTATCAGGCGAAATAACCACAGATGAGTATGTTTCAATACCTGATATAGCAAGGGAAACCGTGAAGAGAATCGGATACATTGATCCTGCATACGGGCTCGATTATAGAACATGCGGTGTTTTAAGTGCTATTACACCTCAATCACCCGATATTGCAATGGGCGTTAATCAAGATGGCTCGATTGGAGCAGGAGATCAAGGTATGATGTTCGGCTATGCCAGCGATGAAACACCAACACTTATGCCGATGCCGATTACATTAGCCCATAAACTTACAATGCGGTTGGCGGAAGCAAGAAAGGATAAAGTGCTTCCCTACCTCAGGCCTGATGGTAAATCTCAGGTAACAGTAAGATATAAAAACAATACGCCCGACAAAGTTACGGCGGTTGTCATTGCATGCCAACATAGTCCGCGGGTTGATATGGACCAGCTTAGAAGTGATGTAAGAAAAGAGATCATAAACAGTGTTATACCAACTGAAATGATGGATGAAAATGTAAAAATATATATCAATCCTACAGGACGTTTTGTTATCGGGGGCCCGCAGGCTGATACCGGACTGACCGGAAGAAAAATCATTGTCGATACTTACGGTGGCGTAGGATCTCACGGCGGCGGTTGTTTCTCAGGAAAAGATCCCACAAAAGTGGACAGATCTGCAAGCTATATGGCCAGATATATTGCAAAAAATATAGTGGCAGCCGGTATTGCTAAAAAATGTGAAATCCAACTTGCTTATGCAATCGGGGTTGCCGAACCTGTATCATTGATGATTAGAACATACGGTACTTCCACAGTGCCAAAAGATGAAATAAAAAAAATGATTAAGGAGACATTTCCTCTAACTCCGAAAGGAATGATCGATAAGCTTGATCTTTTAAGACCAATATATCAAAAAACCGCAGCATACGGACATTTCGGAAGAGAACTTCCTGAATTTACATGGGAAAAAACTGATATGGTGGAAATTATAAGAAAAAAACTTCTTAATAATGCTGGCAATAAAAAAAGGACATAAAAATGAATTATGATATAAAGGATATAAAACTTGCACATCAGGGTAAACTTATGATGGAATGGGCTCAGATGAGCATGCCTGTCCTTCGGAAGATCAAAGATAATTTTTTGGCTGATAAACCGCTTAAAGGTGTGAAAATCGGCTGCTGCCTTCATGTTACAACCGAAACGGCAGCTCTTATGGAAACTCTCAAAGCGGCCGGTGCTGAAGTGGCTCTCGCTGCCTCAAATCCTCTTTCTACAAAAGATTATGTTGCGGCAGCTCTTGTTGATGAAGGAATCTCTGTTTTTGCTATAGAGGGAGAAGATAAAACTACATATTACAAACATCTCGAATCGGTATTATCTATGAAGCCTGATATCACTATGGATGATGGCGGCGATCTTATTTCACTTATCCACTCAAAGCATCCGAAGTTAACCGAAACTATGATAGGAAGCACCGAAGAGACAACAACAGGTGTTATACGGCTTCAAAGTATGCAGGCTGAAAATGCATTGAATGTTCCTGTAATAGCCGTTAATGAAGCTGAAACAAAGCATCTTTTTGATAATAGATACGGCACTGGACAATCTACTCTTGACGGCATAATAAGAGCAACAAATAGGTTAATCGCAGGTAGTTATTTCGTGGTGTCAGGATACGGTTGGTGCGGCAAAGGTCTTTCAATGCGTGCAAAAGGAATGGGTGCAAAGGTGATAGTATGTGAGGTCAATCCGGTAAGAGCTCTTGAAGCTGCGATGGATGGATTCTCCGTTATGCCGATAAACGAAGCTGCCGAGATTGGCGATTTTTTTACCACGGTAACAGGTGATCTGAATGTTATTGATACAGCTGCACTTAATAAGATGAAAGACGGTGTGATCGTATCAAATTCAGGCCATTTTGATTCTGAAATCAATACTAAATCATTAAAAAGTATGGCTGTTTCAAAAAGAGATATTCGTCCATCACTTGTTGAATACAATATGAAAGACGGAAGGAGAATATATCTATTAGCAGATGGAAGACTTGTTAATCTTTCATCTGCAGAAGGGCATCCGTCATCTGTTATGGATATGAGCTTTGCCAATCAGGCGCTATCGGCAAAATATCTTGTCGAAAATAGGAACTTAGAGCATAAGGTCTATGTTGTACCCAAGAAAATTGATCAAGAGATAGCAGCTCTCAAGTTATCATCAATGGGTATTACGATTGACACTCTAACTGAAGAACAAAAACATTATCTTTCCTCATGGGATATGGGAACATAAATAATAATTGACCGACGATTATACGCTTTGCATAATCGTCATGTGTTTATATATGCGGATGTAGCTCAGCTGGTAGAGTACAAGCTTCCCAAGCTTGGGGTCGCGGGTTCAAAGCCCGTCATCCGCTCCATAACAAAAAATAATAGAATCTATTGTTAGACGGTTTAGCTGAAAAAGATTTATCGGTTGATGGAAATATAACAATAAACATCCAATATCTTTTTCTTGTCTCTGCAAGGCAGCCGAAGCAGTCTCACGGCAGGGGGATAAGGAGATGCCACGCACCTCAGGTGCTCGCAATGACACCGGAAACTCCGTCACTGCGAGGCTTTTGCGAGCAGTCTTGCAAGCA
>CAZAPZ010000130.1:0-3070 GCA_964487285.1 uncultured Campylobacterales bacterium | reverse complement strand
AAACGAAGATATGGGAGATTCCAACGGTGTATTGATTTTGATGAATCCGGATTCGCTTCTCTCTACTGTCGTGTACTTTACATGTTCTCCCGCATACAGGACACACTCCGTCATGCAGATGCGGCCATTCAAGATAAATATCTACACGATCCTGATTCATCTTAAGTTCTATTTGTTTAATTTTCCACGGAGCTGCAGCTCCAAGTATTTGCCTGTATAATTCTTTATCATCCATATCTCATTGTATTATAAGCTATGTTAATTTTCCACATAAAAGTCGGGAGAGTACCTGATTTCTTTCGTCTATTGTTCAATCCTGTGAATCTTCATAAAGTTTGTTTTCCCGAAGTCATGCAGCGGAGAGCTTGCAATAATAATTATTATATCACCCGTTTTTGCCATCTTCTTGTTAATTAGTGCCTTTTCTACCTCAATGACCATCTCATCTGTGTGAACCAAAGGTTTCATCTGAAAAGGCCTTACGCTCTTTACACCCCAATAAAGAGAGAGTTGTCTCATAACAGTTTCATCGGGTGCAAAGGAAATTATAGGCACTGACGGCCTGCATTTTGAGACCAGAAGCGCCGTAAATCCTGAACGCGTAAAAGCAATTATACACTTTGCGCCAACCTCAGCAGCAGCCCTGACAGCAGCGTCTGCCACAGCAAAACTCAGTTTTTCATCGCTTTCCAACTTAAGAGAAAATGAAGAGGGTCCGCTGTGAGTTAGAATAATTTCACTTTCCGTATATTGAATTATTCTCCGCATCATCCTTACAGTCTCAAGAGGATACCTGCCGGTGGCTGTCTCAGCAGAAAGCATCAGGGCATCAGTGCCGTCAATCACGGCATTTGCAACATCTGTTGCTTCCGCCCTTGTGGGTCTCGTATGTTCACGCATGGACTCAAGCATCTGAGTTGCTATAATTACCAGCCTGCCGCGTTCATTTGCCTTGCGTATAAGATTTTTCTGGATAATGGGGACTTCTTCCGGTAAAACCTCCACTCCGAGGTCGCCCCGAGCCACCATTATTCCGTCTGCCGCATCAAGTATGGAATCAATATGCTGAAGCGCCTCAGGCTTTTCGATCTTTGCAATAACGGGAATGGCTGTACCGCGCCGATTCAGCCATTCCTTAACTTTCCTTATATCGTTGGCCACCATAACGAATGAAAGCGCAACATAATCCACTCCCATATTGAACCCAAAGGCAAGGTCATCCTGATCCTTATCCGTAAACGGACTAAGGGATATTTCTGAATCAGGAAAGTTTACGCCTTTATGGTCAGTCAAAAGCCCTCCCTCTTTTATGAGTGCCGCAACGGCATCTTCCCTCTTTTCTGTAATCAGAAGCGCTATTAACCCATCGTCAAGCAGGACTCTATTGCCCTTTTTTAAGTCTTTAAGAAGTGCGGGATATGATATAAAGATCGTCTGTTCTGTGGTAACGTCGTCTCCGGATTTGAGCAGGACAGACTGCCCCTTTTTCAGATTGACCGCACCGCCCTCAACCTTACCAATCCTTATCTTTATTCCCTGTAGATCCTGAAGTATTGCTACCGGTTTCTGAAGTTTGAGGCTCCATTTTCTGATAGCGTTAATGTATCGCCTGTGCTCCTCATGGGTTCCATGAGAGAAATTAAGCCTGGCTACATCCATACCGGCTCTGATCATAGATGCAATCATCTTTTCCGACGACGTAGCCGGACCTATCGTGCAGACTATCTTTGCTCTTTTCATTTTCATACAACCTCCCTCAAGTGACTTTGAAGCCGGTCATGGCGCAAATTATCTTTGTGTCAATCACGCTAAATTCATAATCTATCTTATCATTACACAAAACTTTCAACTCTTTACACTGCAGTCATCAAGCGGACTTTTGAGGGCACTCGACATAGCTTTAAAATATGTGGATATATCATTGCAGTTTCAATACCTTTATGACTAATAAGTTCCTGTATCTTACTGATATTAACTTCTTTCATAAGAATATATGCGGCAAACTGTGCCTAAAGAGTGCAAACTGCTCTGTGCTTGACTATTCCTGCCTGCCTTGCGGTCTTTTCTGCTAAGGACACAACCTTTCGTGTTCTTAGAAGTTTCTGAAATTCAGGCAATACCTTTATAAACATATTCAGTGTCCTCGACTGTTAGCACAAGCCAAAATATAAACAAAAAAATCAATGAGACTTATGGATATTCGAAAAATTTATGATACAATTAATCAATAATACTTAATAAGCAAGGAGTCAATAAATGCAACAGTAACTTCAAAAATAGATGATAATATAAGTGACAAATTTTTTATGGCTTATTAATCATTTTGCACAAAATGAAGTTGAAATATTAGATAAGACAACTTATCAAAGTAATGATGAATATTTAAAAAGTATCAAAGGTATGGAACAAAGTATAATTCAAGCATCAAATGAACCGATAGAAAAGTATGTATCAAGAGATGAGCTTGATTGGTAATGTATAAACTACTGTTTTTGTCTCAGGCTAAAAAAATATAGCTTCAAATGGATTGAAACAAAAAGTTAATGAACTTTTAAAATATCCACCAAAATTTGAATATCTATCTGAAGATTTAAAAAGTAAAATATCACGAAGAATAAATAGACAGCATAGATTAGTTTATGAAGTATTGGAAGAAGAAAAGTTAATTAAGATTTATAGAATGTGGACACATTATGAATAATTAAATGCTAGCATAACCTTGGAGAGAAATGTTTATAGTATCATTAACATATATAGCTGATTTAAAAGAGGTGGATAAAATATTATCTGAACATATAAAATATTTAGAAATTCAATATGCAAAAGGTAGTTTTATAGCTTCAGGAAGGAAAATACCAAGAACAGGTGGTATTATTTTATCAAAATTAGATAGTTTAGAAAAACTTCAAAAAGTTTTAGATAAAGATCCATTTAAAATAAATAATTTAGCAACATATGAAATTCAAGAATTTATACCAAGTATGGCAAGTGATGGATTTGTAAATTTGAAAGAAGAATAAAATTAGCTAAAAAATATTCTAATGTTTTGAGCTACCTAAGAATTTGTAGT
>CAZAPZ010000129.1:0-3096 GCA_964487285.1 uncultured Campylobacterales bacterium | reverse complement strand
GTTTTTTGATAATGTTAAATGAAAGATAAGAGAGACTATCGCAGTCTAACAAAATAGAATGTTATTACGACAGTTTCTGCCATTACGAGCACCTGAGAAGTGCGTGGCAATCTCTCGGTTGAGACTACAGCACTTAGTCTATCGTTCTCCCATTATCGATATTCGCCAGCTCAATTTTCATACATTTGTCCGAAACAACGAGAAGTCCTTTTTTTCTTGCTTTTTCTTCAGCCTTTTCATTAGTAATACCCAATTGAAGCCACACAGCCTTGGCACCTATGTCAATAGCTTCATCCACAATTAGAGCAACAGCTTCAGGTTTTCTGAAAATATCAACTACATCTATATCAAATGGTATCTCTGTCAGGCTTTTGTAGCACTTTTCATCAAGTATTTGATTTATACCCGGTCTTACCGGAACTATTTTATACCCATGCTCTTTCATATAGTTTGCAACAATCCAGCTTGCCCTATCATGCTTGGGAGAAAGACCTACAACTGCAATTGTATGATACGTTTTTAATATGGTATTAACCGTTTTTTCTATATTGTTGCTCATCTGATCCTCTCTTTCTGAAAAATGTTTTAATCTTTTCCAAAATGTCGTTATCATCAGCTTTCTCTTCGTAAGCTTCTGCAAATTTTCTAAAATGTTCTTTTGCCTTTTCCGTCAGATGTTTCGGCGTTTTAATAAAAACTTTAACAATTTGATTGCCGCCTCGTATGCCTTTATTTCTCAATATAAACTCATTTCCGGTATCCGTACCGGCCGGAATCTTAATTTTACTTACTCCGTCTATCGTATTTACGGTTATGTTTCCGCCAAGCGTTGCATCAACAAATGAAATAGGTTGTTCGAGTATCAGATTTCTGCCTTCTCTTATAAAAGGTGTATCATTTATGACTCTGAAAATAATATAAAGATCTCCATTGGGACCCCCGTTTCTTCCCATATGCCCATATCCTATCAACCTCTTATAATTTCCGGTATCAATACCTGGTGGAATTTTAACCGCTATGACATTTGCGTCTTTTAACATTCCATGCCCATCGCATGATTTACATTTTGTAGAGATTATTTTCCCTGTTCCTCCGCATTTAGGACATGCTGAAACAAGTGATATGAATCCATGCGATTTACGTATTGAACCGCTGCCTCCGCATTTAGGACATGATGTTGTTTTGCCGCCGGCTCCTCCGCAGGCGCTGCATTTTTTTTCATATTCAACATCTATTTTTTTAGTTGTACCAAGTACGGATTCTTTGAAACTTATATCTATCTGATCTTCTATATCACTACCCGCCGAAGGCCTTGATGCCTGTCCGCTGAAACCTCCAAAAAATCCTCCGAGCAAATCTCCAAAACCGCTTGAACCAAAATTTGTACCGAAGTTTCGAATAAGATCGCTCATATCGATGTTTGATGTATCCGAAGTTCCAAACTGATCAAACTGTGCTCTTTTTTTCGGATCAGATAATATTGCATACGCTTCGTTTATCTGCTTAAATTTATTTTCTGCTGCAGTATCACCAGGATTTCTATCCGGGTGATACTGCATAGCTAATTTTCTGTAGGAAGTTTTGATCTCAGTAATATCAGCATCCATGTTTATATTAAGTAGCTCGTAATAATTCATAAATAACCTTCTTGTGATAGCTGCATTTTATACTATTTATCTTCTTTTTCTACCTCGGCATCTATTATATCATCCTCATTTTTTTCTTCAGGCTTACTTTCTTCGGGTTTGTTTGTGTCGTTGTCTGCACTTTCGGCATCTTGAGTCGATTTATATGCCTGTTCGGCTATTTTGTGAGATGTTGTAATAAGATCGTTGATGCCTGATTCTATTGCATCTTTATCATCTCCATCTTTAATTTTTTTCAGACTGTCTAATGCCGCATCGACTTTATCTTTCTCTTCTTTAGGAACTTTATCACCAAGTTCTTTCATAGATTTTTCTGTAGCATATATTAGATTGTCAGCTTTATTCCTCACATCTATAAGTTCCTTTTTCTTTTTATCTTCATCGGCATGTACTTCCGCCTCTGCCTGCATTTTCTTTATTTCTTCATCAGTTAGTCCCGATGATGCAGTTATTTTGATTGCCTGTTCTTTGCCGGTAGCTTTGTCTTTTGCTTTCACATTAAGAATTCCATTTGCATCTATATCGAATGTAACTTCTACTTGAGGAACACCTCTTGGTGCCGGAGGAATACCTATAAGTTCAAATCGCCCTAATGTCTTATTATCACTAGCCATCGATCGTTCGCCTTGCAGCACATGGATGGTAACTGCCGATTGGTTGTCTTCAGCGGTGGTAAATGTTTGACTTTTTCTCGTAGGTATAGTGGTATTTTTTTCTATAACCTTTGTAGTTACACTGCCCAATGTTTCAATGCCGAGTGAAAGCGGAGTTACATCAAGCAGAAGTACGTCCTTCACATCACCTTTTAACACGCCGCCTTGAACCGATGCGCCTATGGCAACTGCTTCATCGGGATTAATATCCTTTCTCGGTTCTTTGCCAAACAGTTCCTTGACTTTTTGCTGGACTATAGGTGTTCTTGTCATTCCGCCTACAAGTATTACATAAGCAATATCAGAAGCGCTCAGTTTGGCGTCTTCTAACGCTTTTTTACATGGTCCAACCGTTTTTTCTATGAGCGGCATAACCATCTGTTCATAATGAGCTCGTGTAAGTTTTATATTAAGATGTTTAGGTCCGGTTGCATCGGCGGTTATGAATGGAAGGTTTATTTCAGTTTCCAGACTTGATGAAAGTTCAATTTTTGCTTTTTCGGAAGCATCTTTCAGGCGCTGCAGTGCGATCGGGTCTGTTCCAAGATCTATACCGTTATCCTTTTTAAATGTTAATAGCAGCCAATCTAAAACCGCCTGGTCAAAATCATCTCCGCCAAGATATGTGTCGCCATTAGTTGATTTTACCTCAAATACGCCATCGGCAACTTCAAGAATAGATATATCAAATGTACCGCCGCCAAGATCATAAACAGCGATGTTGCCTTTTTTACTTTTATCAAGACCAAAAGCAAGTGCTGCGGCAGTCGGTTCATTAATAATTCTAAGTACGTTAA
>CAZAPZ010000128.1:0-3133 GCA_964487285.1 uncultured Campylobacterales bacterium | reverse complement strand
TTCTGTTTTTTAACACCTGTTTTGTGAGGTCGTTTGATAGAGAAATAGAGATTGCCATGCACCTTTTAGGCGCCTGCAATGACAAGAATAGACTTTTCCTCGTTCATGCCGCTTTATTACCGCTGAGGATTGCGTTAGGCTACGTAAGGCCGGGCACAATAGTTCCCAACAATAATAAAAACCAAGCTTATAGCCTTCGTCTAAGTACTATAACCTGATTTGCTTTAATTAAATCCCCTCTAATCTTGTTGATTTTTCTTATAGATGCAACAGTCACTCCAAATTTGTGGGCAATTTTAAGTAAGGAATCGCCTCTCCGCACATTGTATTTTTCGTATCGTACAGGCAGATCTTTGTAATAAAGCATTGCCACCCTTTTCTGAGTCACATACCACGGAATTTTTATAATTTTCCCTGCATATAAATGACCGGTTTTTCGCTTAATCCTGTCAATTGTTGCTTTTCGCAACCAAAAAAAACTTGCTATTTTTTTGTAGCTATCTCTCTCTCCGACTTTATAAAGCAAAGTCTTTCTCGGATTATTTTTTATAAGCTCGGCATAATTTCTTAAAAAATTTTTATAATTTTTTTGAGGGATAATAATATCATCGTACTTTTGATTTGGAGGCATGGTATGATGCTTTAAAAAACGATTTAAATGAAACAGTGAATGCGTTGGAATTCCAACAATACGGGAAAGAAAATAAAACGGAATATGTGTTTTTACTTTTACAATCTTATATTTTTCATAAGGGTTATACCTAAACACACCGTTATTAATGGCTATTTGAAGAGCAATATATTTTGTTATGTATCGCATCGTCTCATGCGGCAGTTTATCGTTTTTTATAATATCATAAAAGCTGTCATTTCTTAAGAGATGCCGCATAGTTCCAGGCCCGGCATTATATGCCGATATGGCAATGAGCCATGATCCGAAGGTCTGATGCAACTCCTTTAGGTAATTAATAGCAGCGGATGTCGATAGATATGGATTTAACCGATCATCAGTAAAAAAATTGATATGTATATAAGATTCTTTTGAGGCTTCACGTTTAAGCTGCCACATTCCTACAGCACCGCTATTTGATTTTACATAAGGCTGAAAATGACTTTCGATTAAGGCAAGCTCGGCAATTCCCAAAGGCATCTTGTTTTGAGCAAGTTTACTATCAATAAGGTTAATCCATTTTGAGCCGCGTAAAAAGATTTTTTTATAATAAGTCTTATTATCAACTATTCGGTTATACTCTTTCTTTATTTGATTTAAAAAGTTTTTTGGGATTTTAAAATTTTTTATTCTAAAACTATCTTCGGCAAAATCATTCCAGCCAGCAAAAGTTTTATTTGAATTGAGCTCTGAAATAACATTTAAAACCTGAGGTTTGGCAAAGTTGCTTGAATAAGCGCCGGAGGAAATAAAAATAAGACATAAGGCAACAATGATTCGGCTTATATAGCGCATATATTATATTAAATCGTTCGAAAAATTATTTTTCTCTTCATTGAAGATCAAACATTATCAAGCAGCTGTTATTTCAGGATAAAATACAAATTTGGAACAAAGCTCTTTTACATCACTATTAATAGCCGAAATCGTATTTTCATTTGGATCTGATAAAATATCTGCAATCCAATTGCCTATAATGCCCATCTCCGTCTCTTTCATTCCTCTTGTTGTTACAGCAGGTGTTCCTATTCTAATTCCCGATGCTATAAATGGCGATCTTCTCTCTCCCGGTACCGTGTTTTTGTTTACAGTGATTTCGGCTCTCCCTAAAGCCTCTTCAGCCTCTTTACCCGTTATGCCTGTTTTGGTTAAATCGACTAAAATAAGATGATTATCCGTTCCTCCGCTCACAAGATCAAAGCCTCTTTTCATCAATGTATCGGCAAGCATCTTAGCATTGGCTACAACTTGAGCTTGGTATTTTATAAACGATTTTGTATCTGCTTCTTTAAATGCCACTGCTTTTGCTGCAATAATGTGCATTAACGGTCCTCCCTGAATTCCGGGAAACATTACCTTATCTATCTTTTTGGCAAACGGTTCTTTGCATAAAATTACTCCGCCGCGTGGCCCTCGCATAGTTTTATGTGTTGTTGTTGTAACAAAGTCGCAGTCAGGAAACGGATTCGGGTGAAGTCCTGCTACAACAAGGCCTGCAATATGTGCAATATCAGCCATTAGATATGCACCTACCGAATCTGCAATTTCCCTAAACTTTTTGAAGTCTAAGATTCTCGGATATGCGCTTGCACCGCAGACTATAAGGCGAGGTTTAAATTCTTTTGCAATCTGCATAACCTCATCATAATCAATTCTACCTGTCTTGGGATCAACTCCGTATCCTGCAGACAGATAAAGTTTGCCTGAGAAACTAACTTTTGCACCATGAGTCAAATGTCCTCCGTTTGTCAAATCCATACCGAGAAGACGATCAAACGGTTCCATAACAGCCATATAAACTCCCATATTTGCCTGGCTTCCGGAATGCGGCTGAACATTGGCATGCTCCGCGTTGAAAAGTTTGCATGCTCTGTCTCTTGCAATATCTTCGACAACATCCATATTCTCGCATCCTCCGTAATAGCGGTGATGCGGATATCCCTCGGCATATTTGTTTGTCATAATAGATCCTGCAGTTTGAAGAACTGCCTGTGATACAAAATTTTCCGATGCTATAAGTTCGATTCCGTCTGTTTGGCGATTTCTCTCGGCTCTTATTGCATCAAAAACAGCAGGATCGGTTTCGGCAAGTTTGTTTAACACTATTTTGTTCATTTTTCCTCCTCGAGTTTTGATATTTTTTCAACCCTTATTTTATGTCGCCCGCCTTCAAATTCCGTTTTAAGAAATAGATCTATAATTTGGAAGGCAACACCCACTCCAATTGCCCTGGCACCAATGGCAAGGATATTAGCATCGTTATGTCGCCTCGCATAGATTGCCGTGTATGTATTATGGCAAAGTGCAGCTCTAATCCCTTTAATCTTGTTTGCGCTTATTGATGCTCCTATGCCTGTGCCGCAAATTACAATTCCGGGCACATTTAGAACAATACTTTCCCTCGCAACTTTAGCCGAATAGTCAGGATAATCAACGGATTTGTTCGAATTTGTCCCCATATCA
>CAZAPZ010000127.1:0-3171 GCA_964487285.1 uncultured Campylobacterales bacterium | reverse complement strand
ACCGACTCTCTGTTGTCAAAGCCAATCTGCTTACTGAATTTAATATACGATGACATAAGGAAAAATAGAGGTGGCAATATGATAAATGAATGATTTTGGAATAAACTCACTTGCGATAATCGCTCTTCTAAGCTTCGTAATACCTTTTATCTCATCTAAATTTTTCAAAGGTATTGTGCCGTCTGTCGCCCTTGAAATAGCAGCAGGACTAATTCTTGGTAGAAGCGGGTTAAATGTTATAAGTACAGACGCACAATCTTTAAAATTTTTGTCTATGTTAGGGCTCATCTATCTTATGTTCCTGAGTGGTTTTGAGACTGAATTTAAAGAGAGCAGCATACCTGGAAAACGGTTTTTTCATTCAACTATCTTTATATCGATACTTATATTCTTCTTTACATTATCTTTATCATATCTGTTCTCCATATTTCTTGTAACAATATTTCATTTTTCTACAAGCGCAGTCTATCTCGCGCTCATTTTTTCTACGACATCCGTTGCAATCGTGTTTCCAACACTTAAAGCGCGGTATGATTTGAAGAAATCATATAGGCAGACGCTTATGACCTGCGCTCTTGTAGCCGATTTATCAACGCTTTTTTTAATAACTATTTTTTCCCTTTTAAAAGGAAACAGATACGATATTTTCGATTTCCTCATGATTTTTATACTGCTTATTGCAACTTTGACAATCAATAAGATAATAAAGTTTCTCTCCGAGAATAGATGGATAAGCAGGGCGATGCATGCGGTCAAACACAAGAGCGATTTTCAGATTGCTACAAGAGGCTCCTTTGCCGTTCTGTTTATTTTTTTATATTTGGCAGATAAATTCGGTATCGAATTTATCTTGGTAAGTTTTTTAGCTGGAATAATTATTTCTAAAACATTAGATGCCGAATCAGACATACTGAAAATGAAGCTTGATGCCATCGGTTATGGATTTTTTATACCGTTTTTCTTCATATATCAAGGAGCTATATCGGTTATACCTTCAAATATTCAAAAAGGAATAATTCTTATTCTAACTATTATAATAGGAAGCTTTTTTATCAAAGTTGTTGCAGCGCTGCCGCTAAAAATTAATTTCTCCTTAAAAGATACCATGGCAGGCGGCGTGCTATTGAGCGGAAGGTTGAGTCTGATTATCGCAGCATCTGCCATAGGATTAAAACTGGGCATTATAGATCAAGAATTCAACTCTGCTATAATAATCCTTGCCATTGCGTCAAGCATCGCTGCTCCCAGCCTGTTTAACATGATGAAAAAGCAGATTTCATCATCAGCCTCTTCTAAAATTATAATCGTTGGCGGAGGTCGGGTAGGCAGTCGTGTTGCAGAAATGTTCGTCGAAAAGCAGAAAGATGTTTTGGTAATTGAAAAAAATAGGCAAGCCTGTCAAAAACTTGAAACAAAGAATATTACGGTTAACTGCGGTGACGGCAGCGATATTAAATTGTTAGACAAGATTAAACCTAAAAAAAGCGACAAGGTGCTGCTGCTTACTGATGATGACATGGTAAATATCAAAATAGCAGCAATATTTGAGGAGAGATATGGTATATTTCAACTGTTTGCTCGTGACAATGAACCTAAAAACCGGAGGCTTTTTAGGGATAATGGTATTATACCACTTGTTTACACGGAACAATTGCTGAAGGTAGTGGAAAAAGCAGTGGAAAGCCCCACTGTTTTTGAATTTTTAAACGAATCTGAAAAATTGATTATGCAGAAAACAATAGCAAATCTATATAGGAAAACCATAGAAGAAGTTTCCAAATATAGTATCGAAATAATATTAGTAAAACGAGGCAGAAAATGGATCTATCCCAAAAATGATTTTTTGCTGAATAGAGACGATATAATAGTATTCATAACAGATAAAATTAATGAAAAGATGATACAAAGGATAGATTTCTGATTTTACCTTATAACCAACCCTGCGCATGTAGTCAACTTAAAGGCACGGATAAGCGCTTACAAATTTATGTTGCTAACTTTTAGATTATCGGTTTTTGATTTATGCGCTAAATTTTTATAAAAAACTTAGAAAACTGTCAATGACAAAAAAGGAGGTAAAGCATGATAGAGATTTATCAAATTCCGGTGCTCAATGATAATTATACCTATTTGATTCACGATTCTGTCTCTAAAGCAACCGCAGCCGTTGATCCTGCAAAGGCAGAACCTGTGCTCGCTGTACTTAGAGAAAAAGACTGGCAACTGACACACATACTTAACACCCATCATCACTTAGACCATGTCGGCGGCAATCTCAAACTCAAGAATCAGACGGATTGCATCATTGTGGGTGCTAAGCGGGATAGAGACCGAATTCCAGGAATCACAGTTGAGCTAACCGACGGAGATATTCTTCAAATCGGTAAAATTACAGCTCGTATTTTAGAGGTACCGGGACATACTATCGGAGACATTGCATATTGGTTTCAGAAATTTAATGCACTCTTTTGCGGCGATACTCTGTTTGCAATGGGCTGCGGCCGATTGTTCGAGGGCACAGCTGAACAGATGTATAATTCGCTAAGCATACTAAAATCGCTGCCGATCTCAACCCGTATTTATTGTGCTCATGAATATACACAAGAAAATGGACAGTTTGCCCTTATGATTGAACCTAACAACCAAAAGCTTATTGCGAGAATGGGTAGAGTGGATTTATTGTGCAGCAAAAATTTGCCGACAGTGCCCTTTACATTAGAAGAAGAGTTAGCGACAAATCCATTCCTTCATACCGATAATCCAGCCATGTATATCGCAAGCAAAAAAGTTTTGAATCCTAAAGAAACCTTCGCTGAATTGCGTAGGCAAAAAGATAATTTTAGGATATGATAGATTAACCCATGTTACTTCTATGCAAATGGCTTCGATCCGTTAAATAGTATTTTTGCAAATCTGCCTATGCAAAGTAAAGCCAATAATCTTATATAAATTGTGACATTATAAAATTTATCAGGATTCAGCTAAATTGTTATTATCATATCGTAAGACAACTTCCAATTTGGTAATGCCTTACGATATGATATACAAAGCTGGTTAACTATTTCAACTGTCTCTCCCGCTCATCCTTCTTCCCAATCGGCATAACCTGCCAAGGAAGAGGAAGCGGATCTATTTAGATTCTTGTTTTAATATACCATTGAGAGAGTTTAT
>CAZAPZ010000126.1:0-3418 GCA_964487285.1 uncultured Campylobacterales bacterium | reverse complement strand
TTACAATGAAGTTTTAAATATTAAGAGATAAATATTAAACACGATAAAATACTTAGAAAGAGGATTTCTGCTCCTTATGCTAAATGTTATAATTTTGTCAAGAACACCATAATATTTATATATGCCGACAATATATTGCTTAAACCATTTGGCTCTCTTTTTGCGAGCTTGGAGAGCGAAAGGAAATTTTTTATATAAACCGCTTGTGGATTCTTTACGGCTCTATGATATAATAATTTTATGTATCTTGGAAATTCTAAACGCATAGATCAATTTTTGTCGATTTTTAAAGATCAATCTAAAGCATACAAGATAATTTTGCGTATTACATCTGAGTTTGGTCTCCTTAGCGAATTTGAGAATTCCTTAAATGTTATTGACATGCAGCTTAAAAACTGTGCAAATGCTGACTTGGCGCTGTCTCATTTTTATGATTTTGTAGAACATTTAATGTCTAAATCAATGATATTCGAACTGATTAGAGCATATAAAAGCGCGGGCAATATACTTTTTGGTATCTTTTCTCAATCAAATACGCTTTCTGCAACATTGATCAAAAATCCTGAATATTTCTCATTGCTTATAGAAAATGAGATTTTAAACATCACAAAAGATCTTAGTCGGTATAATCGGGAAATAGAAAATTTATTAAGGCATGCAAAAGACTTTAAACATAAAAAATATCTTCTAAGACGATATAAAAAGAAAGAATACCTGAGAATCGGTACAAGAGAAATTATTCAGGTAGCTAATTTTATTGTTATTATGAATGAATTATCCAATTTAGCAAAAGCTTTGGTTGCCGCTTCAATAGATATTGCATACGATGAACTGAAAAAAATTATTCCCGATGCTGACAAAAATATATGTATAATAGCTCTGGGGAAATTAGGTACCGACGAACTAAATTTCTCATCCGATATTGATATTATTTTTGTTCATGAAACCGATGAAAAGATTGCCTATTATCATAAATTGGCTGTGAAAACGGTTTCAATTTTGAATGAAAAAAATCGTGAAGGTTTTCTTTACAGAGTTGATCTAAGACTGAGGCCTGGCGGTAAAAATGCCCCAATCTCCATGAGTGTTGACGGATACAGAAATTATTATGCAACATTTGGTCAGTTATGGGAAAGGATGGCGCTGCTTAAAGCGCAGCCTATAGCAGGAAATATAGCACTTGGAAAGCAGCTGCTTAGAGAGATAGTACCGTTTGTTTACAAAAAATCTATCGATTCAAGCTACATTGAGGAAATAAGATCTCTTTTGTTTAAGATAAAAAAATATGTTCGTACTGCAGGCTCCGAGTCTTTAGATAAAGAGAAAGTAGATGTGAAAAAAGGTACCGGCGGCATAAGGGAAATTGAATTTATCATAAATTATTTTCAACTCATACATGGTTCTGACGAAGAGTTGCGGAATATAAGCATGATAGATGCTTTGCAAGTTTTGAAGTCTAAAGAATATATGCCAGTAGGTGCTGATTTTTTGCGTAATGCATATCTTTTTTTGAGGAGAATTGAACATAAGATTCAGATTTTAAATGAGATGCAGACGCAGAGGCTGCCCGAAACCGATGAGAAACTTATGTATCTTGCCAAAAGTATGCATCTGTCTTTGCATGACTTTATACAAAAATATAACCAAGTAACAGACAAGGTGCATAAACGGTTTACCGCTATATTTATAGAGAGCTCTGACATACCCGTGTTTGGTTTTGCCGAAGATCTGGAAGGCGTATTAAAGGAGAAAGGTATAAAGGGTGCATTGAGTGCCGCAAATCTAATAACAGAAACTGCACGAAAATGGGCAGTAGCAGGTTTTGATAAAAGCAGAATTAGCGAAGTGTTAAATTATGCTTTTAAGTTTATTCCAAATGAGATATTGCTGATGGAGGCTATAAAAGGTTTTAATGCGCTTGATCCTTCATATATATTAACTATTTATGACAATCGTTTGGTATTCAATATTCTTTTAAAGCTGTTTTCAATTGGCTATGCAAATATGATCGGCAAAGACAGAGGTCTTATGGAGGAGTTTTTTCTCATAAACGAACCTATAAAGATAGCTGAAATCACCAAAAATGAGAAGCGAAGGCTTGAATTTGCCATAACTTTAAAAATTTTATCGGGAAACTTCGATATATCGTTATTTAAAATATTAACTGAATTTGCAGATCGGTTTATAGTAAAAACTATAAGCGATTACTCCAAAAATGAGATTGCGGTGATAGGATATGGAAAACTTGGTATTGGCGAATTATCTATAAAAAGCGATCTTGATCTGCTTTTTATATCACAAGACATAAAAAGGCCTACTTCCGATATTCAAACTGTAGTTAGAGAACTAAAGAAATTGTACGATGTAGATTTAAGATTAAAACCGTTCGGAAACGATTCGCCCGTCGTTATAAATCTCAAATATCTTGACAACTATTTTAGCAAATCCGCTCATACATGGGAGCATCTGTCAGCTCAGAAGGCGAGGATTATCTATAGCGATTTTTCCACCAAAGATATCATAGGATTATATAAAAAACAGTTAAAAACAAAAATATCCGGTAGAGCCGTTCTTGATATGAAGTTAAAAATAGAGAAGTCAAAACATGACACTTTTGACATAAAACATTTTGCAGGAGGCTTAATGGATATAGAATTCGTTACTCAATATCTCTGCATCAAAAACGGCTATGCAGAATCAGGCTTATCGGTTCTTACACTGCTTGAAAAAATAAGAAATAAGGGAATTTTAGAGTTAGAGCAAATCACAACACTTAGGAATTCGTATCTTTTCTATTCCAAAATAATCAGCGTTATCAAGATAATTGAGCAGTATGGCAGGGCTAATTATAAAATCTATGATATGTTGGGATTTATTTTAGAGGATTTGCATAGCCAAGAAAATATTGAACATTATAGAGCCATGGTGATTTCTATATCTAATGAAGTTTTCCAGCCAAACGCTTGACATCATTATTTTATATTAATATAATATAAAATAGTTTAAAGTTAACTTAAAAAAGGGGGTAGGTATGAAAATTTCAAGAAGAAAGTTTTTGGAATCAGGAGTTGCAGGGGTTGCGATGCTATCTTTGCCCGGTATTGCATCCGCTAAGAACGGTACAATAAAAATTGGTGTTATTGATACCTATAGCGGTCCTGCTACTATATATACATATGGGGCAAGAAACGGTTTCAAACTTGCTCTATCGGAAATAGGGTACAATATTTTGGGAAAGAAAATTGAGGTCTTTTACAGAAATTCAAGATACAGACCTAATATCGCGCTCAAAATGGCTAAAGAGCTTGTATTGCAGGAAAAGGTTGATTTTCTTGTCGGAACAATAAGCAGCGCTGCGGCACTGGCGGTAAGTGCATATGCAAAGAGAGTCAAAATTCCATTTTTTGACTGGATTGCA
>CAZAPZ010000125.1:0-3426 GCA_964487285.1 uncultured Campylobacterales bacterium | reverse complement strand
AAGTAGCTGAACTTGGGGATGATATCGTTATGCTTATTGATCCGGAAAAGATTGCCGGAGTTATATAAAATTTAAACATGTGAAACTGATTGACAAACCAACAATGGAGCGAGACCAACTATCAAAAAAACGGTTCTTCCGGCTTTATTGCGGCAAATTAGACTCGATCCGCAATAAAGCCGGAAGAACCAAATTATTTTGATATCTCTCGAATTACAGCAGCCCAGGGACATAATCTAGTTAATTTTACCAATCGTGAATCTTGAAAGCTCTAAGAGCGTTTTTTGTTGAAAGTTTAACAAGGTGCTTGTAGCTGATTTTGGTAAGCCTTGAAACATATCGTATCGTTTCAACTATAAATGCAGGTTCATTTTTCTTGCCTCTAAACGGTATAGGCGGAAGATAAGGTGAATCCGTTTCAAAAATAAGTCTATCCTCCGGAATTTTACCTGTTAAGCTTTGCAAATTAACCGCTTTAGGATAAGTGACAATACCTCCGATAGAAAAATAAGCTCGGTTTTCAATGCCAAATTTTAAAATATCATTATCTCCTGTAAAACAATGCAATATAATAGTTAATTGCTTGGCATAATCGGATAGTATACCTATAGTATCATCAACCGCATTTCTCGTATGTATTACAATAGGGAAATTACACCGGCAAGCAAGTTCTATAAACTTAATAAAGCAGTTTTTCTGAATAACTTTTGGAACATCGGAATGGTCGTAATCCAGTCCGACTTCACCTATCCCTATACATTTCGGATGACCGGTTACACTATATAAGGATTGTATTTTATTTTCATAATCGTCTGCATCCTCAGGGTGAATACCGATCAAAAATTTTACATTATCTCTATTTTCTGCAATTTCAACGGCAATTTTTAAATTTTTCTCATTTGTTCCGGGAATAATAAAAAAACCAACACCGGACGCATGTGCTCTTTCCATAACTTCATAAGGATCTCTATATTGCATATCAAGATGAGTATGCGTATCAATTATCATATCATCGGTTATCATTACTTGATTTTCGTTTGCAAATTATGATTGTCAAGACTAAAAACTATGCTATTATAAAAAGGTGGACCTTAATGAATATATCAATATATTAAAAGAGAACGATGATCTTGACATTATAGAATCGCCGGTATCTATAAATCAAGAAATGCCTCTGATAGCATCTAAGCTTGTTAAAAGCAGCGGTAAGGCGGTTCTGTTTAAAAACCCGGCAGGACACAACATGCCTGTTGCCATGAATCTATTTGGCAGTGAAAGCAGAATCAAAACTATTATGCGCGGCAATCTTGATAGCCAAGCGAAAAGAATAGAGGAACTTATAACACCTGAGGTTCCGTCAGCTGTTTTAGATAAACTCAAGGCAGCATACAAAATGAGTAAATTAGCAGGTTTTTCACCTAAAATAGTGTCCAATGCAAATTTTAAACAGGTTCATGAAGATAATCTTGATAAAATTCCGATAACAACAAGTTGGCCGCTTGACGGAGGTCCGTTTATAACTCTTCCATTGGTAATTACAAGAAATCCTGAAAACGGTAAACTCAACTGCGGGATGTATAGAATGCAAGTTTACGACAATAAAACAACAGGAATGCATTGGCAGATTCATAAAGACGGGGCATCTCACTTTTCCATTGCCAAAAAACTTGGACACAAAAAACTAGATGTGGCTGTAGCATTGGGAGGAGATCCCATTTTAACATATATTGCCACCGCCCCCATTCCTGAAAGTATAGACGAATTTCTCTTTGCCGGATTTTTGAGAAAAGAGGCAATCAAATTGGCAAAATGCGAGCATTCCGATCTGTTTGTTCCTGCATCGGCAGAGATTGTAATAGAGGGCTATGTTTTGACAAACGAGTTGAGAGAAGAAGGTCCGTTTGGCGATCATACAGGCTACTACTCATGGAAAGATGATTATCCTGTTTTTCATATCACTGGTCTCTATAGAAAAAAAGATGCAATTTATCCGGCTACGGTAGTTGGAAAGCCGATTATGGAAGATGCCTTCTTGGGACTTGCAACTGAAAAACTCTTTTTACCTATGATAAAAAAGATATTGCCTGAAGTCGTTGATCTTCATCTTCCTCCATACGGATTATTTCACAATCTCGCAATTGTTTCCATTAAAAAACGATTTCCCGGACAGGCAAGAAAAGTAGCATACGGATTGTGGGGAATGGGACTGCTTTCGCTCACTAAAATAATCGTCATACTTGACGAAAATGTTAATGTTCATAATTTGAATGAGGTTCTTTGGAGAATAAGCAACAATACAGATCCTATTAGAGATTCATTCTTTCTAAAAGGACCGCTTGATGCGCTTGAAAATGCATCTGAAAATGCTTTATACGGCGGCAAAATGGGCATCGATGCAACAAAGAAGTTTCCTGAAGAAGGACTGACGAGGTTTATTCCACCTGAAGTAGAACCTGATGAAAAAATAGCTGAACTTGTTGAAAAAAGATGGAAAGAGTATAAAATAAATTACGAAAAATAAACCGTTGGGAGGAATTGATGAATATAGTTTTCAGCAGCAAGGGAATAGAATTAACAGATGCCATGAAGCAGTATGCTACAAAGCGGTTCAGCAAAATCACAAAATATTATCCAAAAGCTATTGAACTTAAGATTATTTTTAAAATTGAGAAATTTAGACATATTGTGGATGCTATAATCAGTTTGGGACCTGAAACTATAAAGGTGAGCAAAGAATCAAAAGATATATACGGATCAATCGATATGGCATCGGAACTTTTAGAAAGAAATGTAAAACGTTTTAAGGACAAATATTTCAATAATAAATCGGACGTTCAGATATTTGAGATCGATACGACATCGAAAGATGACGAAGCGGCAAATAGAATAATATACAAAACCTATATGATAAAACCTATGCATATTGAAGATGCTCTTATGAAGTTAAAAAACGACAATAAATTGTTCCTTGTATTTACCAATGCAGAGACACTTAAAACATCCATACTATATAAAAACAGAAAAGGGATAGCCTGCATAATTGAAACATCATAAGTTAATAGCCCATTCAAATTTGTGACAAATGCTTCAGTGCTATAAAAAATTATCCGATCAATTTATTTTAATCACAGGATTATCCGGTTCAGGCAAAAGTAGTTTGCTGAGCCAACTTGAAGCAATCGGTTTTTTTACTATAGAGAATCTGCCGTTTTCTATGCTGAAAATGATTAATTTGGAACATTATAAAAATACGCAAGTTGCCGTGGTAAGTGATATAAGGGATTTATCATTCGTTGAAAACGGCAATCTAAGCGATTTTTTAGAATCGTTTCAAGCTAATATTTTGTTTATGACAACAAAAACGGATGTACTCCTCGGACGTTTCAGGCAGACAAGAAAGATACATCCCCTGACTGTGCTAAAAAA
>CAZAPZ010000124.1:0-3449 GCA_964487285.1 uncultured Campylobacterales bacterium | reverse complement strand
GCTACCAATTGATGCGTGATGCATACATAAGGATTTTTGATCGAATTGGATTCAGATATAGAATTGTAAAAGCTGATTCAGGTGCAATAGGCGGTAATATGTCTGAGGAATTTATGGTGCTTTCCGATACGGGAGAGGATAAAATTATGTCGTGCGGCAGCTGTGATTATGCGGCAAATGCAGAAGCGGCTCAATCTAAATTTATCGCTTCGGATGATCCTGAGAAACAGATTGAAATTGTTGATACTCCGAACTGCAAAACCATATCATCGGTTTGCAAATTTTTAAAATCGGATCCTGACAAATCAATTAAAACCGTTATGGTTGAGGCTAACGGCAAACCTATAATGCTGCTTATTGCCGGTTCCGATACGGTTAACGATGTGAAATTAAAACATATTTTCGGCACCGATGATATAAAGTCTGCAGACGAATCTACATTGCTGAAACTTTCGCTTCCTGCCGGATTTATGGGTCCTGTAAATGCTCCGAATATTAAAATTATTGCCGATAACAGGATAAGACAGATGAAAAATATGGTTTGCGGGGCAAACAAAAGAGATAAACATTTTCTAAATGCAAATTACGGTAAAGACTTTTCTGTTGATCTGTTTGCTGATATTAGAAATGCAAAAGCCGGAGATATGTGCCCTAAATGCGGAGATGAACTCAGAGAGACTCGCGGTATAGAGGTTGGCCATATTTTTCAATTGGAAGATAAATATTCAAAAAGCATGAACGCCACATTTTTGGATATGTCCGGCAAGAGGCAGCATTTCCTTATGGGATGTTACGGAATTGGAGTTGGGAGAATAGCAGCGGCAGCTATTGAAGAATCGCATGATGATTACGGCATAATATGGCAAAACTCCATTGCACCTTTCAAAGTCAGCTTGCTATCGCTTGGGAAAAATGAAGATGTTATAAACCTTTCAGATAAGATTTATGCTATTTTAGAGAAAGCAAATATAGAAGTGTTATATAATGACAAAGATGAAAGAGCCGGTGTTAAACTTGCCGATAGCGATCTGATAGGATTGCCAATTGCCGTGATTGTCGGAATGAAAGGAATCAAAAATAATTATGTTGAAGTTAAAATTCGTAAAACGGGAGAGAGAAAGCAGTTTCAGCTTGATAAATTAGATATATTAACCGAATGGATAAAGAAATTTAAATAAAACTATAGCATCATGCGAAAATTTATATTTGACATGATGAGTAATAAAAGTATAATTGCGTTATACATAGTTAAAAGGAGTTGTTAATGAAACGAAGTGATGTAATGATAAAAGGTATTGATAAAGCACCGCATAGATCGCTTTGGAAAGCTGATGGATTTACAGATGATGAGCTATCCAGACCTATAATCGGCATAGCTAACTCTTCAAATGATATTGTTCCGGGGCATATACATCTTAAACAGCTTGCCGAAGCTGTGAAAGCCGGTATTTACATGGCCGGAGGTATGCCTGTTGAATTTAATACAATAGCCGTTGACGACGGCATAGCGATGGGCCATCTTGGAATGCACTATTCTCTTCCAAGCAGAGAGATTATTGCCGATTCCGTTGAAACTATGGCATGTGCTCATCCTTTTGACGGGCTTGTACTTATGCCTACATGTGATAAAATAGTCCCCGGAATGCTCATGGGAGCGCTTCGCGTTAATATACCTACTCTTCTTTTATCAGGCGGGCCCATGCTTGCGGGAAGATATAAAGGAAGAGCAATTGATCTTGCCCAGATATTTGAAGGAGTGGGATCGAGAATTGCAGGAAAGATAGATGATATTGAATTAAAAGCGTTGGAAAATGCAGGATGTCCAAGCTGCGGATCATGCTCGGGAATGTATTCGGCAAATTCTATACATTGTATAAGCGAAGCAATGGGAATAAGTCTTCCCGGAAACGGAACCATACCCGCACCATTTTCTACAAGAGTTCGCCTTGCCAAACAAGCCGGTATTGCGATATTGAATCTTGTGAAAAAAGATATCAAAATGAAAGATATTATGACACGGAATGCATTTCTTAATGCTGTTGCAACCGACATGGCTCTCGGCTGTTCGACAAATACCGTGCTGCATCTATTGGCATTGGCTGAAGAGGCAGGCGTTGAGTTTAAACTAAAAGATTTTAACATAATGAGTACAAAAGTTCCCGATCTTTGTTCATTTTCGCCGGTAGGACCATATCATCTTGAGGATCTCGACGATGCAGGAGGTGTGTTGGCGGTAGTTAAAAGAATCAGCGAACTCGGGGTTATCAACGGTGATACTATGACGGTAACAGGTAAGAACTTGAAGGAAAACTATAAAAATAGTATCGTTTTGAATAATGACGTGATAAGACCTATTGATAATCCTTATTTTGCAGAGGGCGGCCTGGCAATTTTAAAGGGCAATCTTGCACCTGACGGTGCAGTTATAAAGCAATCCGGTGTTGATGAATCTATACTGCATTTTATAGGAAAGGCTAAAGTATTTAATTCGGAATCAGAATCGCTTGATGCCATATATAAACAAAAGATAGAAAAAGGTGACGTTGTTGTCATTAGATACGAAGGTCCTGCAGGAGGACCGGGCATGAAAGAGATGCTTGCACCTACATCTGCTATTGCAGGAATGGGGCTTGAAAAATCGGTTGCTTTGATAACCGACGGCAGATTCAGCGGAGCAACGCGGGGACTTTCTATCGGACATATTGCTCCCGAGGCAATCAGAGGCGGAATGATCGGCTTGATAGAAGATGGCGACACAATCCAAATAGATGTGAAAAACAAAACTATAGAGCTGAAGGTGACAGATGATGAACTTAATCGGCGCCGCAGTAAGTTTAAGATAAAAGAACCTAAGATAAAAACCGGTTATCTGAAACGATATTCAAAACTCGTCACATCTGCAAGCCGCGGAGCAATTTTAGACTAAAAAAATGGAAAAATATAACCCTTCCGCAATAGAAAAAAAATGGCAAAAGTGCTGGAATGAATCTAAGCTTTTCAAAACAAATCTAGATAAATTAGGCAAAAATCAGTATGTGTTGGAAATGTTTCCATACCCGTCAGGCAAAATTCATATGGGTCATGTGAGAAATTATACTATTGGGGATACGATAGCACGATTTAAAATGATGAATGGATATAACGTTCTTCATCCGATCGGTTTTGATGCTTTTGGAATGCCCGCAGAAAATGCGGCTATTGCTCACAATATTGAACCGAAAAAATGGACATTGGACAATATAAAACAGATGGAAAAAGAGCTCAAAACGCTTGGATTTTCTTATGATTGGGATAGGGAAGTCATAACATGCCTTCCCGAATATTACAGATGGGAACAGAAAATTTTCATAGAGATGTATAAAAAAGGTATGGCATATAGAAAGAAATCAAGCGCAAATTACTGCGGAAGCTGCCATACCGTTTTGGCCAACGAGCAAGTTGTGGACGGC
>CAZAPZ010000123.1:1161-3466 GCA_964487285.1 uncultured Campylobacterales bacterium | reverse complement strand
ATACGGAGCTATTTTATCAATCGCTTCAATACCATACTCCGTAAATAATGTATGAATCATTCCCTGCAGGAGAAGATTTAGATAATGCAGCATAGGAGAATGAGTCAAAAAGAGAATAAGAATATAGAAAAAGTTGTCTTGACAACAGGGCTCAGCATATTTTTGCAACACGCTTCAATTATGCAGTAGTTTTCATTACCTGATGCTTGAATCATTGGAAGGCTAATTTTGTATAGATTATTTTATTTGTTTTAAACAAAATCCATATGTTTAACGATTTTTATTTGCAGCTATGAAGATAATCATTAATTCTTGATTTTTTCTTATTTATCCCCATATTTACTTACATCAGTTGCATCTGGAGCATAGTTGAATAAATTTGAACAGGTTACGCAAGCGAGAGATATTTTGGGTATTTCCGAGCTTGCAACATATAATGAGATAAGGCTTTGTTATATAAAACTGTCAAAACGCTTTCACCCTGACAAAAGAGGAGCTAACCATGAGATACTTAAAATAAATAAGGCTTATGAAGTGATCAAAGAATATATTACAGATTATAATTACAGTTTCAAAAAGATTGACATGCTAAACACGTACCCTGAATTACTGTATGATAGATTTTATAAGGATCAGAAATGAATTATGATAAGCTTGAAACTATTGACGGTAATGCCGTTGTATGTTTGGTTTGCAGCCATTTTTGTAGGCTTAAAACCGAAGAGACCGGAATATGCGGCGTTAGAAAAAATAACAAAGGCAAGATTTTAAGCACAGTCTATGGACACATAGTTGCAACAGCTATTAATTCTCCTGAAAAAATATCTTTATATCATGTTACGCCATCTGAATTTGCTTATTCAGTAGTATCAAAAGGCTGCAATATGAAATGCCCTTTTTGCAGTTCGCATGAATTAAGCTACGACTATGATAGCGATATTAATGAAGTCATAAAAAGTCCGGAGGAGGTTGTTAGGAATGCAGTAGAGTACGGATGCAATGCAATAGCATACGGTTATTCAGAGCCGACGGTTTATATTGAATATGTGCTTGATCTTGCAGAAGCTGCAAAAAGGCATGGATTAAAAAATTTGTTTGTTACAAACGGATTTATGTCTGATACCGTATTGAAAAAGATGAACGGACTCATAGATGCTGTAAATCTTGATATAAAAAGTTTTTCAGATAAAACTTATAAATCTGCTTTAGGCGGTGATCTTAGTATCATAAAGCGAAATCTTAAAGCTATTGCAGAAAGTGATATGTGGCTTGAAATAACAACACTTATAGTTCCCTCGTTTAATGACAACGAGAGCGAGCTTGGAGATATTGCAAAAACAATATTTAATATAGATAAAAATATTCCATGGCATATCAGACAGTTTCATCCTGCGCATATTTACTACAACAGCTATCCAACGCCGCAGAAAACTATCGCTGATGCTATTAGTATAGGAAAAAGGCAGGGACTCAATTATGTTTATTCTGATGCCGCCGCTAATGCCGAAAATACTATCTGCGATTGTGGAAAAGCTTTAATACTACGTAAAAATGGCAGATTTATTGAAAATAACATGATAAATGGACATTGTCCCGACTGCAATAAAAAGATTCCGGGTATATGGTAAAACTGCAGCCTGTTTATAGTAAAATTCAGGTTGAAAAGGCAGTTATAGAAGTTGCTCGCCGGATAAATGTTGACGGATTTATAGCTCCTGCTGTTATTATAGTAGTGTTACGCGGTGGTTTGTATTTCTTCAAGAAAGTTACGAAACTAATCAAGGGTGAATTTAAGACCGATGCAATTCGCTTAAAAAGTTATTCAGGAGCAAAAACCAACGGAAGTGTTGAAATAATACAGGACTTGTCAATTGACATTGCAGGAATGGATTGTCTTGTTGTGGATGATATATTAGATTCAGGCGCAACATTGTTTTATCTAAATAACTTGCTTAAAAATAGATGTCCTGCCCGTATAAGATATGCTTATCTTATTGTTAGGGAAAATACGACAAAATATGATGTTGAGGCTGATTATAAAGCGTTTACTTTGAGAGGAGATAAATTCATAGTCGGATGCGGAATGGATTATAATGAAAAATATAGAAAGCTTGACTCAATATGTGAGATCACAGTATAATAATGAAACCGCTGCATAATATTCAAATTCCCAACTTTTATCAGCTTTTCTATAGGCAAGGCAAACTTCCGGCAGGACTAACCGGGTTAATTTCAAAGAAGTAAAACGTGAGCACAAGAGGAAAGCAGATATTGCCCGAAGGGAAGGTTAATATTGGGCAATCTT
>CAZAPZ010000123.1:0-1061 GCA_964487285.1 uncultured Campylobacterales bacterium | reverse complement strand
AATTTTCAAATCTCACCCAATCTTATCTTGGATTATACAGTAGTCTCATCATATGATATCAACGGGTATATCGCGAAAATATCCCATGTTTTATAGATTGCCAACGAATTTTATGACTTTTTCGTTCTGTTGTAAAGTAAAATAATCTCCTTAGCCGTTTCATTTGCAGACTTATCGGAGTCTACCATCAATGTTGCATTGTTATAATATGGCAATCTTCTGTTGTATAATTTCATCAGCCATTTTTTTCCTTTTTTAGCAAGAGGTCTATTCGCATTGCGTCTGATTCTATCGTAGCAAATATTAAAAGTACAATTTAAGTAAAAAATAACTGCATTATCAAGGCATATCTTTACATTTCGGCTGCTGCAGAATCCTCCGCCGCCAATGGAAAACACAACCGATTTCTTTCGGATTAAAACTTCTTTGATAATATCCGACTCAATAATTCTGAACTGTTTTTCACCCTGCGTTTCAAATATAGTACTAATCGAACCGTAGCGCTCTTCAATTAGATTATCAGAATCTATGAAAGGGCAGTTTAACAGTTTGGCAGTTCTTCTTCCTATCGTGCTTTTCCCTGATCCCATAAAACCCACTAAGACAATACTCTTTTTCATTCTAATATGACATATATTTTGTATATGGTGTGAGCTGAGAGATTTTAATTCTCACAGATAATAATTTACCGGATCTCAAGATCGCCCATCTACCTTTATTTAATTTTTATAATAATTTTGCCAGACTAAATGTCAAGCATGTATTTGTAATTTTAATTATTTTGGCCAACTTCCAAATCTCCTGTGGATTTGAATATTATGCAGTGATCTCCCCATGGTTAAAGCCACCAATAGCATTTTCAAAACCTAAGCCTGAGGACAAAAAATCGGTTCCCGTTTTACCTATCGTCGCTAATAAAACCTTTATAATCCAAAATATTAATGTTGCTTCGGGAATGCTCAAAAGAAGATTTTTCGTATCATCCATAAAATACCTCCGCAAAATTTTTTAACCCTCCCACATAATATTGTTAAACGTATTATATACCGTAATTGTTAAGG
>CAZAPZ010000122.1:0-3503 GCA_964487285.1 uncultured Campylobacterales bacterium | reverse complement strand
AAATAGTTTTGTTTATCAAGCTTGGTCATAATATTTACATCAATACTGCCCATCGATAAATTATTTTTTATCCAGTTGCCAAGTTCCTCGTTGCCGGAGCATTTTTTCGTTTCGGTTTTAAATCTTTGTTTTAGATCTGAATTGTCAGGCAGCATATTGAAATATTCTTTTACCTCACCACCTGCACCAACAACAGAATCTTTTAATTCTTCAAATTTCATTTTTGATAAGTCATTGATTAAGTTTAAATAAGCCGTGATTCTTTCAGCTCTAAAATCTTTGTTGCGTTTGGTAATTGCGTGATAAGAAAGTTTAAATTTATCACAATACATCTTTCTTAATCTCTCAAGAAGCATGTCATCACCTATGGAAATGACAGAACCAATTCCATACATAGAAACTTTTAACGGGGTATCAACTGAAAACCCGGTCCCCATTACAGGGATATGAAACGAATGTGTTTTAATCATATTTTAATCCTTCCCTTTTTCTTTATAGTATTTTTATTAGTTTAGAGCGTTTATGCCGAGATCCCAAATTAGCCATTTTTAATGCCGCGGGATAATCTGCTGCTATAAGATAGGTGTTTGTCCATTGCCATATTTCTTCCAAAGATTGTGTATAAGATAACTGCATAATATTAGTTTTTAATAAAACCCAAGTTACGATGCGCTACTTTTATTTAAATTCAATCAATTTATCTAATATTGTTTTTTTATAGTTCACATAATATGTATAAGCTATAGGGTGCTTACAGTCAAGATAATTTTAGAAAAATAAACAAATTATCATATTGCTATCATGGCTATCCATGTAAAACATAAATTAGCTTCATTTTTTGACCGGCGGATTTTGTCGTTGACAAAATCATGGTTCGGAATATATTCCATAATGTATGAAAAATTATAAGAAAATAATGAAGAATATTATATTTTGAATTTTGAATCGTTTTTTTTATGCGGTTAGAAGTTGACGCTGATTAATAAAAATCGACATGTTTAAAACTATTTCACCTCTAATCGCTGTCATTGCGTTTAGATTTTTTGGTCTTTTTGTAGTACTTCCGATGCTTTCGCTTTATGCTTTGAATATGCAGCATGAAACGACTTTTCTCGTTGGTGTTGTGATAGGCAGTTATGCATTAACGCAATCGTTTTTTCAGATACCTTTTGGTATAATGAGCGATAAAATTGGCCGCAAGACTGTTCTTGTTATAGGTCTTATCATTTTCGGCATAGGTTCTGTGATATGCGCCATTAGTACCGATATTTATATACTAATTTTCGGCAGACTGCTTCAGGGGGCAGGAGCTATAGGATCGGTTGTTGTGGCTGCGATTGCAGATGTAGTGAAAGAGGAGCAGCGGGCACATGCTATGGCTCTCACAGGAGGCACTATTGCAATGAGTTTCGCCGCCGCGATGATAATAGGTCCGGTTTTAGGTGCTTACTGGGGAGTGGGAAAGCTATTTTGGACTGTGGCGCTGCTTACTGTGGCTGTAATAGCAATACTTCTTATTAAGGTTAAGGATTCTCCAAAAATTGTTCACACTTATACTGAAAAGGATATGAAACTAATCAATGTGTTCAAAGATAAAAATCTTGTTCAAATGTATGTAACCTTTCTTTTTCATGAATCGGTTATGACAGCTGCCTTTTTGATGATTCCTATAGTTATGACAAAAACATTTGCATGGCAGGATACAAAACTCTGGATAGTCTATGCTATTGCAACATTTTTTGGAATCCTGGCAATGGCACCAGCTGTAATATTGGGCGAGAAGTATAATAGGGGTAAACAGGTTTTTATTGTTTCCATTATAATTATTGCGGCGGGATTTATTTTGATGGGTTATAGTGATAAAGTCTGGCTTTTTATAACTGGAGTAGTTTTGTTTTTTATGGGTTTCAGCATGTTTGAGCCGCTTTTGCAAAGTTTTGTGTCAAAGTTTGCCAAAGTGTATCAGAGGGGCGCAGCACTTGGCGCTTCTAATACTTTTGCCTATACGGGTTCGTTTCTCGGTGGAATTACAAGTGGTTATTTGATGCATATAGAAGGTAGAGCCGGTGTTGCGGTATTTGTAATAATAATTGCCGCTTTTTGGATTTTATGGGTTTTGAGAATGAATAATCCTGGATTTAGATCCAGCATATATTTACCGATAGAGAGATATGATAGAGCTAAGCTGCCACTTCTTGAGAATGCAAAAGGAATAATTGAGTATTATATAAATGAAAGCGAGAAAGTAATAATAGTTAAATACGAACAAGCGTTTGTGAATGAGAACAGTATTAAACATATATTGTTGAGGTAGCAGATTGTGACATGCTGGACGAATTTCACACTCAAGTTTTCACAATAGAAAATTAGCGGTTGCATCATCTGTTTTCAGTATCTAATGGCAGAGCATGACATCCTTTTCAATAAGCTGTTTATCTCCAATCAGGATTTACCGAAGTGCTTGAGAATCGGAGATGAATCAATTTTTTGCGTAGATTAATGAAAAGAGTAATAGACTATACTTTGCTATGAAAGCATGATAAACTGTTTTTGCAGAAGGGACTAAATTAATACAAATTTTGTTTTTTATTAATTACGATAAAAACTGAAAATATGTAATGCATGGAGGAATTATGGATGTAATGGAAGCGATCGAAAAACGAAAATCAAATAGAGGATTTCTTGAAAAACCTGTTTCAAGAGAAACAATAGTTAAGATATTGGATATGGCAAGGCTGGCTCCATCCAGTCATAATATACAGCCGTGGGAAGTTATTGTTGTAAGTGGAAAAATACTCGAGAGCCTAAAGAATGCTTTATTAGATGCACTGCATAGTAGGGAGCATCGTCATTTTGACTACAACTATATGCCTAAAGAACTGCCTGGTAGATTAAAAGCCAAGTCAGATGCCTGTAACAAGATAGTTTTTGATTATAGAAAAATTGATCCCAAAAATTGGACTCAATTAGCACCGCACCTTGAGGAAAATCTACGGTTTTTTGATGCACCTGTTGAAATTATTATATTAACGGAAAAAAATATCGGCGAAGGCTCTTTTATTGATATAGGTGCTTTTTCTCAAAATATCTATCTTGCAAGTTTGGCGCTTGGACTTGCAACAGCTCCTCAAATTTCGGTGTCGCAATACTCGCAGATTACTCGTTCACTGTTAGATATATCAAGCTCAAAACTTATACTTTTTGGAATTGCGCTTGGATATCCTGATGAGTCTGCATTTTTAAACAAGATGCCGAGAATGCCGAGAATGCAGGTGGATGAATTTTCAACATTTATTGAATAATTTTAAAAAATCTTCTGTCAACGCAAAGTAGAAATGTCCGCTTTTCTGCTCTCCTGTATGCAGTGTAGTTCATTTTTTTGACCTTGTATAAAATGGTAACATTGCCTTTAAAATCTTCACACGCAGTTGCTTTAGAATTCCTCGTAATCCCTATAACTTTCAGTAGTTTCAGATTCAAAAAACTTAAGTTTCATCAGCCTG
>CAZAPZ010000121.1:0-3612 GCA_964487285.1 uncultured Campylobacterales bacterium | reverse complement strand
GATCGGCACCCCACGCAATATCAGCCGTTTTTACAATCTTAGCACCCACCGATTCATACATTTTATCGGTAAAATTACTTCCTATTCCTGCATTTGTCTCTATAATAACCTTGTGTCCGGCTCTTATAACCTGATCCACTGCATACGGAGTCATTGCAATGCGCTTCTCTGATTCTTTAATCTCTTTTGGTACGCCTAATAACATAATTTCCCTCCACTTATTTAGTATCTTTTTAATTTAGTTTAGTATAAATGATTAAAATGTAAATAGAACAAATTACCTTATTTAAAAATCTGTATAAACAAGGTAGCTTGTCGTATTTTATTGCAACAACTATTGTATATCTAAAGATTCGGGATCAACATTTTCCATAATTCTTTTTAGTTCTTTCAACTCAACTTTATTTAAAGTTATCCCTTTTCTCATACGTTCATGGCTTTCGTCCCAATCCCTGACATCGATCTTAGGATCTCTGTCATTCCATGAAACTATATTAATTTCCTTCTTGAAACCGTTTGATCCTTCCGATAAAATACCAATGGTTTTAATTATCTTAAATTTTATAGCCAATTCTACCTCCAAAATAAGTTTATAACATCCGTTATAAATTCAGATCAAATTCTTATTCGCTTTCGCTTGCTAAAACTATAATTACAAAAAATATGACAAAGAAAATCAGAACGGTTATTACAGGTAATGTCAAAATACACCTCCGATTAATTGAATTATTATTTTAAATAAATATTCCAAAAAGTCAAGCAAATGAAGCACCTTTTTGAATTCTTAGAGAAGATATCAAGTTTTCCGGGCAACAGTAAATTTAAACTATAATATCATCATATATTATATGAAACTCATGAACCGATTTTTCATCTTAAAACTTAAAAATTAGACAAATCCGTTTTTGACATTACAATTGTTCAAAGTTATGACTAATAAAAATATTTTTAAACTGTTTGCTGTGATAGGTATCGTGGTTTCGGCAGTAGATCTTAATGGTATTGAAACATCGTCGCCAATTTGTGTTAGCAATGGCTGTACCATTGTAAATCAAATAACCCATTTTGGCAGCATACCTTTTACTATCGCCGGTATTATGCTTTTTTCCTTTCTTCTAATCGTATCTTTCTATAAAAATTTATCATTGCTGTTGGATATCACAATCGCATTATCGCTCATCACGGAAGGCCTGCTCGTCGGTTTCCAGGCTTTTTATCTTCAAAGCTTCTGCACAATATGTATCGGTATCTTTATCATCATTATTGCAATGTTTGTTTTAAGATTATTTGGAAAAAGTGGAAACAGGGCAATTTTTGTAATGGGAGCAGTTGGTTTTGCCGCACTATTTATACTTAGTTTTATACTTTATACTCCAATTTGGCATCCTAAAACAGGCACAACTCTTATATACAGCGACAATTGTCCTCATTGTGAAAATGTTTTAAGAAAAATAAAAAAAGACAAACTGCTAATTAAAAAAATCCGCATCATAAACATTAAAAGAGCGAAGGCTTTCTTATTTAATATAGGCATCAAAAGCATACCGGTTTTAATTATTAAGGGAAAGAATATTAAAATAATAGAAGGTGAAAATAATATCGATGAAGAGCTTTTTGGGAATATAGCTAATGCGTCAATGCTAAATATTTTAAATGCAAAAAATAACGATAGCTGCGATTTTACAACGGATAAAAGCTGCAACTCAATAAAATAAGAAATTTAAGCTCTACTTCGTTGCACGGATCGTATTGGAATTATTCTTAAGATATATTCTCTATCATATTTTATAAAAATCTTTCTGCAAACTGTCATAAGATAAATCGGAAAAGGTACGCAAAGTAGGTAAGATAATAAGTCTAAAAGAGAATGAGAATTAAAAAAAACTATATTGACATATCTATAACATTACTTATATATAAGCTATATTGCGGTTTATAATTTTAATATACGCTAAAATTTGAACAAAAGATTAAAAATGATACTTGTATATGTTGAATAATATATGATAAAATGCTCTCGGATAAACAATCCTCAATGGCCTTGCCGCAACATCTCCTTATATTATAGAATACTTGATGCCTTTCGGCTTCAGACGGCTATTTTTGCTGTTTATAGCGAGGCGGGACCATAAACATTGAGGCTATCATAAAAAGAAATAGAAGAATATAGACCGACTCAAAAATCCACGGAGACCAGTCATAGAAAAGCAGATGGTGCACCCAATACGGGATAAATCCGGATGAATATGCGGATATTTTCTGTGCGCCGCGAAGCTCTGACTCCCACTCTGTAAGCGGACAAAAAATACCAAACAAAACTTCAATGATGACAATCGCCATAGCAGATAGATGTATCCATCGAAAAACAGGATTTCTGATAAATATCCATTTCATAAAATAGCCTAAATAGATAACCACCAGTCCGATAATGATGAATGAAACATAGAAAAAATGAAGAATTAGTATCAGGTTAGCAAGCAGTATATTTGTCATACCATATCCTATGAATTTTGCTTAATCTTTGCATGCAGGAATGAAAATTTAATTTTCTCATCAATGAAATCGTTGCACAATTAATTTTTGATACGACATACCAATATTCGCAATTTAGCCGTAATTAATAGAGGTATCCTAAAATTCAAAACATCCATAATTTTTTTCTCTTAATAACTCATTGACTTCGTCTCTATCAAAATAGTCAGGGTCAAATTCACTTCCTAACCATTCAACATAACTTTCATATTCCTTATGATCGGGCTTGGGAGAATTTTCTCTAAAATGATATTATGCTCTCAACTATCACCAAAGTCGTATTCGTAAATTATTTTTTCTTTTTCTTTTTTTAATAAATCCGATATTTTAATCTTTTTGTAATCTACATTGTTTATTTCATTCCACAAATCATCATCAGGCATTATTTCTGTGTAAAAAGTTCTATTTTTAATAAATTGATGCAAATGCGAATTTGTCCAACCCGTTGATGCTTGAATTATCTTATGAAAATCCGGCAACAACAAGTCAGGTGGAATCAATAACCTCCTCCAAATCTTGGGTTTAAATCCTTTTAATGCTATCTGAATTTGATAAACTTTCTTTGGTCACATTTTCTCCTTTGATTATAGTTAAAATACACATAAGGGGTCAGGTCTTCAGGGGCTGTTGAAAAATGTCATTGCGAGGAGTAGAGCGACGAAGCAATCTCAAAAAAACACCGGCAGAAAAGGGATTGCCATACGCTTTTCAGTACTCGTAATGATAAATAGGGCTTTATCAACAGGCTCTTCATTCCTGACAGATTCAACTTATCTTCTATCTTTCTAATCTTTTTCCCTAGTTTATTATCTTGACTGATCTTTATGGCAATACGAAGGCTTGCCTGAGATACCCCCGAAGCTTCAATATTAAAACACCGCCCAATTTCATTGAGCATTCTTCCGCTCTGTTTACATATAAGATAAATTTGTATTCCCCTGGATAATACTCTGTCTTCTCCTAAAATAGATTTGGTATATTCAGCTATTTCATTTATCGAAGGTTTCCTGGAAAGTTCTTTTAAAGCAGGCAAGCCTGCTCGTAATGCTCGTAATAACAAGAGAGATTGCCGCCACTCCC
>CAZAPZ010000120.1:0-3730 GCA_964487285.1 uncultured Campylobacterales bacterium | reverse complement strand
CAATTGCGAATGAGGCGCAAACAGCCGCAGCTTTTGAGACTGCTTCAGTTGAAATCCTTCGCAGTGGCAGAATGAGAATGGGGTTTGTCATTGGAATGGAAGCACTAAGTCGAAGAAATGGGGAAAGGTAGCGAAAGCTAAACTTATCCCCTCAAATAGGATATGAAAATTATACTGTTTTTAGATAAAGAGTTAAACTTCTACGGTAACACTTGTTTAGATATTTTCAGTATTTTGGAGGTTTGCAGCAGGTTATGAGAAAACGATTTGGGATAATACGCTTTCCCGGTTCTAATTGCGATAGAGATTGCGAATATGCAGTAAATTTAGCAGGAGCCGATCCTGTTATGATATGGCATGAAGATGACGATCTTCATGCCTGCGACTGCATTATTATACCGGGAGGCTTTTCATACGGTGATTATTTAAGAAGCGGAGCGCTTGCTTCGGTTTCGCCTGTTATGAACCTGATATCACAATTTGCCGATAATGGCGGCTTAGTGATAGGAATATGCAACGGTTTTCAAATATTAGTAGAGGCAAAACTGCTGCCTGGAGCTTTGATGATGAATGAGTCTCTTAGGTTTGTTCATAAAACCGTTTACGCAAAAGCTGTTAAAAAGACGCCATTTACATATCTTATTGATAATGATTCCGTTTTGAAAATGCCGATTGCCCATAAAGAGGGTCGTTACTATTCAAATGAAGCTTACGAAGCGGTTTTTCAATACTGCGGACAAGACGGAGCTATGTCAGATATGTATAATCCAAATGGTTCCGTTGATGCAACGGCAGGCATTGTAAACAAAAACGGTAATATTTGCGGCATTATGCCTCACCCTGAAAGAGCATCGGAGACAATTCTCGGAAGTGATGATGGAATTATGATTTTTAAGTCAATGATCGCGTGGCTTGAACAACGATAAAAATGCATAAGTTTTTTTATACATTGAGCGTATTGTTGTTGGCAAGCTGCGGTTATAAGGCAAATCCTCTTCCTCCTCAGGCAAGCATAAAAACAATCAGCGTTATCAACAACACAGACAAATCGGCTCTACCTGATTCGGCAATTGATATTATAAATGCAAACTCCGGAGATTACAGCAATACATTTAACACGGCAAATACTCCAAATCCGCTAGTTATAAAAATAATCAAGCCTACTAATACTGCATAAGGTCCTTGTAACCGGTAAGGCCTCGGTAATGTTTTTAAAGCCAGAACATAAAGGAAGCCGAGAACAATCGGTAGAAGCAAAGCGTTCATAATCTGAACTGTAATACTGAGAGTAACCAGATTAACTCCCGATATTACCAAAAGTCCTCCCAAAACAATACCGATAGTGTAAATAATATAAAACCAGGGTGCTTTCAAAGGAGAATGCTCAAGTGAATGGCGATATCCTGTGACTTCGCCTAATCCCCAGGCTGTTGCCAGCGAAACTACTATTGCTGCTACCATTGCGGCCCCTACCATACCTAAACCAAAAAATATAACTCCAACGGTTTTTCCTAAAAACGGAGTGAGGGCATGAGTGATCTGTTGCACAGTATCCAGAGGTGCGCCGGGGTGACTTTGACCCAGCGTGGCAGCAGCAGCCATCAGGACCGCACCCATTATTACCTGAGTTATTACCGCTCCCCATGCCGTGTCCCAACGAGCCGCATGCAGATTGCGAATTGTTAGTCCTTTATCCACTACTGCAGACTGCTGATAAAAAATCATCCATGGCATAATAACCGCTCCTACATTCGCTGCAGCAAGATACAGGTAGTCTGGGTTTTTCCACGGAATTTGCACGAGCCCAGCTAAAATTTCAGAAGGTCGAGGATGCGCCCATACTGCTACAACAACGAAAGCGAGTTCAAAACTGCCCACCAGTATAGCAATTCGTTCTACCGAACGATATGATCCTGTCCAGGCCACTACGGATAAGAAAATTACGGCCATTCCTACACTAAGCCAAAGAGGTATTCCGAATAGTAATCCAACCCCACCTATGCCTGCAAATTCAGTAACCAGTGCGCCTACACTTGCAACTACCAGAGTACTGACCGATATCCATGCCCAGATTTTTCCAAAATGTTCGCGAATCAATTCTCCATGCCCTTTGCCTGTGGCCAAGCCAAGTCGCACAGCCAATTCCTGCACTACATATAAAACAGGAATTAGTACAATCTGCAAAAGAAGTAATTTGTACCCCCATATAGCTCCGCTTTGAGCGGCAGTAACCACACTACCGGCATCAGTGTCAGCCAACATGACAACTAAACCCGGACCAATTATAGCAAGAAAGTTTACTAATCCTCGACGCCGTATTTGAGGTTGTTTTCTATTCATATTCCTTTTTCCACTCCTTACGGTTTGTTTTTATATCTTCTCCGAGCGGTAAATAGCTGCAATAGATATTTGTTTCATTACTTCAAAAAGAAATCCCAATCCCCGCTCGAGCCGTGGTGCATCCACCGCAATAACTACAAGATCAACTTTATTATTGAAGAGATAATCCCTCGTGCATTTTTCAGCCTCATCGGCAGGATAAAGAGAATATGTGCCAGACAAATCAACGAAATTAAATCTATTCATGCCGACTCTTGCAACCGTACCTGCAAAATTTACCGTAGATCCCGGAAAATTGACCGCCGCTGATTTGTATCCTGCGAATGCATTAAAAATAGTACTTTTGCCGCAGTTGGGTTGACCGATAAGGCACACGGTTATGTTTATTTTTTTCAGGTGCTGCACAATATGCACGTCCATCCATTAAAATCTCCTATCAAACTAATATCTGTTCATATATAGTAGGATGTTTTAAATCTATGTCAACTGCCTTGCTCTATCTAACTAATGACATTAATCTGCTTTATCAAGATGAATGATATCCCCCAACAGATGCCATATTTAGAAAAATTATTGATTGGGGAAGCAAAACTTGACAAACTTATTTTATTGTATATTTTAGTAGAAAGAATATAATGTTATCAGGCGGAGTTTGTAATTTTTTAAAAGGTATAGCAACTAATGAACGGGCATGATACGAATAGGGCTTGTAAAGCAAGATAACGAGGAGTTTTATGCAGCTGAAACATCACATAATAGGAGTAGATATAGGCAGTCACAGCATAAAGGTCGTCAATCTAAAAAGGATTAAAAACGAAATAGTTGCAGTAATTGTCGTTGAAGAAGTATATCCTAACGATTTTAAGCTTGCCGGCGATGATTCAAAATTACTCTCAAATTTTATTAAATCCATATTCAAAAAAAATAAAATAAAAGCAAAGAATATTTGTACATCTTTGCACGGCAACGATGTTATTGTAAAGCATATTACCATGCCATCGGTTGATCACTCGGAATTGCAGCAGGCTGTAACATGGGAAGCGGAACAATATATACCGTATGATATAAAAGAAGTAAACATAGGTTTTCAGCTCCTTCCGTCTGATGATAGTTCAAAAACCGAACTTCTTATTGCTGCATCAAAGAAAGAGATAATTGAGAAGCAGAAAAGCATAATTCGAGGTGCCGGGTTAAAAAGCGAAATTATTGATGTTGATACTCTTGCCATAACAAACTGTTTTGAACAAAATTATGAAACATCCGGCATGAAATATCTTCTTGATATAGGCAATAGCTACTCTAAGTTCAATATTATAAATAACGGGATGACTTTGTTTACAACGGATGCGCCAATCGGTGTATCCGAGTTCATTACCAGCTTATCGGATAG
>CAZAPZ010000119.1:0-3732 GCA_964487285.1 uncultured Campylobacterales bacterium | reverse complement strand
CCGGTTAGTCCAACAGAGGTTTGCCTCCTCTCATAGAAAACCTAATTAAAAGCTATGAATTTGTTTATTGTGCAGTGGTCTCATTATTCTGTTTTATCCATCACTGCTGCTATTCCGTTTACAATATCACCATCTTTTATCATCGACATTCTCACACTTAAGATAATTTTGCTGCCATTTTTTTTGATAGCTTTTGCTTTCAATGGTTCTCCGCCTTCAAATTTAGTAATGCCTGACTTTATTGCAGCAGCATAGCCTGCATTGTGCCTCGCTTTAAACCTCTCCGGTATGATAATATCTATATTTTTACCTATAACATATTCACTCTCATAACCAAGCAGTTTTTCTGCCATCTTATTCCATAACAAAACTTTACCGTCATTGTCAAGATAAACGGCAGCAATAGGCATCCGCTCAAAAACTGTTTTATACATTCATAATTTCATATTGTGCATTTTTGCCATCATCTTGAGATTCATGGCAGCAATAGGCGTAACTTCGCAATAAGCAGCAAAAAATTTCTCTGCTGCATGACGTACATCACCGACAACGCTTATGCCTGCTGCGTTCTTAGATATTCCTGCTTTTTTTGTCATTTTCTCCATCGTTTCTTTTCCATAAATGCCGTATCCTCTCCGAATAACTAATTCCAAAAACCGTTTCATATCCATAGCGTCCTCCCTATACCCACTGACCTACAATCATCTCTTTTGTAGCTTTAATTGCGTTTTTAACATTCTCTTTGCCATCTATAATGGAGCCATGCTGAGGGCAAATCCGTTTAATATCCAATTTCTCAAACTTTTCCATAGCACTTGCAACCGATCTATGATCACCGAAATAAGGTTCGCCAAATGCCTTCATAGCTTCAATGTAATACTCGTTTGCATAAAGGTTCCAATCTACGCTAAAAGCCCCAAAAATATCGCTTGAGAAAAGTGTCTTCGTTTTATGATCATATATGACATTTGCTCCGGCAAAATGAACGTAAGGCGTTGTTATGAATGTTAGTTTTCTTCCGTTTTTAAAGGTCATCTCATCGTTATCTTCAATGGTGACTATTGGTCCTTCATATCCAAAATATGGCATAAAAGCCGCACTTCGTGTCTGAGCATAGAGTTTTGCATTCTCATCAATAATCTGTGCAAAAAGAGGTAGGGCGGCGCATAAGTCAGGATCTTCATGCTGAACGGCCATATATTTTATTTTTTCAAAATCTCCTTTTAACGCTTTGGCAACCTTGTTATGCACAATTTTGTAAAATTTTCCTCTTGGTCCCGGGTCGATTAACATAGCCTCATCGTCTTCGACAATAAGATAAGGATTGTTTGCAAAACCAACCTTTTTATCTCCGAATCCTACCCACCAGATGTCATCTGTTCCACGCACCAAAACCGGATCTTTCTCGTAATTCACCATAATAGCCTCCCTTAACACGATTATTATAATATCTTATTATAATAAACCTGCTTTGACAACTGCATCGACATATTTTCCACTTATCTTCTAAGTAGCGTGATCTTAAGATAGTAAGGAATGCGTAAAAATCATAATTTGACGAATTAGGATCATAAAGCTATACTTAAAAAAATAGATCACTTGAAATCCGTAACTCGTAATACTAAAAAATTAAAAACGTATTATGAATAATAAGGCAAAGAGTTACAAAACTCAATAAGCTGAAATTTAAAGGTGTAAAAAATGCATAGAAGAGAATTTATAAAAAGGCTGACTTTTTATATGGCAGCAGCTACTTTGCCCAAGCTCAAAGCCACTATCGTATGCAGTATATGGCCAATATCACTAATTCTAAAAGATATAATCGACGATGATAAATTCACAATTAAAACCGTTGTCCCGCAATGGAAGGATCCACACGATTATATTCTAACTCCTAAAGAGAAATTAACTTTTGACAAAGCACCAATATCTTTTGAGATAGGAGCAGGGCTTGAAAAGTATGCCTCTGCCGATACAACTATATTGGCAGATCATTATCCTTTTCTCATAGGAAAACATAAACTTGAAAAAAGCATAATTGCAAATCCTCATATATGGCTTGACCCTATTGCAGTGAGAGATTATATTATTCCTACCATATACAGTGCGCTGAAAGATAAATATCCGCTTTTGATAAATAAATATAAAGTAAGGAAGTTGCGGCAAAGATTAACCGATATGAACAAAAGGTTTGGTGCAGATTTATCAGTCGTTCAATCCGTTCCTTTTATCACTGAGGAAACGGCACTTAGTTATTTTGTGAGACGCTATCATCTCAACCTTGCAGGTTCCATAAAGCGGGATAATAGAAAAATAGGTATAAACATAAGGTGGATGTATCACTTGTCTAATATAATAAAAAAACAAAATGTGAAACTGCTGTTTATACATAAATCAAGCTCTATCGAACAGTTCAGAATTTTTACTGAGGATTATGGACTTAAAATATATAGACTTAATCCACTTGGATACGGATTAAAAAGTTATGGATCTATGATGAATACAAATGAAATGACTATTTTAAAAGCACTACTAAAATGGAAGCGTTAAATTTAAAATCGGTTTCAATGTCGTTTGGAAAGTTTGAAGTTCTTAGTGATATAACTATTGCAGTAGAGAGCGGAACATTTCTTGGCATCGTAGGACCGAATGGGGCAGGCAAATCCACGCTTATGAAGATAATGGCAGGAATCTTAACTCCGGTAAGCGGCATCTCTCTGCTTTATGGTGCTGCACCGACAGACTATAGGAAGAATCACCCCATAGGTTATCTACCGCAGCAGCAGAAAATAAATATAAACTTTCCTTTAACAGTCAAAGATGTGATCTACCTTAATCTTGCAAACAGAAAAGAACTGTCAAGAAAAACAAAACTTGAAATGGCAAACCATGCTTTGGAAGATGCAGGAATGCTGGAATCTAAAAATATGATCTTCTCTCATCTTTCAGGCGGTCAGCGGCAAAGAGTTTTAATAGCCGGAACAATAGTCAATATGCCGAAAATAATTTTTCTTGATGAACCGAGTACAGGCATTGATGTAGTCAATCAAGATAATTTTTACGGGTTTCTCTCTCATTTGGCACATACGCATAAAATAACCATAATTATGATATCTCACGATGTTGGTGTCATTTCCAACTATATTGATGAAATTGCATGCCTTAACAAAAAATTGTATATTCACGGAAAAACTACGGACATAGATATAAACAGGGCCATGTATGATACTTATGGACAAACTAGCAAAATTGTAACACATAAAAATAAGAGCAAGGCATGCTTTGTCTGCCCGTTTAAGGATTTTGAATGATTTTGGGTGTAGCACCGTTTGTAATAAGGGCTGCCGCAGCCGGAATAGTTTTGTCCATCCCCTTCGCGCTTCTTTCTTTTTTTGTTGTGACAAAGCATATATCGTTTTCTGCCGTTTCCATAGGTCATGCCACATTCGGCGGAGTAGCTATTGCAATGTTTATCGGTGGATATATTCTGCCTGTAACCATGATCTTTTCTGTTGCCGCATCACTTGTTATGGCAAATCTTATTCAGATAAAAATAACAAAGGACAGCTCAATGGGCATTGTATTTTCGACTATTATGGCTTTATCCATAATATTGATCAGCAAATCATCAGGCTATCAAACCGACATTACAAGCTACCTTTTCGGAGATATACTCCTGCTTACAAACTCGGATATCATAATTGTTATAGTTGTTTCAACTCTCGTTACAGC
>CAZAPZ010000118.1:0-3734 GCA_964487285.1 uncultured Campylobacterales bacterium | reverse complement strand
ATGCGTTGATCAGGGATTGGCGCCGCGATACGGAGCGCAGCCGAGGTGTTGGGACTTAAATAACTTTTCAAAAAAATTGATACCGCACAGCATTCCCCCTGAACGGCAGATGAGCGACGCGGTTGCCGTTTTATTCTTTCCTATATCTTTAGTCAAATCGAAATAACCTATATCTTCTGTGAGAAATTCTTTTAAAGATCTTTCTATCATCAACTGACCGCCAGCATCCTTTCGGTTACAATCTTTGTTTGCCTTGCTATTTTCTCATCAACAGTTACCTGAAACTGGTCTTTTTTTAATGCTGACAAAACCCTTGGAAGTGTTATGGTTTTCATATTGTAGCATAAAGGCGTTGACTTTGGGAACAGTATTAGTTTCAAAGGCGCTCTTTTTCTCATCTCATGTGCAATACCAATTTCCGTTCCAACGATAAACACCTTTTTATCGCTATTTGCGATGAAGTTTACCAATTTTGCCGTACTTCCGACAAAATCGGCAATTTGTGTTACCTGAGGTGTGCATTCGGGATGAACAATTACCGCTGCTGCCGGATACTTTTTCTTAAGATTAAGTATAGATTGAACACTCATCCGTTCATGAACCTGACAATAGCCTTCCCATATATGAAATTTTATATCCGGAAGCTGAGAGGATACCCATTGGCCGAGATTTTTATCCGGTCCGAAAATTACCTCATCCGCATGAAGCGATTTTACTACTTTAACCGCATTTGATGATGTACAAATAATATCTGACATACTTTTTATTGTCGCTGTTGTGTTAATATAAGAAACAACAGGTATATTTGGAAATTCTTCTTTATATTCCTCAAGCTCTTCGGGAATTATCATATCGGAAAGAAAACAGCCTGCTTTGCTGTAAGGAATTAAAACCTCCCTATCGGGCATAAGTATCTTGGCTGTTTGGGCCATAAAATCAACACCGCAAAATAGTATTATACGTGCATCGGTTTTTGCCGCCGTTCTTGCAAGTCCCAGAGAGTCGCCTATATAATCCGCCACATCTTGAACCTCCGGCCTCATATAGTAATGGGCAAGAATAATGGCTTTTTTCTCTTTTTTCAGTCGATTTATCTCTAACGCAATATCTTTATAATTCATATATCCTCATTATAGCTTAAAACCAAATTATCAGTCTTCTCTGTAATGGCATCCTCTACTCACATTGTTGCTCCATGCCGCCCTGCTTATAATCAATCCAGTTTGTATAGCACCTCTGAGTTCAATTAGCTCTCTTGTTAATTTTGCGTTTCTGTAAAAATTTTCGGTTTCCTGCCAAAGGTGTCTCAGGTCAGCAGTAGCCCTTTTCAGCCTTCGCTTACTTCTTATCAAGCCGACATAATTCCACATAATATATTTTAAAGTCATAAAATCTTGAAATATCAACGCATTATCAACGCTATCCACTCCTGTATAATTCCACTGTTTGATAACCGGTATATCTACGCCGGCTATCTCATCGGTTCTGCCGGCAATATCTTCTGCAGCCCTATAACCAAAAACCAAGCCTTCAAGCATAGATGTGCTTGCAAGGCGGTTTGCCCCGTGAAGTCCGGTGCATGATACTTCGCCCACAGCATAAAGACCTTCCATAGTAGTTCTCCCGAATAGATCCGTTTTGATACCTCCGCAAGAAAAATGAGCTGCAGGGACAACGGGAATTGGATTGTATCTACAGTCTATACCGTTTTCCATGCATTTTTCAAAAATAGTAGGGAATCGGGTTTTTATGGAATCCGGTTTCATATATGAAGCAATATCAAGATATACATACGGCCAATGATGGCTGATCATCTCACTATGAATAGCTCTTGCTACAATATCACGCGGAGCTAAAGATCCGAGCTTATGGTATCTTTTCATAAACGGTTTGCCATAGTAATCTTTTAGAATAGCACCTTCACCTCGAACCGACTCCGATATTAGAAAACTATCGGCTCCTTCTATTGCAAGTGTCGTAGGATGAAATTGTATATATTCCATATTGATAAGCTCTGCACCTGACCTATATGCGGCGGCAGACGCCTCACCAGTTGCAACTGCAGGGTTGGTTGTATGAAGATATATCTGACCCAATCCTCCAGTTGCAACCACTGTGACAGCAGATGTCAATGCGCTTACTTTTGCTGTTTTGTTATCCAATATATACGCTCCAAGACAACGATTATCATCGTAAACTGCGAGAGGATCATTGCTGCTATGATGATTAGTTAAAAGATCCACCAGCGTGCTGTTCGAGAAAACTTTTATATTATGAGATTCGGCAATATGTTTTGCCATAGCCTCCTCTATATATTTTCCGGTTATATCTGTTTTATGAAGAATTCTTCTTCTTGAATGAGCAGCTTCTTCCGTTCTGTCAAGATTGCCGTTTTCATCTCTATCAAAATCAACGGGAACCTCCTGCAAGAGCATTTTCTCAACTATACCGGGACCTTCATTTGCAACAACTTCTGCGGCGGCAGGCAAGCCTACACCTGCAGCAGCCACTAATATATCGTTTACAAGAAGCTCCGGTTTATCATCCAATGCTTTATAAACGATCCCTCCTTGCGCGTATGAAGTATTGCAGTCTGCAATATCTGTTTTTGTCACTACAGCAACCGAAAGTCCTAAATCGTTTGCTTTGATGGCCAAAACGCTTCCGGCTATCCCGCCTCCAATCACAAGAACATCAAAATAAGCTTTACTCATCACACATCATCTGGGTTTATTATATACCCGGCAACGGCAGTTGCAGCTGCAATAGCCGGATTTGAAAGATAAACAAATGATTCCGGAGAACCCATTCTTCCTACGAAATTTCTATTACTTGTTGAAATAGCCTTTTCGCCCGGAGCAAGAATCCCCATGTGTCCGCCAAGACATGGTCCGCAAGTAGGCGCTGATATTATACCTCCGGCATCAAGAAATATATCAAACAATCCCTCTTTCATAGCTTGCCTATAAATTAACTTTGTTGCCGGAATAACAATCATCCGCACGCCTTTTGCAATATGCTTTCCTCTTAGAACCGAAGCTGCGATTCTTAAGTCTGAGAGTTTGCCGTTTGTACATGAGCCTATAAAAGACTGATCTATTTTTATATGTTCTCTGATTTCAGAAATACCGTAACTATTTTCCGGAAGGTGAGGAAATGCAACCTGAGGTTCAATATCAGCAGCATTAATTTTCAGTGTTTCGGATGCCGAATCAGGATCGCTTTTATACACCGTGTACTTTTCATCGGTTCTACCCTTTAGATATTCTGCCGTAATGTCGTCAGGTTCAATAATGCCATTTTTTGCACCTGCCTCAACTGCCATATTGCAAATAGTGAGACGATCTTCCATTCCAAGATTGCGTATTGTATCACCTGAGAATTCCATTGTCTTATACAGTGCGCCGCTTACACCTATTTTACCTATTGTATAAAGTATTATATCTTTGCCGCTTGACCATTTATGGAGCTTACCGCTATATACAAACTGCATGGTTTTCGGAACTTTAAACCATGCCCTGCCTGTTGCCATTGCAAAAGCCAGATCGGTGCTTCCTACGCCTGCGGCGAATGCTCCAAGCGCTCCATGAGTACAAGTATGTGAATCGGCACCAACAACTATCATTCCAGGTCTTATAATGCCCTGTTCCGGCAAAAGTGTATGCTCAACACCGGTTTCACCGACATCCCAATATTTTTCTATGCCGTATTTGCTTGAAAACTCTCTTAATGTT
>CAZAPZ010000117.1:0-3802 GCA_964487285.1 uncultured Campylobacterales bacterium | reverse complement strand
AAATATACATGTTTCTCTGAGCATAAGTAACCGAGCTTATGTCTTAGAACAGGGCTATGTTGTAAATAGCGGAAATGCCAAACAACTTTTAAACGATCCGTCAGTTAAAAAGGCTTTTTTAGGAATATAAAAAATAGGTGTAAGATTAAACCATAAAGCAAGAAAGGAGGATTTAATGAAATTTTACAAAACATATATCGGAGGCAAATGGATTGAAACGGGCAAGGTTTTAGATGTAACGGAAAAATATACAGGAGAGATTATGGCAAAGGTAACACTGGCTGACAAAAGCACAGTGGATACGGCTGTTGAAGCAGCAGGTAAAGCATTTCAAACATTTAGAAAAATGCCCGCATACGAACGTTCAAATATATTGGAAAAAACGGCTAATCTAATACTAAAATACCAAGAAAATCTTGCTCAAACCATCTGTCGTGAGGCAGGCAAGGCATGGAAATATTCCATAGGCGAAGTGAAAAGAGCTAGTGAAACATTTAAATTTGCAGCAGAAGAGGCAAAACGCATACACGGAGAAACTATTCCTATGGATGCGAGTGCATCGGGTATAAACAGGATAGGTTATTACATAAAAGTACCAATGGGCGTAATTGGAGCAATCACACCGTTTAATTTTCCTCTCAATCTTGTAGCACATAAGGTAGCACCTGCTATAGCTTCAGCAAATACGGTTGTATTGAAACCGGCTTCTACAACACCCGTAACCGCACTGATTCTGGCTGAGATTTTAGAAGAAGCCGGATTGCCGGCAGGAGTATTTAATGTGGTTGTCGGTTCCGGTTCTACAGTGGGAGATTATTTAGTTTCGCATCCGGATGTAAGAAAGATTACATTCACAGGCTCACCTGCTGTGGGTGATGCAATAATTAAAAAAGCAGGTATCAAAAAAGTCACATTGGAGCTTGGCAATAACTCTGCCACTATAATAGAAAAAGGCATTGATATTGATAAAGTTATACCCAGATGTATAGTAAGCTCATTTGCCAATTCAGGTCAGGTTTGTATCTCACTCCAGCGCATATATGTACATAAAGACATTGTCGATGAATTTAGTGAAAAATTTTCTAAAGCTGTAAAAGAATTAAAAATAGGAAATCCACTAAAAAAAGATGTCGAACTTGGCCCTATGATAAATGAGAAAGAGGCAATTCGTGCAAAAAGCTGGATTGATGAGGCAGTTGCACAAGGTGCTGCACTTGTAATTGGCGGAAAGCAGGAAGGAAGAATTCTTTATCCAACTGTGTTGAGAAATACGACAAAAGATATGAAAGTGATGTGTATGGAAGTGTTTGCCCCAATAGTTTCTATCGTTGAATATAACAGTTTTGAAGAGGCCATAGCGCATGCAAACAACTCGGACTATGGACTGCAAGCCGGTATATATACAAATGATTTAAATAAAGCGTTTTACGCCATAGACAATCTTGATGTCGGCGGTGTGATGATAAATGACACATCGATATTTAGAGTGGATCATATGCCATACGGCGGCAATAAAATGAGCGGAATAGGCAGAGAAGGTGTGCGATTTGCCATAGAAGAGATGACAAATATAAAGATGGTAATGATTAATTTGGGATAATTTGCATTCTTTGTGCGAAAAATATCTGTATTCTAACAAGAGTATTCCGCAAAGTTCGAACAACAAATGCTCTAATATGAGATCATCGTATAGTAAACAAATTCATAGCTTTTTATGAGGTTTTCTATGAGCGGAGATAAATTTCTGAAGGATTGACCGGTTAGTTCAAAAGCAAAACGCAAGTATATGGGAAACCTCATAAAGCCAGCAGAAAAGCCGAAGAATGACTTGCCATGTTTCTTTGTCCATGGCACATCTATATCTTTTTCTCTCCATTTTTCAGGCGACCGCTTTGCATGAACGGTATTTTGTTAAGCGGTTTTTTGAGGTGGTTTTTAGTGTGCTTTTCGCAAAGATTTTATCTAATTGATGCTTATTTGCATTAACATAAAATTGATTTATTCTAAAAATATTAGCATTATACTAAATATATTCTTTATGAAGGAGTTGGAATTATAATTGCTAATGTAGTTACTGTTATGTCAATAGAATTGGAAAGTTATGTATAAGTTTTGGGGAGCGTGAATTAGAATCTGTAAATTTTATTGTGCAGAAAAATAATCTAAGATTGATGTATAGATTTTTTAGTAATAAAAATATTTAAAAAGAATTTCATCAAGGGAGGTATTTAATGCCGGAAGCATTAGTTATTATTGATATCCAAAAGGACTATTTTCCAGGTGGTCTTATGGAAGTTGTCAACTCGGAAAATGCGGCTCAAATGGCTAAATTATTATTGGCCGCATTCAGAAAAAGTAATAAAAGCATAGTTCACGTTCGGCATGTATCAACAAGAAAAGGAGCAACATTTTTCCTGCCGAAATCAAAGGGCGTTAAAATACATGAAAGTGTAGCTCCTTTGGAAGGTGAAAAAATTATTACCAAGCACTTTCCGAATAGTTTCCGTGATACAGGTCTTGAAGATTACCTACGCGGCAGGAGTGTGGAAAAAATTATTTTTTGCGGTATGATGTCGCATATGTGCATAGATGCTAGTGTTAGAGCGGCATTTGACAAAGGTTTCACTTGTATTGTTGCTGCTGATGCCTGCGCAGCGAGAAGTCTGTCACATAACGGAATTGATGTCTCAAGCTCAAATGTCCATACCTCGTATATGGCTGCGCTTGATGCAATCTATGCAAATGTAATGAGCTCAAAGGAAATTATTAAACAGATTAATATATAACAAATCGTTGTAACGAACTTATAACTCGTCGATAAATTTTGTCGCAATTTTTAAAACGGTCGGCGTTGATAAATAATTATGGGCACCGCTGTATACCATATAAAACCATTGATAGCTAACCCATAAAGATTTTTGAATCTGTTTTAAATTGTAAAATAAGCAGAGTATTTTTGCGTTTATCGGAATGTGTAAGTTGAGTCATGCCAAATGTTTATCCTGCGAAATACTTCGCATATTTTATCGGGACAAAAGCATGGTTTTAGCCATCTCTCAAGATTAATCTTTTCATATTAATTATGATTTTAATTCATAATTTTGCTCACAGCACTTGACAATAAAACAGACAGTGTTAAATTATAGTAAATAATTAACGTACACTGGAGAAGAAAAATGGATAATGAGATTCACATAAAGGTGGATGGGAATCCTTATCAAATACATAGAGGTGCAAATCTCTTAGAATTTTTAAAATCTGTCAATATTGATATACCGACTTTATGCTATCATCCAAAACTTTCAAAAACAGGCGCCTGCAGATTGTGCCTCGTCAAAACAAGCAAAAACAGTATTATTACAGCCTGCACTCAAGAAATCACAGAAGACATGGAAGTAATAACATCAGATGAAGAAATTGAATATTTGAGAAGAAGCGTTTTTGAACTTTTAGTTGGTGAATTAAACACAGACTGCGATACCTGTCAATTGGATGGGTTATGCGAACTTCAAGAATTAGCAAAACGGTTTAACGTAAAACTGCACAAGAAAAACAGCAAATATAAACAAGATGCGTCATCACCTGTTCTCACATATGATCCCAATAAGTGCATAAAATGCTTTAGATGTATTAAAGCCTGCGATGAAATAGAAGGAAAAGGGGTTTTGAATTTTGCGTATCGAGGTCAAGATATGTATGTTGTAGCAGGTTTGGAATCATGGGAATCAAGCGAATGTGACGGATGCGGGGAATGCGTGCAGGCCTGCCCGACAGCAGCACTGATTGAAAAAAATCTTCTTAA
>CAZAPZ010000116.1:0-3989 GCA_964487285.1 uncultured Campylobacterales bacterium | reverse complement strand
TATTTTTCTTGTGTTCCATAGCTTTTATTGCCTCCTTAGACAAGTTTAGCATTTATCTTAACTGTTTGTATACAGAAGTGCAGCAGGTTCAGTATGAACCATTCTCTGCAGAAGAAGATTTAGATAATGCAGCATAGGAGAGTACACCTTAAACTTTTTTAAAATATGTCTTGACAACAGGGCTCAGCATAAACTGCGTCAGGTGCGTATGATTATAAGCGTATTATCCGCCTCCTCTGAAAATCAGCTTACGAAACTTTTTCAAAGCCAATTCGGAAGAGTTTGATATTCCCGTAAAGCTGATTTTATAAGATGGTAATTTTACAGAACCTAAGTTCTTTGCTGCTACTTTATCAATTGTCCAATTAAACGAAAGTTTATTTTTCTCAAGGTTTTGTTCCACCTCTAAAATATAACGATTTATAGTGCCATAGCTTATTCCGCAAACAATTATCAACCTATCCGTCATATTTCTCCTTTTGATAGATTTATGAATTATTATCTGTAAATATCAGATGGATTCTCATTTAAATTAGAATAAAAGGTATCTCTGAATTTGTCGAATGAATCGGTCATTATAGCATCCCTTATATGCTGCATAAGATCGTGCATATAGTGTAAATTATGTATAGTCGATAGGGTGTGGTAGAGAAGTTCATGGGTATGAAACAGATGATTGAGATAGCTTAAAGTGAAATTTCCGCAACAATAGCAAGTGCAATCATTTTCTACCGGATTCATATCTTCTATAAAGCGGGCATTTTTTATGGAGATTGTACCATGTTTTGTAAAAAGTTGTCCGTTTCTTGCATTTCGCGTAGGCATTACGCAATCGAAAATGTCGATTCCTTCTTTCACAGATTCGATTATGTCAGACGGTTTCCCCACGCCCATTAGATAATGAGGTAAATTATCCGGCAGCATACGGCTGGTTTTACTCATAGTTTTTAGGAAATCAGACTTGTTTTCACCAACCGAGAGTCCGCCGATTGCTATTCCATCAAAACCCATGCTGCATATTTGGTCAGCAGACTGTTGTCGCAAATCTTCAAAAACGCCGCCTTGAACAATACCGAAGAGCAGATTGTCGGTTGTTTTTGCATCTATGCACCGCTTTGCCCACTTTGTAGTAATATTTACAGCATTTTCCACTTCTAAATATGACCCTGCTGATGGACAGACGTCAAAAGTCATCATTATATCGCTTCCCAAAGTTTCTTGTATGTAAATAGAATCCTCGGGTCTCATAAAATGAGTTTCGCCGCTAAATATGGATGGAAAGTAAGCGCCATCATTAGTTATTTTAGTAGATCTTAGACTAAATATCTGAAATCCGCCGGAGTCTGTTAATATCGGTTTTTCCCAGCCGCAGAATTTATGCAGACCGCCAGCTTTTTTTACAATTTTCTCACCAGGTCTCAAATGAAGATGATAGCTGTTTGACAAAATAATCTGAGTTCCGATCTCAGCCAGCATCCTCGGAGTAACCGCTTTGACGGTTGCCTGTGTTCCTACCGGCATAAATTCAGGTGTCATGATTGTGCCATGTGCAGTTTTTATAGATGCGTATCTATAGTGATGCCCATCAGCTCTTTTTATAATCTTAAAGCTCATAACTAGAGTGCTGTGTCTCTATGCAGTTGAAAAAACAGTATAATCGGTATCATGCTCCTTGGTCAGTGGGCAGAACGAGTATTTCCGCAACATCTACATAATCAGGCTGACTTACAGCGTACAAAATAGAATTTGCTATGTCCTTTGCCATAAGCGGTCTCATAGCAGAAATCCTTTCCGCAAGAAAGCCTTTTGCATCTTTGTCGGTTATATGATCCTGAAGTTCCGTTTGCACAATTCCAGGTTCGATAGTTGTGACTCTTATTCTGTCTTGGCTTGTTAATTCAGCTCTCAAGCCGTCGCTGAATGCTCTCACGGCATATTTGGTTGCACAATATACTGCTCCCGACGGAAAAACCCTTCTGCCTGCAACAGATGAAATATTAATTATGTGACCTGATTTCTGCTTAAGCATAATAGGCAAAACGGCTGCTGCCGCATAAAGCACACCCTTTATATTTACATCGACCATTTTCTCCCATTCGTCAATATGCAAGTTTTTTATAAATGATAAAGGCATTAGCCCTGCGTTATTTACAAGAATATCAATATGTCCCCACATACTAATGAGTCTGTTTGCAGCTTTATTCAGATCATCCTTTTTTGTAACGTCACCCGGCAAAACAACAGCATTCGCCGGTTCTATCTCTTTCTTCAGGGCAGTTAATCTATCGATGCGTCTTGCAAGTAAGCCTACTTTTATTCCGTTTTTTGCAAGTAATATGGCAGTCGCCATTCCTATTCCCGAACTTGCCCCTGTGATTAATGCAACCTTATTTTTCATAATTGCCTCCTACAAGTTATTTGATACATAACATCCATCATCATTATAGCTCATATTTTGTAATTTACGATTGAAACAGAAAGAAAACTGAGCTATACTTAAAGTGAAAGAATTAAAGAGACCATTGCATAATATTCAGATTATTTGCACTATCTGTGAATAACTAATTTTTTTATACTGGCAATTTTATATCAAAAATGTACTAAGAAATTCGTTTAGAGGAGTAGTAATGTGAGAATTGCTCAAATTGCACCATTATATGAGAGTGTTCCTCTCAAACAGTATGGCGGAACTGAAAGAATTGTTTCTTACCTTATCGAAAAATTGGTAAATATGGGATTGGATGTTACGCTTTTTGCAAGCGGTGATTTGGTTACGAAAGCAAAACTCGTTGACAGGTTTGGGAGTCAGGTGAATGCAATTGTTAGAGCATGTTTATAAATGTTTTCCCGAAATATCTAAAATATGGCTTAAGGCTAGCAAGCACTGTTCCCTACTAAATATTTTATATATTGATAAATAAGACAACCTTATTAAAACAACTTTTTGTTTATCTATTATATATTCATTCACTTGCTTGATGGTTAACTTTTCCCCATCCCATTTTCTTTGAGAAAGATGCAACTGGTGCAATATTTCCAGTTTCGCACAACAACCCACCAATTTCTTTAAACACTATTTCAGACATGGTTATATACAGTGAACATTGAACTTTACAAAGCTTATTTCTTCAGAGTTTTCTTGAAGACTCCAATGCATTTGATTTATTACCAAGTTCACGCTAACTTTTTGAACGGAACGAAATTAGAAGTCATTGAACCATTTAATAGACCTGCGCCAGAAATTTTTGGCTTAAATGAAAGTGCAAGTCTTTCTGTAAACTGATAACTTGTTTCTGCAATGGTGCTAATCCCTCACCCCAACCCCAATTTTCACACAAATACTAGCTTCCTTTCTCATTGCTTATACTCGGTTTATCATAGGTTTGCCCACCAGGACTTAGACCGAAGAAAGTTACTGGGTATTTTGGATTTCACATATTTTCGAAAGGACCATAAAGTAAAGACCATCCAAGTTGAAAATTCATGTCCTTGTAGGCTTGATTTATTATACTTTTGTAAAAATCTGATTCATTCATAAAACCTTCCGTTTCGTGCTCTAACGTTTGAACTCAGTGGTTGGCCGTGAATCTACCTCTCACCTTAATTTACGTCTATCACCTTGAATCTACATAAAAATTTGCCGACGAGTTGCCAGTCCGCTGCAGTGATTTGTTATAGCGCGGTTTTTCTCTCTGTTTCACGCTCTTTGGTTACGCAATATACTCCCTTACCTTCAAAGCCGGGATTGAAACACAAATTATCGGATATGCATTTTACTTTTTCTCTATCGCCAGATTGCCAGCGTCTGATTAAATCCGGTTCTCTAATAAAAGGACGGCTCATGGAAATATAGTCTGCCGTGCCTTCAAGAATAATCTTTTCGGCAATTTCAAAAGAACGCATACCGCCCACCAAAATTAAGGGAATGGCAATTACATCTTTAATTTTACGGGCATCTCTTTGAAAATACGCTTCTTTATCCGGGGAAT
>CAZAPZ010000115.1:0-3993 GCA_964487285.1 uncultured Campylobacterales bacterium | reverse complement strand
TCAGGGTCAGGGTGTTGACAGATAAGAGTTCTCTGGAAGATAAGACGAAGATGGGATAAGACTCAAATTTATCATCAGCTTTATAACTCTATGTTTGACAAAGTCATAAAGATGCCTATTATATATTTAATACCGACTGGTTGGTATAATTAAAATTATAAAACTGCGGGGGAAATATTGCGAACAAAAGAGAAAATAGTTGAGTGCGCAAAGCGGCTTTTTAATCGTGATGGATATAAAAACACATCACTTAAAAAAATAATAGATGAAAGCGGAGTACAGAAAGGCGGAATCTATTACTATTTTCCCAATAAAGAAACGCTTGCATTTGATGTGATAAAACAAGCCGGAGATGATCTTGTAAAATTTTTGAATAAATCATCGCATGGAAAAACTGCATTTGAAAAGATCGTCAACCAGCTATCTGCAATACTTGATTATCACAAACAAAAGCAGTGTAAATTAGGATGTATTTTTGGAAACAGTGCATTGGAAATGTCTAATCATAGTGAATTGATAAGGCAGGCAATTAATGATCTGTTTAAGAGGTGGGGAAAATTGCTTCAGAATCTACTCGAGGAAGCTTCAAGTGAAGGCAGCTTAAAAAATGAATTAGAGAGCAAAAGTGAAGAATTATCTATGACCATTGTTGCTATGATTGAAGGAGGAATCATGCTTTCAAAAACAGGTAGGGATTGTAAACATTTAAAAAATGTTATCAATTCGATTATATCATTTATATGTAAATAGGAGGAAAATTTATGGCAAAAAAGATATCCGATAGTCTTATTTTGAGATTATCCCACAGAGGAGAGGAGGAGATTGTAGATTTGGTAAAGATGTTTAACGAAAATCCAAATAAAATAGTAAGTGTGATTGGCTCTGTGAATGAGGACGGTTCGCCAAACACTGCTCCAATATCGCTCTTCTATTGTGCCGATGAAAAAACTATATACACGGGTATGGTAACGGGCTCTACAACTATGAAAAACATTTTAAGCGATGGCAGAATAATAATCGAAACAATTTATAAAAAAGATATAAGCTATGGCATATTGGGAATAGCTACGGTTATTAAAGAGAAGCTTGAATCAAATAGTAGAACAGCTGCAGTAAAAATCGATGTTCAATCGGTAAAAAGAGATACATCGCCTGCTCAGGTAATAACAGAAGGGATAAAAACAGTACCAAGAAGCGAAAAAGCAGCTGAATATGAGAAGGCGGTTTTAAATGAGATAACTGAAATCGCAGATAATCAGTGAAACTGTACCTGCAATAAATAAAGACAAAGAAATAATAATAAAATTTTTTAACAGATAAAGGAGTTATGAAAAAAATAGCAACAAATTGTTGATAATAGTATTGAAAAAAATGGAGGACTGTTATGACAAAAGCAACTTGGAACGGAAAAATTTTGGCGGAATCAGACAAATGCGAAATAGAAAAAAGCAAAACCCAATTGTCAAGAGCTGTTTTGATTGTCAGAATCAAGAAAGCTGGGTATGCATACAATGATTAAAATCGGGCTTTATTTACCTGTTTACGGCGGATGGCTTCCCGTGTCAAATTCAGGCAAAATAAATAAAGGTATAGAGTCTTCAAGTGAAAATGAAGAGCTGCCCACCTACAAATATGTGAAACGGATTGCAATAGAAGCGGAAAGAATCGGCATAGACTCTTTATGGATTCCCGATCATATGTTGAATCCAATAAAAGGCGAAACTGCCGATTCTCTGGAATCGTGGACAATAGCATCGGCAATTGCAGCGGTAACAAAAAAGGTAAATATTGCCCAGACGACGCTTTGCGAGGCATTCCGTTATCCTGCAGTTATGGCAAAGCAGGCGGCAACGCTTACAGATATTAGCGGAGGCAGATTCCAGCTAAGCATTGGAGCAGGATGGTTTAAAAGGGAGTATGAAGCCTACGGATTGCCATTTTATGAGCATGACGACAGGGTGAATCGAACAGCAGAGGCTATTAATATTATAAAGCAGTTATGGAAGAGAGACGGCGTTACATTCGGTGGAAAATATTACTCTATAAGAAACGGTGTTCTTCAGCCAAAACCAAATCCTGTGCCTCCGATATGGTATGCAGGTGTATCAAACGCATCTCGCAATTTAGCAGCTGCTGAAGCTGATGGCTGGCTGATGCGTGGATGCAGCATAACGGAAACGGAAAATAACATTGACGATATGAATGAACGCTTGAAAAAGAAAGGAAGAAACGGGATAGAATTTGCGATACCGGCGTTGACCTTTATAAGAGATACTGATCAAGAGGCTGAAGAACTACTTAAGAAAAAAACCGGAGGCAGAAACAATTTGCTTGACCGTACGCTTGATACCGGACTAATAGGTTCACCGCTTACCGTAGCAGGAAAAATAAAGCGCCTTGATAAAATAGGAATAAATCATGTTTTGCTGCAGCTTACTCCAACGCTTGAAGAATTAAAGAATGTTGAAAAAATAGTTGAAATACTTAAAAATTGAGGAGGTTAAATAAATATATATACCTTTCTCGATTGTCAATACGATTTTTTCTAAATTTAGTTCTTGTTGTATAATCTTCCATAGGCATACTTTCTTTGCCAAAAGAGCATAGGTAAAAAATTAGATCGGTCAAAATTTGCCAATCGAATGTTGCTTGATACAATAATGATATATGAAAATATCAAAGCGATTTGAGTTTGGACTTACGGCTGCTATATATATGGCGTCATATTATAGAATTAGGATAGTCTCAAAAAAAGAGATTGCAGAAAATGAGAATATACCATATAAATATCTCGAAACGGTAATGAAACTGCTGAAAGATGCAAGCATTGTCGAATCGAAAGCAGGACTGGGCGGAGGTTATATGCTCAAGATTGACCCTTCTAAAATTACCGTTCTCAAACTTTTTAATGCGCTTGAAGGCAGGATAGATTTTGAAAATTCAAGCCGTAAAACGACGTATGTTTATGATAAACTTAAATTCTCAATAAACGATGCACTAAAATCTATTAATCTTTATCAATTAAATAAAATATCCGTACATGATGAATATTATATATAAAATCAAATAGGCCGTCTGTTGTATTTCAGTTTCCTTTGGCTATAATTTATTTTCAATGATATTAAACTAAACATTAAAATTTTGGAGGTTTTTTATGTTGCGTAAGGTAGTAGTATTATTTACTGTTTTATCATTCGGTCTTATGTTCAGCGTTACAGGGGCTAATGCAGGTCATTTGCCTAAATCGGTTCTAACGATTGGTGCCGATACAACTTTCCCGCCATTTGAAATGGAAGTAAATGGCAAAGTGATGGGTTTTGATATTGACCTCATACGGGCAATTGCAAAGGTGGAAGGACTGGGGACGAGAATTAAAACTTTTAATTTTCAAGGTTTAATACCTGCCCTTCAAGTAGGAACAATAGATGTTGCTGTTGCCGGTATAACTATAAGACCGGGAAGAGCTAAAGTGGTCAATTTCTCATATCCGTATTATCATTCAGGTCTGTCTATACTTGTTAAAAAGAGCAGCTCTGTAGCTGGCTTGTCAGATTTACAAGGCAAACGAGTCGCCGTTAAACTTGGAACAACTGCGGATATTATGATGTCCAAAGAAAATGGTGTAACGGTTCAGCGTTTTACCAATATTGATGATGCATATATGCAGATGCAGGATGGTGGGGCGGATGCCGTTGTTTTTGATAATCCTGTGAATTTAAATTATGCAAAATCACACAAAAATGTTCATACTGTAGGAAAACTTCTAACAGGTGAAGATTACGGTATAGCAATGACCAAAACCGAACCATGGCTTCTTAAAGTTATAAATAGTGGACTTGTAACCGTTTATGCCAATGGAACATATTCCAGACTATATAAAAAATATTTTGGAAATGACAAGAACGGATTTGTAAAAATAGTAAAATAATATTTATTTTCAGATAAAGTTTTTAGATACCATAATGATATATTAGGGTCGGCTGATTTTCAACC
>CAZAPZ010000114.1:0-4225 GCA_964487285.1 uncultured Campylobacterales bacterium | reverse complement strand
TGTTTATTGTATTTATCATCAAAGAATCCCTTATAAAAATTTCACGTTCTTTCGATATCATTAAAGGTATTATATTTTTAATGTTTTTGTAACCATTTCTAGTGATTACAAGTCCAACATTCTCATATGCATACCAGGCTTTTTTAAATACAGAAGGAAACATCGTTACTGATCCAAATTTTGAATCAAGCAAAAATACTCTGCCATCTCTGTACCCGGCATATATTACAAAATGCCTATACCCATTTATTACAATCGGTAAAAGCACTGGTGCCCTCATATCAAAAAGACTATTCATATCCATTCTGTATCCTTGAGCTACAAATCCTTTATGCTGAGCATACTCTTTTAAATCTAAAAGAGAGAATCCTTTGCGTTTTATGATCGCCGTTAAGTCGCCATGATTTAGCAGATAACTTATAATGTTGCTTTCCGCAGTCTTGGCATCAAGATAATAGGTGAGTATTGTAGCCAAGGCGGCTGATCCGCAACTATAATCTAACTTCTGCATTACTATATTCTTTGTTCTAATACTCCAGTAACTTTTTGCGTTCTTTTGACCTATAATTCTGTCTCCGACAATAATTGGAACATTGGTAGCCCAAGCCTTATTTGCAAGGCTTAAGGCTACCGTGAGCCAAATTGTTATTAGTACTATCTTACTTATTAAACAATATCTGGCTGTTTGCAAAATTGACTCCCCAGTTTGTTTGTACCGGAGATAATTTATTTATTGTTGAGTTAATAATAACTACTAAATTTACACCTACATTAACAGCGCTGTTGACAGCGTTAAAATTGTTGAAAGCAGATAAATTCTGTTGTGCTTGTCCGCTTAGACGAATAGTATTTAGAGAAGTCTGCGTGAAGGGGGTATTTTTATTCATATTATCTGCGCTACCCGTAAAAATCTTAATAGGTGTACCTCCAATTTCCCCAGAGAAGCTGCCATTTTGCAAAAGACCGACTTTTACTGTATTGTATATAAACATTTTGATATCTATTCCTTTTGCAGATACATTGGCTAATGTACTATCTGCTAAAGGCAGCATCTCAGCCTTGACATTCGCAGCAGAAAATGCAATAATTGTTAAGAAGAGGGTATAAACGCCAATAATTAGCTTGCTTCTCATAAATCCTCCAAAGGAAAGAGAGAGGAGTGCTATTCCTCTCTCTAATTCCCAATTTTCCCTGTTTTTACTGATATTAATAACTACCGTAAGCGCTAACATTGTTTATAGCCGTTCCATTATTCCACTGTTTTAAATTAAAATAACGTGCTGTTTTCTGGACATTAACATTGAGCTGGTTATTGACTGCAGAAGAAGCCATATTGGCAATCACAAAACCAGTTGCGCCATGCTGAGCACTTCCAGATAAATTCACATTACTATTAGATGTCTTGGAGCTATTGTATTTTGAGTAGTAATATTTGTTTCCGATAAGATGGCTCCAACTCCATCCGTGATGACCGCCATTAAATAAGGAATGTCTGCCATGATGTCCGTTGTTATTTGTGCGTGCATTGTTCCAGGCTCCGCCGGAACCTGTATTTGTAGGAGCAGTTGATACCTGGATATCATTGAAAGCAGTCCCATTATTCCACTGTCTAAGCGCGAAATGCCTTACACGTAGTTGTGCATTTAGATTAACCTGATCGTTTACAGCAGATCCTGAAGAGTTTGCAATCACAATACCTGTTGCATGAGATCCGGCATTTCCAGAAAGATTAATACCACTGTTTTGGTTTATACTTATACCTTTTGCGCTAACATTTGCTAAGGAACTGTTAGATAAAGCTGTCATTCCACCTGCATTTGCCGCAATTGCCATCAAACCTACCATACCTGTCGCTGCTATGAGCGATAAAAATCCATGTCTCATTTCAATACCTCCAAAAAAAATTTCTGCAATGTTTTTAAAAAAGGGCCCTTTATTCAAAAAATGCATTGTCAGTTTTATATCCAAAATAATTAGTATTATTTGTTATAATCGAGGATTTATTTTGGTTTTCTAATTGTAATTGAGCATTATTATTTATGAATTGTTCATCCCATAAAATAATTTTCTGGTTTTCAATGTTTACTCTAAGAAATCTATATGCACCCTTTGCGTCTATTTTTGAAAGCTGATTGTTATCCAGCAATATCATATTTTGACCGACTCTCGTCTGTGCATTCGCCGTTAAAGATACAATAAATATTATAGATATAACACCTAATAGCCTCTTCACCTTTTCCTCCTTTATAGCACCTTATGTGCTGTTGACGCATATAAGCAAAAAGTGTTCCATTGCTGTAAGGATGCCATAATCCATAATTCTTGAAATTTAAAACTTAAAAAAGTGTAAAGTTTATTGACACTCTAAATATTATTATGGAGGTTTAACTGATTGCTAAAGTGTTTTGGACTGTCATAAAACTTTACACACATAAATCTATCATCTTTCGGTGATAGGTGCGTAAAATTCGTCATATAATTAATATATTTTTTGATTGAAAGATCATAAAATTGATGTATAATATGAAAAAGTATTAATAGCTAACTTTATATCATACAACAAATGATTTCTTGTATTGGCTTTAGCGGCATCCTGGTTATGGAGTTAATCTTATTTACTCAGTTATGGTATGTTAAAAACGCAATATACATAAGATGAGTTCGGAACGTTTGTCTGGTAAAAGAGGTGAATTGACTATGGATAATTTATTTATGATTGGCAATAGTGAACAAATGTTAAATACTTTTTCGTTGATAAGGAAATTGGCTACGGTAGATTATCCTATTTTGATAACAGGCGAAACCGGAACAGGTAAAGAGCTGGCAGCTCGTGCAATATATGAGAAGAGCAAAAGATCAAAGCATCGGTTTGTGAGTATTAATTGCAGCGCTATACCAGAAGATCTTTTTGAATCAGAGCTTTTCGGTTACGAGAAAGGTGCTTTCACCGGTGCAGTTAAAGCAAAAAAGGGCAAAATTGAAATGGCAAACAAAGGTATTCTGTTTCTTGATGAAATCGGAGATTTATCATTAAAAATTCAACCTAAGTTTTTGAGATTTTTAGAAACATCACAATTTGATAGGTTGGGAAGCAACACTACGCTATCTGTAGATGTACGTGTTATAAGCGCAACAAATAAAAATATCGAGGAGATGGTTGAAGAAAAAGCTTTAAGAGAAGATCTGTATCACAGGCTTTCAACATTTAGAATCAACTTGCCGCCGCTTAGAGATCGCGGCGAAGATATATATACTTTAACTCATTTTTTTATCAATAAATTCTCAAAGGAGTTGAATGTTAAACTAAAAGATTTTACCGTTGAAGCAAAAGAAAACTTGCTTGAATATTCCTGGCCGGGTAATATTAGAGAACTAATCAACAAAATAAGAAAAGCCATCGTATTATCCGAAAATCACCTTATATCAAGCAGTGATCTGGGTTTAGAATGTAATCAAGATATAATTAAACCTTTAAAAGAATATTTATGGGAATATGAAAACAAAATTTTATTAAGGGCAATTCAACGCTACAACGGCAATATTTCTAAAGCAGCAGATAAACTTTGTGTAAGCCGTCCGGGTCTCTACAAACTTTTGGAGAAACATGGAATTGAAATGAGAAATACCGAAAAAATATTACCGCATGAAAAGCGCAAAAAACCACGGTTTAGAAAAACAATAGCTGCTGTCTTGATACACAATGGAAAGAATATAAAAGGAGAAATAAGAAATCTGTCTTCAAAAGGATACCATTTTACTTCGCATCATAAGCTAAAAGGTATCAAAGGCTCAAGATGTATTATGCAATGGCCCAGTATAAAAGCATCGCTGAAATGTACAGTGGTGTGGGAAAAGCATATCAGAAATATGATGCATTTAGGTTTATCTCTATAGTATTAAACAGCGAGAACTGGATCAAACCTGTCAACGCAAAGTAGAAATGTCCGCTTTTCTGCTCTCCTGTATGCAGTGTAGTTCATTTTTTTGCCCTTGTATAAAATGGTAACATTGCCTTTAAAATCTTCACACACAGTTGCTTTAGAATTCCTCATAGTCAAGCCTAACCCTTTAATTTCTAAATCGCACCCAACCTTAGCCTTCTGCGAAAGCACTTATTGTGCAGTGGTCTTATAATGTTCTTATACTGCAGCTCTAAGTTTTTAGAGATTATTCTTTTCGTATGAAGTAAAGAATATTAGATTGAGTTCATTATCTGTATAGGGAA
>CAZAPZ010000113.1:0-4240 GCA_964487285.1 uncultured Campylobacterales bacterium | reverse complement strand
ATTTTGTTAGACTGCGATAGTCTCTCTTATCTTTCATTTAACATTATCAAAAAACCTTTTGTTTAAACGTTCTTTTTCTTCTTCGATGAAAAAGAACCAAAAAATCAAGATGGCATAAAACATGAGACTATAGCAGATGCTGATGGTCAAGCTATTTCAATCCGTTTGTGCTCTTAACAAAAAATATCTTGAAAAAAAGGAAGAGGTTGCGTAAAAAGGTGTTACAGGGTATTCATAGTTTTAACTAAAGAATTAGACAATGTCCTTTATCGGGCAAACTATTATCTCAATTCTGTTTTGCTTAAGTTTACCATTTTGATTCAATTATCTCTTGCATTTTAATCATGTAAGATCTTCAAACACATTCCGAACGATTCAACATGCAGTTATTTTCCGTATTTTCTTTTTCCACCTGAATTGTCGCATGTTCAATGTCAAAGTTATCATGAAGATGCTGCTGTATCTCCTTCAGAAATTCGTTATCTATCAAGTTTTTGGTAATAACCAGATGAGCTGTTAAAGCTGTTTGAGTTGTGCTTAATGCCCAAACATGCAAATCGTGTATTTCCGATACACCCTCTATTTTTGTCAGATAATCTTTTATACCGGATATATTGATATCTTGCGGTACTGCATCAACGGAAAGGTTTATAGACTCGTGAAGCAGATTCCAGGTTCCTACTAAAATGACTACTACAAGAATAAGACTTATTGCAGGATCAATCCATAGCCAGCCGGTAATCATAATGACTATTCCTGCAACAACCACACCAAGGGAAACACCGGCATCAGCAGCCATGTGAAGGTATGCACCCCTGATATTTAAGTCATGTTTTTGACCGGAGACAAACAACAGTGCGGTTGCCGTATTAATAACAACCCCAATGGCAGCAACAATAACAACAGTCATACTATGAACCGGTTGAGGATTGGCGAGTCGTCCAATAGCTTCCCATACTATTCCGCCAAGCACAACAAGCAGCAAAATTGCACTAACCGAAGAAGCCAGTATTGTTACTCTGCGAAAACCGTAAGTTCTTTTCTCTGTAGGCTGTTTTAACGCAAGATAGCTTGCTCCCCACGCAAGTAAAAGGCTTATTACGTCACTTAAGTTGTGTCCGGCATCTGCAATCAGCGCCAAGGAACCGGCGGTAATCCCGTAACCGGTTTCAATGACAACGAAAATAATATTGAGTGTAATGCCAATTGCAAAGGCTTTGCTGTAGTTGTTAATTGAATGGCTGTGATTATACGACATTTCTATCTTCCAATTTTAATATTACCAGAGGTTAATCCTTGAATGTTTAAGCATTTAAATGTTTGTGCACTTTTGCAAAGTTTACCGAAAACAATAGCAGGCTCAAAATTGCTATAATGGAGCCTAAAATCATCAGCGGAACAATTTTTAAAGCTAATCCAATAGATAAAAAACCAAGTGCTATATACCAGCTAATCTCTTGATATTGTAAAAACAGATTATTAAGCATTTCAGAAAGCAGCGGAACTTTCTCTTTACCTATCAAATTTCCGTATGCATGAAACCATACCAGAAATGGAAAAATCTTATAGAGTTGACTTAAAATTAAAGTTCCGCAAAATCCCACAAAAAAGAGAAAGCCGGATAGCTGCCAGCTTAAACCGACAAATTTAACTGCAATTGATAAGATTAGAAAGAGAAAAGCCATTCTACCTTCTGACAATGGAATATCAAGTTTCCTTCTCATTCTTTTAGCATATATTATTATTATCTGACAAACAATTAGGAATACGGACGTTATGAACAAAAGCAAATAAACCTGTATCGGCACACTAAACCGCGCAAACTTTGACACAATCGGCAGCCATATTAAAATTGAAATAATGACCATAGCAATTTTGGAATACACAACACTATATTTTCTACTTAAAAGAAACATTGGAAAAAGTTCAAGAGTTGCTCCGAAAATAATGAAGAATATCCATCCGTTCATAGCAACATCTATATGCCATAAAAGCAGAGTTGGAAATCCTATATTTGAACTATGGATTAACGATGCTCCAACGAAATTTGCCAAAATTGCCGCAACTGCAAAGTATAAAACTCCCATAGCGATAAAAAGACCGCTTATGCTCCATTTTTTCACCTTAAGAAGACCGATTCCAATATTTAAAGCAAATAAAATTACACCTAATGTAACTATGCTTACAAACATCATAAGCAATTTTGTATCGCCTGTCCAAAACGAAACAACAAGACCTATAACACCGATAATGTAAATCCAAAATTGAAGTCTTGCGAGTTTGTAGCTGTAGATTCTTACCTCAAATATTACAGGCGTCATCTGATAAAGCGCGCCTATCATAGTCATAGAAACAAAACCAAGTGTGAGTATATGCGTAACAGCTGCCGTCTTGAATGAAACGGCAGCTCCTATCAATATTGTCGGTTCAAAAATTACCGCAGTGAAAAATAGAGCCAGCATGACAATAGCGGTTATAAAATAGCGTTCTACTATGTCAAGCGGCGGAGCAAATTCAGTTGCTAAACTTGTGCTCACTTATGAATTCTTAAAATAATATGATCGGTACCGGCCTCTTCCGTTTCTACAGTATATCCCTTTTCTTCAAGTTTCGGATAGAGGTGTTTTGGTCTTCTAAAATGATGTACCAGCAAGGTTTCGTTTTCAGGCAAATCTGCAAGTGCTTCCAAAATTTTAACCATAGGCTGAGGCGGCTCAAGTCCGCGTACATCAACCGTATTTTTACCCTGTTCTTCTTGATGAGGATGAAAAAAACCTTGAGGTTGGGTTTGTTGTTTTACTCCAGTATTGAAAAAGTAGATATGCCAAACACCATCCTTCTGTTCGGAAAAATGTTCAAATCCTTTTCTTCCAAGCGCAGAATAAAGTGGCACAGGCTCAAACACATTGATCAAATGCAGTATCTCGCCATGCAAGTCTGCAACGGCTTTCATGATTATTCCAAATGGATCCACTCCTTTTGCAATGCTGTTTCGAACATCGAGTTCGTTCATTTCACCATTCATCCAATCAGGCCTTCCTCCTGTATCAGGAGCTTTTGGAGCATATTTAGGGTGAGCTGACAAAAAAAGTGGAAGAGTTCCGCTTTTTTCATTGATTATTAAAAGAAGATCACCCGTTTCAACTCCAAGTGATGATGCAATGTCATCCACCGATGAATCTCCTTTCAGATCAAGCGAAATATCCTTTGTTCTTGCTATCTCTTCAAAAGCCGACAAAATAGATTTGTTGTCTTCAAACTCAGAATACCTACTGCCTTTATCAAAAAAACTATTTCCCATATTTACCTCCGTTTATCTGAATCCGTTTATTCCACCGAATTCAAATTAAATTATATCATTTGGGTAAACATAAGGCAGTTTTAACGATTTGGCAACTGCGGCATTTGTAATTTTTCCGTTTGCAATGTTAAGTCCGTCCATAAATCCGGCATCATCTTTCATAGCCTTTTTCCAGCCGTTTGCAATTTTAATTGCGTAGCTATAGGTTGCGTTGGAAAGCGCCTCTGTCGCTGTTGTTGCATAGGCTGCAGGCATATTTGCAACACAATATTGAGTAACGCCGAAAGTCTTGAATATTGGATTAAGATGCGTAGTCGGGTGAGATGTTTCGGTGCAACCTCCTTGATCAATAGCTACATCTACAATTACAGCGTCCTTTTTCATATCTTTAATCATCTCTTTTGTTATAACCCTTGGTGCGGCACCTCCCGGAACAAGCACGGCTCCAATTGCAAGATCGGTTGTTTTAAGCAGATCGGCAATGGCTAACCGATGAGCATAAACGGTTTTCAGACCTCTTTGTTCCATTATTTTAAGTTTGTCGGTGTCAATATCAGCTATTGTAACATCTGCGCCTATACCTTTTGCGGTTAGCGCAGCATTTGCACCTACAACGCCTGCTCCGATAACAAGAACTTTGGCAGGTGGAACGCCAGGCATTCCATTGGGCAAAACTCCATTGCCGCCAAACGGTTCAGATAAATAAAAACAGCCTACCAATGAAGCCATTTTACCTGCGATTTCGCTCATTGGAGCTAAAAGGGGTAACGTACCGTTTTTAACAACAGTCTCATATGCAATGGCAGTTATTCCTGATGACATTAGAGCTTCTGTCAGTTTCTTTGATGACGCAAGATGAAGATATGTAAAAAGCAGTTTATCTTTAGTGAAATATTTATATTCCGATTCTATAGGCTCTTTGACTTTAACAACAAGATC
>CAZAPZ010000112.1:0-4449 GCA_964487285.1 uncultured Campylobacterales bacterium | reverse complement strand
GGACGCCCATGCTGCGCTTAGAGGATATGCAAACAGCACTCTGGAATCTTCGATAATCCTTTCTGCCGGAATAAATCCAACTTTGTACGGTTATGCCGGACAATTTGAAGATTTTTATCCGAATGAGAACGGGAAAATAAAAAAGAAAATTGTGCTTAAGGTTAGTGACTATAGATCAGCTTTTATTCAAGGAAAATTTCTTGCAAAAAAAGGCCTATGGGTTTCAGAATATAGGGTTGAATCAGGCTTAAATTGCGGCGGTCACGCTTTTGCAACCGACGGATATCTTTTAGGTCCGATACTATCTAAATTTAGTGATAAGCGGGAAGAGCTTACGCAATCACTCTTTCAAATCCTAAAACAGTCGTTATCCAAAAAGAAACGGCCTATACCTAAGACAACATTACCGTTAAAAATCAGCGCTCAGGGCGGGGTTGGAACAGCCTCCGAACATCAGTTTCTGCTTGATTATTACCATGTAGATTCGGTAGGATGGGGCACACCTTTTCTTTTAGTTCCCGAAGTCACTAACCTTGATAAGATTACGAGAAACAAGCTACTGGAAGCAAAGGAAAATGATCTATATTTAAGTAATATATCGCCTCTCGGTATCCTATTCAACAGTCTTAAAAACAACACAAAAGATCTCGAACAACTATCTTTGGTTGAAAGGGGAAAACCGGGCAGTTTTTGTCCTAAAAAATTCCTTATCGCCAATAAAGAGTTTACCGAAAAGCCTATTTGCACGGCTTCGTCTCAATATCAAAAGCTAAAGCTAAAAGAGATAAAAAAAGATTTAGATAATAGAACAATATCCAAAAATGAATATCAAATAAAATACAAAGAAATAGTCCAAAAAGCTTGCCTTTGTACCGGATTGAGCAAATCAGCACTAATGGCAAACAACCTAAACGAAAAGGTTGACCAAGAAGGAGTGTCCGTTTGCCCAGGACCGGATATGGCATATTTCTCCAAAATCATAAGCTTAAAAGAGATGATAAATCATATTTACGGAAGATCCGATGTTATTGACAGAAACAATCGTCCTAATATGTTTATAAAAGAGTTAGATTATTACATTGATTTCTTAAAAAATAAGATAAATGCGGGCAATGCTTTCATAACAGATAAACAAAAAAAATATCTGATGATTTTTAACAAAAATCTTGATGATGGCATCGACTATTACACTGATTTATTTAACAATCTTACTGATATAACCAAAGAAGTAAGATCCGGCATCTTAACTAATCTTTATGACATAAAAAAGACTTTAAAACTAATGGCAATAGAAATAGACGATCTTGCCATATCAAAAACTGAAAAAATTTCAGTATGATTCTCAGATGTCTGCATCCTATTACGGTAAGTTGATAAAAAAACAATTCCGCCTATCATGATGAGTGTGATAATAACTATAATTACAATGATAATCATGCTGGCTATGTTCCCACACAATGCAGCTGCATGGGGAAGCGCTGCGCATATGTTTGTAGCTAATAGTTTAATCGGAGATTCTTCTAATATGCTCAACATGTCGGCACTGATCTATTCTAACTTAGATGCATTTTTATATGGAAATATAGCTCCCGACCTCACAATAGGCAAAAAATATTGTAATCCCGACTATCATAGTCATAACTGGAATACAGCCTTTAACATTATGGAAAAGGCCGACAGCGATCGCAAAAAGGTTTTTGCTTTAGGTTATTTTTCTCATCTTGCAGCTGATGTTGCCATTCACCGATATTATATAAATCCAAAAGTTGAGAATCGGTTATTATCTTCGGCAATGCACAGCATTATAGAGATAAAGGCGGATATGATGCTTTCTGCAAAATATTCAAAACAGGTAAAGTTTACTTTGCACAACTTGCATTATGATCTTGATAAACTGTTAAAATGCACTATTTGCAATACTCTGTTTTCGTTTGAAACATCAAAATTTATATTTAAAGAGAGCGCGTTACTTTTTCCTACTCATAAACATTTAACAAAAGAGGCGTTTCTTTTCACTGAAGATGAACTTTATAGCTATCTTGCACTGTCGGTAGGATTTGCAGAAGATGTGTTGAGCAAAGGAAAAGCATCATCTGTTGTATCAATATCACCGATTATAGGAAGACCTGTCAATAGGTTATTCAGAAAAATCTATAGCAAAAAAAAGAGACAACACTCATAGAAACTGCATCACAAGCGTCAAGATTAAATAATATAAATATTGCCATGTGATTCAGCTTATTTATAAAGTGCTAAAGGAGGGTTAAATTGGCATTTAAAAAAATAACGCGGGCTGTTTTCCCCGTTGGAGGTTTTGGAACACGATTTTTACCTGCCACAAAATCTATTCCGAAAGCTATGCTGACTCTCATAGATAAACCGCTTATTCATTACGGCGTTGCAGAAGCGATAGATAGTGAAATTGAAAAGATTATCATCATTACAGGAAGGGGTAATAGATCCATAGCAGATTATTTTGATCATTCCTACGAACTTGAATCGCTTTTAAGATTTAAAGGGAAAGAAGATCTAATAAAATCGGTGGACAGACTTTCCGATAGCGCAACATATATTTACATAAGACAAAGAAATCCATTGGGCTTAGGTCACGCAATTTTAAGGGCCGAACCAATTATAAACGAACCGTTCGCAATAGTATTAAGCGACGATATAATAGATTCAAAAGTGCCTGTCTTAAAACAGATGATAAGCGTCTATAACAAAACAGGAGCATCGGTTATTGCAGTGATGGAAGTTGATCGTAAAAATACGGAAAAATACGGAATCATTGATGCAAAAGAGGAAAACGGAATCTATAAAATCAAAGGACTCGTTGAAAAACCCGACCCTCAAGACGCTCCTTCTAATTTGGCAGTTGTAGGAAGATATATACTTTCCGAGTCGATATTTAAATATTTATCAAAGATACATCCTGACAAGAACGGAGAGATTCAATTGACCGATGCAATAAACTTGATGGCTAAAGACGAACAGGTATATGGTTTAAAATTCTCAGGCAAAAGATACGATTGCGGCAATCGGTACGGTTTTCTTGAAGCTACAATAGATTTATCATTAAAAAATTTAACTTTAAAAGATCAAGTAAAAGCATGTATGCAAAAAGCTTTAAAGTTAGCCTCGCAAGATTTATAAATAATCATCAATATATGGCAGTTGATAGCGGTATACTAAAGAAATGACGGAAAAAAAAGATAGATATTGGATGAAAATTGCCTTGAAAGAAGCTATAAAAGGAATCGGCAAAACATCACCTAACCCTGTTGTGGGGGCTATAATTGTAAAAAATAATCGCCTGATATCCAAAGGATACCACACTCATGCAGGCGGCGATCATGCAGAAATAGAAGCATTAAAAAAAGCCGGAAGTGCTGCAGAAGGCTCTAAATTGTATGTGACACTTGAACCGTGCAATCATTACGGCAAAACCCAGCCCTGTACATTATCTATCATAAAACAAAAGATAAAAACAGTCATAATTGCAACACGAGATCCGAATCCAATTGCAGAAGGCGGAATAAATCGTTTGAAGGATGCAGGCATCGAAGTAGCAGCTGGCGTCTGCGAAAAAGAAGCGAAAAAGATCAACGAACCGTTTTTTACTTGCATTGCAAAGAGGCGGCCGTTTATATTAATGAAAGCTGCAATTACGCTTGACGGACAACTTGCGGATGGAACGGGCGGCGGTCCAATAACCGGCAGTATTGCGAGGCAATATTCAAAACGATTAAGAGCAAGATACGATTCCATATTGGTTGGAGTTGGCACGGCTATACGAGATAATCCCATGCTTCTTCCTTACAAAAAAAGCGGCAATTTCTTTAGAATCATACCGGATGCCGAATTAAAACTCGGTTATCCGAAACTTTTAGAAAACCCAAAAGGCCTCATTATTTTTTGCGGGTTTAATGTTAATAAATCTAAATTAGAAAAATTGAACAAAGATATAGTAGTTAAACAGGTTCAAAATAATAACGGAATGCTGAATATTCGCCAAATAGTAAAAACTCTATATAATATGGGTATAATGAGCATAATGGTAGAAGGCGGTTCTGCTATTCACAAATCGTTTTTAACAGAAAATTTATATGACAAAGGAATTATTTTCATTGCACCAAAATTACTGGGAGGAAAAGGTATTCCACTATTTAATGGTAACGGTGTAAGTTTGATGAAAAATGCGTCAACACTAAAAAAAACTCAATTTGTTCGGATAGGCGAAGATCTCACAGTGAAAGGGTATTTCTAATGTTCAGTGGTATCGTAGAAGAAGTTGGTGATATTGTAACCAAAAAAACATATACAAACGGATATAGTTTTAAAATAAGATCGGATTTGCAAGTAACAGAAGGTGACAGTATTTCTGTAAACGGAGCATGCCTAACGGTCACAAAAGTAGATTCCTCATCGTTTTGGGTAGATTTATCCGAT
>CAZAPZ010000111.1:0-4705 GCA_964487285.1 uncultured Campylobacterales bacterium | reverse complement strand
AGTTTATTCTATTCAGTCAGATTAAAAAATCAACTTCAATAGACAAAAAGAATTTCTATGCATTAACCCGACCTTATGCACCTAAAACAATCCTCAGCGGCAATATTAGCGCGCGATTGCTGCGTCGGTTATAATTTCCAAATATATATATCGTACGATTATTATATTGCGGGTTGATATTATGCATACTAATGCTATTATTTGAAAAAATAGGTGAGGTGAATGCGTGCTTGGCGCTGTTGCAAAGAAACTTTTTGGAACTAAAAACGAACGGACTCTCAAAGGATTAACGAAAATCGTTGAAACTGTTAATCGGTTTGAGAATAATCTGAAAAATGTATCAGATGATGAGTTAAGGGATAGAATTGACAAATTGAGAGATAGGGCAAGGGCTGAAAAGTATGAAGAAATTATGCCCGAATTCTTCGCTATAGCACGAGAAGTCGCCAAAAGAACACTCGGAATGCGACCTTTTGATGTTCAGATTATGGGTGCTGCAGTATTAGCTCAGGGCAAAATTGCAGAAATGAAAACAGGTGAAGGAAAAACCATGGCTGCGACACTTCCGCTTGCGCTTCACGCATTGTCGGACAAAGGATCGCACTTAGTTACCGTAAATGATTATCTTGCAAAAAGAGATGCCCTTTGGATGGCTCCTATTTATATAAGTATGGGTCTTTCGATTGGAATCATACAATCTGACGGCTCAAGTTATCTCATAAAGCCTAAAGACAAAAACCCGAAAGATGTAGAATTGGTGGTATCTGTAAGAAAATCAGTTTATGCGGCTGATATCGTCTATGGCACTAACAATGAGTTCGGTTTTGATTATCTGAGAGACAATATGTCTTTTGATCTAAAAGACTACGTTCAGCGCGGCTTTAACTTTGCAGTTGTCGATGAGGTGGATTCTGCGCTGATTGATGAAGCAAGAACACCGCTTATCATATCAGGTCCAACAGAGGATTCAACTGATATATACTATCAATCGGACAAAGCAGTTAAAAAACTTTCCAAAGAAGATTATGATATAGATGAGAAAGATAAGCAGTGCACATTTAAAGAGAGCGCTATTGAAAAAATAGAAAAATTTCTGCATATACCAAATCTTTATGATGCATCAAATATAAAGTGGGTTCATGCCTGCGATAACGCCTTAAGGGCTAATGTTCTTTTTAAAAACGATGTTGACTATCTGCTCAAGAACGGTCAAGTGATGATTATTGACGAATTTACAGGAAGAGTTTTAGCAGGTAGACGATATTCAGACGGTCTCCATCAGGCTCTTGAAGCAAAAGAGCATGTCAAGATTCAGAAAGAATCACAGACTTATGCGACTATCACACTTCAAAATTACTTCAGAATGTATAAAAAACTATCGGGCATGACCGGAACCGCAGATACCGAAGCAGCCGAGTTTAAAGAGATTTACAATCTTGATGTTGTTGTTATGCCTACCAATAGGCCAATGATAAGAGAAGATAAAAACGATCTTATATTTAAGACCGAAAAAGAACGTAACGAAGCAGTGGTAAATGAGATTATTAATGCACATAAAAGAGGTCAGCCATCTTTGATTGGAACAACATCCGTTGAGAAATCGGAGGTTCTCCATAAAATGCTGCGCAGTAAGAAAATGCCCCATGTTGTTCTCAATGCCAAACATAATGAACAGGAAGCCAAAATCATAGAAAATGCGGGAAGACGAGGAGCAATAACTATTTCAACAAGCATGGCAGGGCGAGGCGTTGATATAAAACTTGACGATGATGCAAGATCGGCCGGAGGGCTTTATATTATAGGGACTGAAAGGCAGGAATCACGAAGGGTTGATAACCAGCTTAGAGGACGATCCGGAAGACAGGGCGATCCAGGCTTAAGCCGATTTTTTCTATCGCTGGATGATGATCTTTTGAGAATATTCGGATCTGAAAGAATAAAGTTTGTTATGGAAAAGCTCGGAACAAAGTACGGAGAACCGATAGAGAGCAAGATGGTGACAAAGGCTGTTGAAAATGCTCAAAAGAAAGTAGAATTCTTTCATTTTAATCAGAGAAAACATCTCCTCGAATATGATGATGTCATGAACATACAGCGTGAAGTAATCTACGATAGAAGAAGACTGATACTTGAAGGTAAAGAGCTTAAAAGCTACCTGTTTGACACAGTAGATATTTTGCTTGACAAACTTATAATCAAGTTCCTCAATGAAGATGCAAGCTCGAATAATGTCGGTATTCCCGACTTAAGACAGGGATTCAGAAAGCAGTTTCATTCTGAGATACCGTTATCGGATGGTGAACTCAGTCCAAGAAATAACGATGTAACAAAAAACAAACTATTTATCTACTTAAAAGATCAATACAACCAAAAAGAAGAACTTATCGGAGAAAAAGAGATGCGAGATCTGGAAAAAGCGGTTATGATAAATACTTTGGACGCTCTCTGGAAAGATCATTTATATCAAATGGATGGCTTGAGAGATGCTGTAGGACTAAGAGGATATGGGCAGCGCGACCCTCTCGTTGAATATAAAAAAGAATCCTACGATTTATTACAAGATCTAATATATAGCATAGATAGCAATACCGTAAGTTATTTATATGGCTTGAGAATAGTTATTGAAGATGAATCCGATGAAAAACGGGCGAAGCCTCAAGCTGCAAAACGCCGTAAAAAAAGAAAATTACGAAAATAAATAATTAAGATGAGTTACCCTCCAAACACCGTCCGGAATGATAAAAATTATACAGAAAAAGCTAATAAGCTGTATAAAGAGCTTTCTAATATAATTAATGATAAAGAACTTATGGACACCGCTTTGACGCATAGATCGTATTCGATAGCTAACGATTGTCCAAATAATGAGAGACTCGAATTTCTTGGAGATGCCGTCCTTGAATTGTCTATAACCGATTGCATATTTAAACAATTTAGTGATTTCAGCGAAGGCAAAATGTCTCAAATAAGGGCAAAACTGGTTGACCGAAATGGTCTTGATGAAATTGCAAGAGATATGGGCTTACCAGATCTCATTAGACTGAGCAAATCTGAAATGGCAAATGGCGGAAAAGAAAAAAAATCCATTGTTTCCGACTGTATGGAATCGGTAATAGGAGCTATCTATATAAAAAATGGTTTCAACAAAACTCAAGAACTCATAGATAAAATTTTTTCGCCATATATTGATAAAATAGGTAATCTTAAAGACCCTAAATCAGAACTCCAAGAGACGACACAAAAATTGTGGAAAAAAATGCCTGAATACAAAACTATCAATGTCAAAGGACCAGACCATTCCCCTTTATATAGAGTAATGGTAACTATTGGTAAATTGTCATCGGAAGCGCATGGAAGCAGTATAAAATCCGCTCAAGAAAACGCTGCTGAGAAATTGTTAATAAAAATGAGAAAATGAAGCATAAAGCTGGATACATTGCTCTAATAGGTCCCACTAATTCCGGCAAATCTACGCTTTTTAATAGATTGATTGAGGCCGAATTATCTCCAGTAACAAAAAAGCCTGAAACAACATGGATGCCTATCAGAGGAATAATAAGTAAATCTGATTACCAGATAATATTTTCCGATTGTGCCGGCTTGCCAAGCAAAACTAACAAAATGACACAATTTTTGATCGATTCAATAAAATCGGAAATTAGTCGGGCCGATTTGATTCTAATAACCGCTCTTCCAAATTCACAAATAGGCATAGATGAACTTATTAATTTCGCAGCTCTTAAGAAAAAGCCCTCTATCCTATTGGTAAATAGCAATGACGGATTCTATGACGGCAAATATAATGAGTACAATCTTCGCACGCTTGTTTTTTCATTCGCCATCGGTAGTCTTGATAAATTAAATAATATTATACTTGATTTTATACCTGAATCAAACGCTGTTTATGATAAAGATCAACTGAGCCTCGAAACCGAACGCACACTCATAGCAAATATAATAAGAGCTAAAGCTATGGAATTATTGAGTAAAGAGCTTCCTCATCAGATAGCGGTTATGATTGATGAGATGAAAATAAGAGAAAATGGAATTCAGTATATCCACTCTGCTATCTGGGTTGACAGGGAATCGCAGCGGCCAATAATAATCGGTAAAAACGGAAAAATGATAAAACAAATCGGCATAAGCTCGAGAAAAGCGATAGAAGAACTCCTCTTGGATAGAACTGTTTTTCTTGATCTAATTGTAAAGGTAAAAAAAGGCTGGACAAAGAAAATTAGCATGATAAAGGCTGCATTAAGACCGGACTGATAAAAATATTAGAGAGGAATTATGAATCGATTATTTGGTACGGATGGAATAAGAGGAAGAGCAAACAGCTATCCTATGACTCCTGAGATAGCATTCAGACTCGGCAGAGCTATCAGCTATTATTGCAAATATGAACAAGATAAACCGGGATGTAAAATTCTCATTGGAAAGGATACGAGAATTTCCGGATATATGTTGGAAAATGCCTTAGCAAGCGGAATAGCTTCTATCGGCGCTAAAGCATTGCTTGTAGGCCCTATGCCTACTCCTGCAATGGCATTTCTTGTTCGGTCGATGAGAGCCGATGCTGCGATTGTTATTTCGGCATCGCATAATCAGTATGAAGATAACGGTTTGAAACTATTTTCCTCGCACGGTCTTAAGTTGCCGGACAGCGTTGAAAAAAAGTTAGAAAAAATGATACTGACTGATAAAA
>CAZAPZ010000110.1:0-4867 GCA_964487285.1 uncultured Campylobacterales bacterium | reverse complement strand
ACGGCCGGATCCAATATTCTCGATGATGAATCGAGAGGATCAACTGCCGGATATATCCCAAGTTCGGCAATTTGCCGCGAAAGCACGGTTGTAGAATCAAGATGACTAAATGTTGTTGCAGGCGCCGGATCGGTTAAATCATCTGCGGGAACATAAACTGCCTGAGCCGACGTAATTGAACCTTTTTGAGTAGAGGCAATGCGCTCCTGCAGTTCACCCATATCCGTACCCAAAGTAGGCTGATATCCAACAGCAGAAGGAATACGTCCCAGCAAAGCTGAAACTTCCGACCCTGCCTGGGTGAATCTAAATATATTATCTATAAATAAGAGAAGATCCTGATGCATTTCATCTCTAAAATATTCCGAAACTGTCAAACCAGTCAGCCCTACTCTTGCACGGGCGCCTGGAGGCTCATTCATCTGCCCATAAATCAATGCGGTTTTTGAAAGTACTTTGGATTCGGTCATTTCTCTATAAAGATCGTTGCCCTCTCTTGTTCTTTCGCCTACACCGCAAAATACCGAATATCCTCCGTGATGGCTTGCAACATTATGGATAAGTTCCATAATCAAAACGGTTTTGCCCACACCTGCGCCGCCGAAAAGACCTGTTTTTCCTCCTTTAGAATACGGAGCAAGAAGATCAACTACCTTAATTCCCGTTTCAAACATTTCATTTGTTGTGTCCTGCTCGGTAAATGCAGGTGCTTCACGGTGTATTTTTAAATATGTATCAGCTTTGATCTCTCCCTTCTTATCAACCGGATCGCCTAAAACATTCATTATTCTACCAAGCACGGCTTCTCCGACAGGCACTTTTATAGGAGCACCAGTATCTGTTACTTTTACGCCTCTTGACAGACCGTCGGTTGAATCCATCGCAACAGTCCTAACCTTATCATCACCAATATGCTGTTCTACTTCTAAAATAAGTTTGCGATCTATACCTTTTACCTCAAGAGCATTGAAAATAGCAGGCATTTTCCCGCTCTCAAAGAAAACATCAACAACAACGCCGATAATCTGGACAATTTTTCCTTCATTTACTTCCATATTTTTCTCCATTATTTCATTGCTTCAATAGCTGATGAAATCTCTATCAGCTCTCTTGTAATCTGAGCCTGCCTTGCTTTGTTAAAGGCAAGAGTAAGATGCTGTATCATTTCGGCAGCATTTTTCGTTGCCGCATCCATTGCTGTCATTCTGGCTGCTTGTTCGCTCGCTACTGCTTCCAAGAACGCCCTGTAAACTTCAGAATAAATAAGTTTAGGCAATAGGACTTTAAGGAGTTCTTCTTTCTCCGGTTCAAAAATATACTGAGTGCCGATACCCTGTTTGCTCGTTAACTTATTAATTGGAGCAATTTTAATTTCTGTCACTTTTTGGGACAAGACTGATTTAAACTTCTCAAATATTAAATATGCCGTATCTATTTTTCCATCTATAAATCGTTTAATAACTTTGTCAGCAACAAGTTTTGCATCTGAAAACAGTATCTGCTTTTCGAGAATGCCGGCGTATTGGTCACCTATATTCCAGTTGTAAAAACTAGCATATCTAATTCCAACCCGTCCTATAATCGTTGTTTCCGAATCAACATCTTTTTTAGATTTTAATTTCATCATTTTTTCTGCAGCAATAATAACATTATGATTTGATGCACCGCATAATCCTTTGTCAGATGTAACCAAAATAATTTCTGTTCTTTTTTCTTTTCTCAGCGTAAGCAGTGGATTATCGACAAATGTAAATGAAGATGACAGCTTTCCTACAATAGCACTTACAGCATCGGCATATGGTCTCATTCTTAATACGGCATTATTAGCATGTCGTAGTTTAACAGATGCTATCATCTTCATAGCACCTGTTATTTTCTGAGTGTTTGCAATGCTCGAAACTTTGCGCTTAATATCCCTTGTAGTTGCCATATTTACACTTTAAAAATCTTAGCAAACTCTGTCAAAGCAGATTCAATTTTTTTGGTTAAAGCATCATCCAACTTCTCTTTCTCTAATATTTCCTTTAGGATATTCGGGTATTTAGCATCCATAAAAGCATAAAGTTCCGATTCGTAGTTGAGTGTTTGCTCTTTTGGATATTTGTCAAGATACCCATTTGTACCGGCATAAAAAACCATTACCTGCTTTGCAACATCGACAGGCTGGTATTGAGGTTGCTTCAAAAGCTCCGTCAGTCTCGCTCCTCTTTCAAGCTGCATCTTGGTAGATTTATCAAGTTCACTGCCAAATTGAGCAAATGCAGCCAACTCTCTATACTGGGCAAGTGAAAGACGAAGATTTCCTGCAACTTGTTTCATGGCTTTAATCTGAGCTGCACCTCCGACACGTGAAACGGACAAACCTACATTTAGAGCAGGTCTAAAACCTGCATAAAACAAATCGGTTTCAAGATAAATCTGACCATCGGTAATTGATATTACATTGGTAGGAATATAAGCTGAAACATCACCCGCCTGGGTTTCTATAATAGGAAGCGCAGTCAAGCTTCCACCTCCGTTATCATCGGATAATTTTGCAGCTCTTTCAAGCAATCTTGAATGAAGATAAAATACATCACCGGGGTAAGCTTCACGTCCCGGCGGTCTTCTTAAAAGCAGCGACAGTTGTCTATATGCCTGCGCATGTTTAGAAAGATCATCATAAACAATCAGCGCATGTCTCCCGCTGTCTCTGAAAAATTCGCCCATTGCTACCCCTGCATAAGGAGCAAGATATTGTAGCGGAGCAGGGTCGGATGCTGTTGCCATAACAACTATGGTATAATCCATAGCACCTTCTTCCTTAAGTTTTTTTACAACTCTTGCTACGGTTGAGCGTTTTTGGCCAATTGCCACATAGATACAGATCATATCTTTGCCTTTTTGATTGATAATGGTGTCGATGGTAATTGCCGTTTTTCCTGTTTGGCGATCACCGATGATCAATTCTCTCTGCCCTCTTCCTATAGGAATCATCGAATCAACCGATTTAATACCTGTCTGAAGAGGTTCATTAACCGGCTGTCTTTCAATAATACCGGGAGCCTTTAGCTCAACAAGTCTTTTTTGCTTGGCGTTTATATCACCTTTTCCATCTAACGGTTCACCAAGAGTATCAACTACGCGGCCGATGAGTTCAACACCTACAGGAACATCGGCAACCTCGTTCGTCCTTTTTACTATATCTCCTTCATGAATTCCAATATCGGTTCCCATGATAACAACGCCTACATTGTCTTGCTCTAAATTAAGCGCTATACCTCTTGTGCCATCGGCAAATATCACCATCTCGTTTGCCATAACATTATCAAGACCATATACCTTGGCAATGCCGTCTCCGACAGATAACACTATTCCGGTTTCAGATACATCAACAGTTTTTCCTACGGACTCTATACGATCTCGTATAATTTTGCTTACTTCACTAGCCTTTAAAGCCATGTTAAACCCCTCCAACTATTTTGAACTTTTTTATACTTAATTCTTTAGGCTTTTTCAATTCATTATTAGAATCATTACCTGATGTTACTTACTACAAAAAAACAGAAAACAAATCTATCAATTATCAAATGTCATTTTAACTATTTTATCTATACATTAAACATATTCTCGACAGATTTTATCATTCATTCACAACTACCTGCAAATATCTGAGATAAGTTTAAAAAATATAAAACTAACTTTTTTCCTATCTCTCGCTGCAATCGCAGGAACAATCTCTATTTTTAAATATTTTTTCCGCAATTACTTAACCAACACCTGCCATCTACCCTTTCTAAGTTACCGACCAAAATAAGTCAGCATAATTTCTTAAAACTTGTTATCAGCCTATTGAAAGCTCAAGTTTCAATTTATCTAATAGATGACGCACGGAACCATCATATGCCACATTGCCGGCATACACAACAATTCCGCCCAGTATCGAGCTGTCAACCTTGTAGTCAAGGGTAATATGTTTTCCCGTTATTTGTTCTATAGCGCCGCTTATACCTATTTTATCACTTTCGGATATATCCACAGCAGAAAATGCAGTACCTGAAATTCGTCCGTACAATTTGTCGCAAATTTCACCGAGTGCTTTTACTATATAACTAAATTTATCAATTCTACCATTATCGACAAGAAAAATCATAAACCTTTTCAATGTATCACTCAAATCAAACTTATTAGATATTTCTATAATAATATCCCTCCTAATAGAAGTAGATACATTTGGCATAGTGATAAACTTTATCATCCAATCAGCCATACTTTCATCAATCTGTTTTAAAGATTTCAGGTAACTATCAGGTTCCTCATGTCTATCCTGCGCAATCATAACAAGAGCTTTGGCATAAACTTTTCCAAGTCGGCTGTTCATAGCGATCTCAAATTAGCAATAACTTTTCTATTTATTTTACTGTGAATTGCAGCATCCGATCTACTAAGATGCACCGCAATATCCTGTTCTATCTTATGAAATAAGTTAGCTAAAAGAACTTTTTTAGCCGACTCTTCTTCGCTAATGCGAAGTTCTTCGGCGTTTTGCTTGTAAGCAATAGAAGATTCTCTTGCTTTCTTTAGGATAGATTCTTTCTGAAATTCTGCCTTTTTAACATATAATAATTGTATTTCTGCAATAGCAGCATCAATTTTGCTATAACGATCATCTGCATTTTTAAGGTCGTTCTTAGCATCAACTATAGATAAACCTGCCTTTTCTATGGATTGTTCAATAGAAGATTTTCTATCTCTAAAAAAATTAGAAATAGGTTTTCTGACAAAATATATTATAATCCCGGTAAAGATTATAAAGTCTATTACCCTCCATCCCATATGAGGGTTAGATTTCGCTGCCATTACAGGCACGGCATCCATAAATATAAAA
>CAZAPZ010000109.1:0-4879 GCA_964487285.1 uncultured Campylobacterales bacterium | reverse complement strand
ATAATGTTTCTTTCCTTGCAGCAAAGATCTAAAATATGAAGTGTCTTGATTATCATCAAATAACTTCTTTCAGAAACTTAACTGAACGAGTATGATTCAATAGGAAAGATAGAAGATGATATAGCTGATTATATCATCTTCTATAACTTGCAAGAGATTTTATCAATTGCTTGATTGGAAAAAACCTATGGATGTCTATCAAGATAACTTACCGGCTAACATAAAGAAGGCAGAGTTAGAAGATCAGAATGCGGCATAGGATAATGAGTCAAAAAGAGAATAAGAATATAAAAAAAGTTGTCTTGACAACTTTTTCTTGTTGATTTTGGTATTAAGCCCTCTTTTCCATATTTTCTAAACAAAGATAACCATCTTTCAAGACTTCTTTGGCTGCATGGACAAACTCCTGTCTTACCTACCATTTTCTCTTCCTTTTTGTGAATAGGTAATATCCACCTTAATCTTTCTACTTTCATATCTTTTTGCATAATTTATACACATATCTCAAGTCTAATGATTTGGATCAAAAACCGACAAATGTCTGTGCATATTACCAAAAGCACTTGACATTCTAATTTCCAATATTAAAATAGGAAACTGAATCAGGTCTCTGTAAACAGATAGGAGGTGATATATATGGTATAAATCAAACTAAAGGAAAAAATGGAATTCAGAACAATGGGGTTATTAATTTTATGATTTATGAAAAAAGGGGGACATTATGAGTATGAAACGAAGAGAATTTCTTGAATTGGCAGGAATAGCTTCCATCGGAAGTTTGCTGCCTTCAACAAAAAGTGCAATGGCAGATTCCAATCAGACCTATAATTTAGGTGTTGAATTGGGACTTACCGGAGCCGGAGCTTTGTATAGCGGCGATGGATTGGCGGCAATAAAGTTAGCATCAGAAGAAATCAACAGACAAGGCGGCTTTCTTGGCAGATATCCTATTAAATTATCTACCAGAGATACACATACAAAACCTCCTGCTGCCGTGCAAGAGGCAAAAGATCTGATTCTGCGTGAAAAGGTACGCTGCATTTTAGGTACATATTCAAGTGCTTGTGCTGTGGCAATAAAACCGATAGCGCAGGAACACAAAGTTTTACATATTGCCGCTATAAGCAATTCTGAAAATATTAGTAAGGTTCACTTTAGCCCTTACACTTATGAAGTAGGACCAAACAGCTATATGCAGGCAAAAGCAGTCGTTCTAGGTATAGCTAAACTGGCAAAAAAGAAAGGCTGGAAAAAGTATATTACGATTGCATCTGACTACGAATGGGGCAGATCAACGCAGAACAATACCGTAGCTCTTTTAAAAGAATACGCACCTGAATTAAAATTAGAAAAAGAATACTGGCCTCGGCTGGGAGAAACTCAATTTACCTCTTATATAACAGCCATTATGGCTCAAAGGCCTGACTTTGTAATAGGATCAATTGCATCAAAAGATAATGTTAACTGGTTGAAACAAGCTAAGGCATATGGATTTTTCAAAAAAATACCATATCCCGGTTCCTTAATCAGTGTATCGGAATTGATAACGCAAGCTAAAACAATTACAAGAGGACTGGTTGGTTTAAGTAGGGCACCGTTTTTTGCGCATATGAACATTCCGATGATGGCCAATTTTGTGAAAAATTTTAGAGCGAGATATGATAGATATCCCAGCGATTGGGCTGTGATGTCATATGATTCTGTCTATGCTTTAAATCAAGGTATTAAAAAGGCTCGCAGTATAGATTCGAGTAAAGTAAAAGATGCTTTGAAAAGCTCGATCATCAATACAACAAGGGGAGAGCTATTTTTTAGATGTATTGATAATCAACTGAGCTGCTCCTCATATCTTGGTGTAATTGCCGATGACTCAAGATATCCTTTTCCAATCTATCATGATCTTGTTGAAGTGAAAGGCCCTGAATCGTGGAGACCGGAAGAGGAAATAGTAGAAGCAAGAGCAAAAGAAAAGAGATAGGCGGTAAAATAGTGGATTTTTCTTTGATATTTTCTCAATTTCTTAGCGGACTTTCTCGAGGCACAATGCTGTTTCTCATAGCCTCTGGACTATCTCTCATTTTTGGTGTTATGAATATCCTCAATTTTGCCCATGCAGCGTTATGGCTTCTTGGGGCATATCTTGCATATACCTTCTGGAGTCTGCTGCAGCCTTATGGCTTTGCCTTATGGGTTAGCATACCTCTTGCAGCTGTTGCTCTTGCAGCTATTGGCTGGGTGATAGAGACAGTTCTAATCAGGAGAATATATAATAGAACTCTTCCCGAGCAGCTAGTGTTCACTTTTGCAATGGTGCTTGTGATTGACGACTTAATTAAAATAATTTGGGGTGTGCAGGATAAAGTTATTGTACGTCCTTCTATAGTTGCATCACCTGTATTTATTTTTGGTGCCCCAATGGATTCCTACTTCATTTTTGTAATATTTATAGGAGTTGTAGTAGCTATAGGATTATGGTGGTTTTTATCGAAAACAAAATATGGACATATCGTAAAAGCAGCGGTATTCAGCCAAGAAATGGTAAGTGCTTTGGGAATACCAATTCCTAAAATACATAAATGGGTATTTGTTTTAGGTATTTTTCTGGCGGGCATTGCAGGAGGTGTTCAAGCTCCCATAGGTTCTATAACATTAGGCATGGATAATGAGATTATAATACAAGCTTTTATAGTTGTGGTTATAGGCGGATTCGGAAGCCTGCCGGGTACACTTGTAGGATCTATGATAGTAGGTGAAATATATGCATTCTCTATCCTGTTTTGGCCTTCAGGCGCTATGATTCTGATTTTCATAGTAGCGGCAGTCGTGCTGATAGTCAGGCCATGGGGTCTCTTTGGAACTCCGTTGAGAACATAATATGAATATCTATAAAATTAATACTATGAAAAAGCAATTATGGTTGGGTGCAGCCGTTATAATAGCTCTATTTTTACCAATTGTTATAGGGGAATTTTGGATAAATGTAGCCGTAGAAATTCTCATTATGGGATTATTTGCCGTAAGTTTTAATATGATCTTCGGATATATGGGACAGCTTAGTTTTGGCCATGCTGCTTTTTACGGAATCGGAGCATATACTGTAGGACTGCTTATGACTAAGCTTTCAATCCCTTTCTCGCTTTCATTAGTTGCATCTATGCTTGTGGCGGGAACTTTTGCATTGGTAATTGGATATTTCTGTATTCGTTTAACCGGAATCTACTTTGCAATCTTAACAATGTCTTTCGGTCAGCTAATCTATTATATAGTATTTGAATGGTATTCGTTCACCGGCGGCGACAATGGGCTTCAAAACATTGCCGCTCCCAAGCTGCTATCCAACGTCACCGTTTATTACTATTTCACGCTTATTATTGTAATAGCTGCTCTGATAGTTATGTGGTATATAAGCAAGTCTCCTTTTGGATACACTATGCGTGCTATACGCGATAATTCCAACAGGACAAGATTTCTTGGAATAAATGTAAAAAAATATATGCTGATCAATTTCGTTATAGCGGGTGCTTTTGCCGGTCTTGCCGGAGGACTTTGGGGTCCATTCAATCAAAGTATTTCACCTGATCTGCTAAATTGGCAAGAATCAGGAATACCTGTCTTTATGACGGTAATAGGCGGCAGTTCAAGCTTCTTGGGTCCTATGATCGGTTCAATAATTTACATCTTTTTAAATGCTTTTGTTACAGGATTCACCCAGCATTGGCCGCTTATCATTGGTATTGTTATTATGCTTATAATTCTGTTTTCCCCCGGCGGAATTCAGGGTCTTATCGACAGGTGGTACAAACATTCTGATTCTTTCGATGAAACTATAAAATAATGCGAGACGCAATATGAGCACAACAAACATTCTGAAAGTGGAACATCTGTGTAAATCATTCGGCGGAATTCTAGCCACTCAAGATGTAAGCTACAGTATGAAAAGCGGTGAATTCTCTGCTATTGTAGGACCTAACGGGGCAGGTAAAACCACCTTTTTCCATCTGATCAGCGGATACCACAAAGCCGACTCGGGCAGTGTATGGTATAAAGAAAAAAACATTACCAAATGGCCTCCGTATAAAATAGCACGTTTGGGCATTACACGATGCTTTCAGGTCAGCAATAATTATCCTCTGTTAACAACATACGAAAATGTGCGCCAAGCGGTTCTGACACAGAAAAAACGCACATTAAATCTATTTACTCCTGCTAAAAATCTTGCTGTAGAAGAAACTTTAAATATCCTTGATATGGTAGGCATTTCTGATAATGCAAACACGATGGCGGGTAATTTATCTCAAGGAGATAAAAAAATACTGGAAATCGCCATGGCTTTGGGGAGCAAGCCCGAGCTGCTTTATTTAGATGAACCCACCGCAGGTATGTCTTCGGATGAGACTTATAAAACTATGGAATTAATTAAGCGGTTAAATGAACAGATGGGCGTGACCATACTATTTACCGAGCATGATATGCCGGTTGTGTTCGGTTATGCACATAGGCTTACGGTGCTGCATCAAGGCGCAATAATTGCCGATGGAATCCCCGAAGAAGTCAGATCCGATAAAATGGTGCAGAAAGTTTATCTTGGAGAAGAAGAATGATGCTTGAAGTAGATAATATAAATACGTTTTACGGCAGCAGTCATATACTTTTCGGAGTATCGCTTTCTATTAAAAAAGGTGAAGTAGTTGCTCTATTGGGAAGAAACGGAGCAGGCAAAACTACTACGATGAGAAGTATTATGGGGCTGACCGCTCCTAAATCAGGAACTATTAAATTCAGGGAGGAAGAAATCGCAGGCAAACCTCCTTATTATATTGCACAAAAAGGCGTGGGATATGTACCCGATAATAGATTGATATTCCCCGATCTGACTGTA
>CAZAPZ010000108.1:0-5026 GCA_964487285.1 uncultured Campylobacterales bacterium | reverse complement strand
GCAGGGAAGGTTAATATTGGGCAATCTTCTATGAATAGAAAGAATAAAAATTTTCGAACTAACCGGTTAGCATCTCAAATTTTAATTTCTAAATCTCACCCAAGCTTAGCCTTCTGTGGATCCGAATATTATGCAGTGGTCTCATAATTCAATGCTATTCAAATATTCCTTTAATGCAACGGCATTATTCATATACCGATCTTTGGGCGGCAATATAGTGCACGATTACATTGCTATTGCCGCTGAGAATTGCGTTAGGTGCGTAAAATTACTTATATAAATATAGCCTCATGGATCAAGTTAGTCAATCAAGCACAGTTTGCAATGTGTGCATAATATCATTATTAAATAAGTTTGAAAGAGCAGTTTATAAAAACTTATGCGATGTAACTTGATAAACCGGCAATACGTGATTAAAATAGAGTAAAATATACGGAGGTTTTATGTTTCGCGGGATTGATTTTTTAGATATTGATAGAGATTTATCCGATGAGGAGAAGCTTGTAAGAAATAGTGTGCGGGAGTTTGTTGATAAGGAAGTGCTTCCCACAATTGCTGAGCATTTTGAGGAGGGAACATTCCCGACCGAACTCATCAAGCGAATGGGCGAACTTGGCTTTCTCGGGGCAAATCTTAAAGGATACGGCTGCAGCGGATTAAACAATGTTGCTTACGGTTTGATAAATCAAGAGCTTGAACGTGGCGATACCGGCTTGAGAAGTTTTTCTTCAGTGCAGGGAGCCCTTGTGATGTATCCCATACATACATTTGGAAGTGAGAATCAAAAGAATCGGTATCTGCCTGAGCTTGCCGATGGGAAAATGGTAGGATGCTTCGGATTAACCGAGGCAGACCATGGATCTGACCCAGGTTCCATGGAAACAAGAGCTGTTAAAAGAGAAGATACGTATATATTAAACGGCTCTAAAATGTGGATTACCAACGGTTCTATTGCCGATATTGCAGTTGTATGGGCAAAACTTGATGGAGTAGTTAGAGGATTTATCGTTCAAAAAGGGACAAAAGGCTTCTCAACAAACCTAATAAAACACAAAATGTCCTTAAGAGCGTCTGTAACCAGCGAACTGGTATTTAACGATGTAGAACTGCCGCTGGAAAATTTGCTGCCGAAATCAGGAGGTTTGAAATCTCCTCTTATGTGTCTAACGCAGGCAAGATATGGAATTGCATGGGGTGTTATAGGTGCTGCAATGGCATGCATTGATGAAGTCGTAGATTATACAAAAAATAGAACTCAATTTGGAAAGCCTCTTGCCGGATTTCAGCTTACACAGGCAAAAATAGCCGATATGGTTACCGAACTTTCGCTTGCTCAACTTGCAGCTCTCAAAATAGGCAGGCTCAAAGATGATGGAAAACTAAAGCATTATCAAGTTTCTATGGCAAAAAGAAACAATGTGAGAAAGGCAATGGAGATAGCAAGAAAAGCAAGAGAAATGATGGGAGCAAACGGAATAAGCATAGATTATCAGACAATCAGGCATATGCTTAATCTTGAAGCTGTTGATACATACGAAGGAGCCTACGAGATACATAGCTTAATTATTGGAAAACAAATTACTGGAATTGATGCGGTAGGCTAAATTTTAGGCTATTAAAAGTGTATTTAATGTTAAATCGGACGGGCAAACCCGTCCGATTTAACATTCTTCACTATCAAGCTTCATTATAATATCACCTGTTTCTATTTTATCTTCACAATGCAGATAGATTTTTGCAACACGACTTCTGATTCCGGATCTAATTTTGGTCTCAATTTTCATTGCTTCAGTTGTTGCAAGAACGTCTCCTTTGTTTACCATATCACCCTCTTTCACATTCAAATCAATAATTTTACCTGGCATTACCGCACATATGTTTGTAAGGTTTGAAATATCACCCTTTAAATTTATTTTGATGCCGATAATAACCTTTTTATCTTTTATCGTTGCAGTTCTGGGCTGACCATTTAATTCAAAATATGCTTTCTTGTATCCTTTTTCATCTGTTTGGCTGATACCGAGATATTTTATAATAAGAGTTTTGCCTTCCTCAATATCCAATTCTATCTCTTCTTCTAATTTCATCGGATAAAAGAACGATTTCGTATCAAAATTTGATGGATCACCAAATTCATCCGTAAATCTCAAAAAATCTTCAAATACTTTTGGATAAAGTGCATAAGATATAAGATCTTCATCGCTTATATTCCTGCCGAACTTCATTTTAAGCTCTTTGCCGGCTAATTCAAAATCATAATCGCCAAGCAGCTTACCTGGCTTAACACATATATAGCTCTCTCCTTTGAGTACTATTTTCCTTAGTTTTTCAGGAAAACCTCCATACGGCTGACCAAGCATGCCTTTAAAAAAATCCACAACAGACTGAGGAAATGATAGATTCTCTCCTTTAGTATAAATATCATCTATACTCATGTCGTTTCTCACAAGAAAAAGTGCTAAATCTCCCACAACTTTGGCCGATGGAGTTACTTTTATAATATCTCCAAGCGCTATACTCACATTTTTATACATTTTTTTGATTTTTTTCCACTGATCATAAAGTCCCAATGATTCAACTTGAAAAACGAGATTAGAGTATTGCCCTCCTGGTATCTCATGGTCATAGACCTCCGCCGTTGCCGCTTTAAGACCGCTTTCAAAAGGAAAATACTGTTTTCTCACAGCTTCAAAATAATCCGACGATCTTTGAAGTGCCGCCTCATCGAGTGATGATGCATATTGCGTTGACTTTAAAGCGGCAACAATAGAATTCATATTAGGCTGGCTAGTAAGACCGCTCATTGCGCCTATGGCAGTATCAACAATATCGGCTCCGCCCTCTATTGCCATTAGAGTTGAAGCTAACCCGTTGCCGCTTGTGTCATGCGTATGAAAATGAACAGGCAGATTGGTTTCCTCTTTAATTCTGCTTACAAGAAGCTTCGCATCATAAGGTTTTATCAATCCTGCCATATCTTTTATACCTATAATATCCGTGCCGCTTTCCTTCAATCTGCCTGCTAAGTCCAAATAATAGTTAAGCGAGTATTTTGTCTTATTTTTATCCGATATATCGCCGCTGTAGCATATAGCCGCTTCTGCTATTTTACCCTGCCCTTTTACTTCATTAATTACAGGTTTAAGCTGATCTATCCAGTTAAAACAATCAAAAATTCTAAACAGATCTATTCCGTTATCCGATGAAAGTTTTATAAATTTCTTTACAACATTATCAGGATAGTTTTTATATCCAACAGCATTTGATGCACGTAAAAGCATTTGAAAAAGAATATTCGGTATTTTTTCTCTTAAAATTCTCAAGCGGCTCCAAGGGGATTCTTTCAAAAAACGAAATGCAACATCAAAAGTAGCTCCTCCCCACATCTCTATGGAGAACAGATCAAAAAGGTCTTGCGAGTAGCTTTCCGCTATGTTTGCAAGGTCGATAGTTCTCATTCTTGTAGCAATAAGCGATTGATGAGCATCTCTAAAAGTTGTATCGGTAAAAAGTACCTGCTTACTATTTTTTATATAGTCAATTACCGCCTCCACGCCGTCATCGAGCATATTTTTCGTACCTCTATGTTCCTGTCCGTTATGAATATATGGAATGTCTATATTAGGAAACTGCATCGCAGGGGGAACTGTTATGCCTGACGGGTTATTGACTATATTATTTGATAAAAAACGCATTGCCTTGGTAGCCCTGTCTTTGATCTGCCTGAAGACGAATAGAGAAGGAGTATTATCTACAAAATTTGTTGTAAAATTACCGTCAAGAAAGCTTGGATGATTGACAACATTTTCCAAAAATCGGATATTAGTTCGCAAACCTCTAATTCTAAATTCTCTAAGAGATCTATCCATTTTTTTGGCTGATCTTCGTAAATCGGTAGCCCATGTGGAAAGTTTTACCAGCAAAGAATCATAAAACGGTGTAATTTTTGCATTTACAGTGCTATTTCCAGCGTCAAGGCGTACACCAAATCCGGCAGGACTTCTGTAAGCCTGTATTGTCCCTGTATCGGGCATAAAATTATTTTCCGGATCTTCCGTTGTAATTCTGCATTGTATTGCATATCCATTCTTTTTTATTGATTCTTGAGAAGATATACCGATTTCATCCGAATCAAGCGACAAGCCGTCTGAGACGAAAATCTGAGATTGTACAATATCTATGCCGGTAATGAGTTCTGTTACGGTATGCTCGACCTGTATTCTCGGATTTACTTCAAGGAAATAAAAATTATCTTGCTTGTCAACAAGAAATTCAACGGTTGCAGCACTAACAAGCTTAGATTTTTTCCCTATCACAATTGCTGCGTTGTAAAGTTTATTAAGCAGATTATGTTTAATATTAACCGATGGAGCCATTTCTATGAGTTTTTGATGTCTTCTTTGGACAGAACAATCCCTTTCATAAAGATGAACAATGTTGTCATATTTATCGGCAAGAAGCTGAACCTCAATATGTTTCGGTTCTTCAATATATTTTTCTATAATAATTTCGTCGTTTCCAAATGCCTTTTTAGCTTCCGATTTTGCAGTATGATAATTCTACCTAAGATCTTTTTTTGTCTTTGCAACCCTTATTCCTCTTCCGCCCCCACCGGCAATAGCCTTTATTATAACGGGGTATCCTATTTTTTCAGAGATTAATTCCGCTTCGTTGAGATTGCCAATTATACCCGATCCGTTGATAACGGGAACACTGCATTTTTCTGCAAGGTTTTTAGATGTCTGTTTATTGCCGAACATAATCAATGTTTCAGGATTTGGACCTACAAATATTATATTGTTGGCTATGCATAGTTCTGCAAGTTCGGTTCCTTCTGATAAAAATCCGTAACCCGGATGAATCGCATCGACTTTTTTTTTCTTTGCAAGCGCAACTATCTGTTCAGCGTTCATATATGCATCGACAGGATCTGCACCTCTGCCGATCAAATATGCTTCATCTGCTTTATACCGATGAAGCGAATATCTGTCATCCTCAGAATATATAGCAACGGTTCGTATGCCCA
>CAZAPZ010000107.1:0-5132 GCA_964487285.1 uncultured Campylobacterales bacterium | reverse complement strand
GGGGGGGCAGTATGGGGACACAATTTTCATAAATATCGTCAATCTTTGCCGCAATAGCTTATATTTTTGACTTACTTATAGTTTATAATATAGATTACTTTTATCTGTGTCGTTGGAGCGGCAGGCAGATAAGTTTTATTTTCGGATATGTACCACTCTTTGCGGAAAAGGTATTTCTATTTTGGCCTTTGTAAGTGCATTATAAATAGAAGCCCTTGCATCGGCTTCCGTTTTCAACGGGCGTCTTGTGGCTTTGCTATGAGCCCAAAATACCACTTCAAAGTCAAGGCTGCTATCTCCAAAATCAATGAGCCAAATTTCCGGAGCAGGAGGAACTTTAACGTTATCAAGCTGTTTAATGGCAGGTATTATTGCATTGTCGAGCTCGTTTAAATTTACTCCGTATGCCACCGACAGTTTAATTCTAAATCTTCTGATATCGGTATTATATGTCCAATTTATAATTTTTTGATTAACAAATGACGAATTAGGTATTATATAATCTATGTTGTCATTTGTCTTAACAACGGTTTTGCGAAGATTTATCTGAGTAACTCTTCCGGTGACACCTTCCGCTTCGACATAATCACCAATTTTAATACTTCTATCAAACAGCAGGATTACTCCACCCATTATATTTGCCGCAAAGTTTTGCAAGCCAAATCCGATACCTACGGAAAGTGCACCTGCTATAAGTGTAAACGAGCTTGTGTTAAGGCCTGCAGCATTAAAAACAATTAAAATAGTTATGAGCCAGATAGTATATGAAAGAATTCTTTTAATGAGAATACTATGTGTATCTTTTAGGGCAAATGCTTCGGATAGATGACGCACAAATATTTTTGATAGGATGGTAAGTGTCCAGCCTATAATGAAAATTATTATAATTTTTAAAAGATTCCACAAGGAAAAAGAGATATCTTTATAAACAAATAACGGTTTTATTATGAAACTTATTACAGCAACGGAAATATTCTTGATTTGATTTCTAATGCCTGCAAAGGTTGCTTTAAAAACACCCCTTTTAAAAGTTACAAGTTCAGCGAGATGTGATTGGTAAGTTCTTAAGTTGGTAATTTTTCTTTCTGTTGATATTAATCTTGCCGACAGCAGTGTCTCTGCCTTTAGAAAATTTTTTAAGAGGTTAGATGCCCTGAGATTATTCGGCAATCGAATGCTTGAGCTTATCAGTGACTTTTTAAGCGCCGCTAAAGTAGCTATAATTTTCTTATTTTTATTAGATAGTGCGGTAATACTGACTGTTGTCAGAGAGTTCAATTTATCTATTTCAGCGAAATCAGGCTTTTTTGTACAGAGATTGGCTGACGAGAGTTTCAACCCATTTTCTATATGAATAAGCTCTTCATTGATCGATATCACCTTCCATCTCTGAATTGCCATCTTTATAGTACCTACATCCGCTTCGATAGAGAAAATATTAGCAGGGTTGCGCTCGTTAATTTTGGGTAATGTTTTTGCAAGATAGCTCAAACGATCTTCATCTTTTAATTTAAGGAGTTCCAACTTCATTATCGGAGCGTTGTAAGTTTTCTTATTATAACTTGTCCATCTATTTTTAAGCTTTAAAAGTCTATTTTTTGTTGTAAAACATTTGTCAATAATTGACCGTTTAAATGAATTTAATAGAGAAAGCAGTTTGTTAAAACGATTTTCATCGTCTTTTTGATTAATGAGTTGCCTTTGAAGAAGTGCATATTCAAGTTGTGCAGTTTTTAGATCTTCGTTCTGTTTGCTGTGCGATATCATTGATGCAATCTGTTTCAATTTGTTTTCTATAATGTCTATTTTTTCCTTGCTAAGATTAATTTGATCCTCTGTTGATATAATTTCTTCTATGTATGATTTTAATGTGTTGGCGTTTATCTTGCCTTTATAATTTTCAGTTATTTGATTGTTTTTATCACCCTTGACGACTACAACCGAATCAATGAGCCGCTTTATGAGGCTTATTCTTATTAGAGAGTTTTCCGACTTACCAGATTCATTTGGAAGCATAGTTTTGTATTTACGAGTAAGATTCGTTCTGCTGCCCTCAAAGAGTGATTGATTTATCTGAGCTGCAGATAAAAATTGACCGGATGCAAGAATAATAAGTACAATTATGATGTAATTTTTAATCAATTTAAGGATCATCTTGCTTTCATTTTATATAACTAATGGGATTTGTCTATAAATATGTTTAAATATTGCGCCCGTATACCGCTGTAGGTTAAAGAGCGTTCAGAAAATTGAGCGATATCAAATTTGCTGCAAGTATAGGATGCGGAATCTTTTTACGCAGTTTGACATATAAAAGAATGATGATTAAAATAATGCAAATGCATTTATCAATTGTTGTACCGGTATTTAACGAGAAAAGCAATCTGTCGATTTTAACCGATGAAATAAAAGCTGCAGCGAAAAGTTTGAATGATATGGAGCTTATATTTGTTGATGATAACAGTAATGACGGCAGTATGGAGATTATGAAAAAATTGAAGAGGGACAATAATGCTAATTTTCTCATAAGAGTGCTTCATAGAAAAAGCAGAGGAGGTCTTTCTGCTGCACTTGCGACTGGATTTATGGCTTCAAAAGGTGATATAATAGTTAGTATAGACGGTGATCTTCAAAACGATCCCGCAGATATTCCGGTGCTGCTTTCGTATATTGGAAGCTACGATGTTGCTATCGGCTGGAGAAAGGAAAGGCATGATCCTCTTATCAAGAAAATATCATCAAAAATTGCAAACTTCATAAGAAATAACTTAACTCACGAAAATATTCATGATACCGGATGCACGCTTAAAGCCTACAAGCGGGAGTTTTTGCTCAAATTAAAGCTTTTTGACGGACTTCATCGCTTTTTACCTACACTTCTTAAACTTGAAGGGGCAAGAGTAATCGAAATTCCCGTGAAGCACAGAAAGAGAAAACACGGACAGTCAAAATATCATCTTTTTAACCGCCTGATAGGGCCTCTCATAGATCTATTTGCGGTGCGCTGGATGCAGAAGCGTCATATTGATATAGATTGTACAGAGCTTTGAACTACAATTACGATATCTGGCTGATACTTGGTTTTGTAGCTCAAATAATTTTTGGAGCCAGATTTTTTCTTCAATGGCTTATTTCTGAAAAACAGCACAAAAGTGTTATTCCGGTCGGTTTCTGGTATCTGTCGATAGTGGGCAGTCTTATGCTGTTGATATATGCCATACATAGAAAAGATCCTGTTTTTATTTTAGGACAGGCAACAGGTTTGTTAATTTATATAAGAAATCTTATGCTGATATACCAAAAGAGAGAAAAGTGAAATATCCGGCGCTATTTTTAGTGACAATGTTTTTTTTGCTTTTTTTCCGATTGGGAAGCTACGGTTTGATAGAAACATCAGATGCCAGATATTCTGAAATATCACTTGAAATGGCTGATAGCGGGGATTATATCACTCCAAGATTAAACGGAATTAAACATTTTGACAAGCCTCCTTTAACTTACTGGCTCGCAGCGTTAGGAATGAAACTGTTGGGAAAAAATGAGTGGGGTGTGAGAATTTTTCAGGCAGTCGCCGCTTTAATTATTTTAATTATGGTGTTTCTATTTGATAGAAAATTTTCTATGCAAAAAAATTCAATGTTAAGTGTGCTTTTTCTTGCCTCTATTCCGCTATTTTTCGGCAGCTCGCATGTCTTAACAACAGACTTATTGAACACTCTTGCTACAACAGGTGCTCTATTTTTATTTTTTCTATGGTATAAAAAAAGACGGCTCAGTTATCTTATAGCTTTCTATGCGGTAATCGGCGTTTCGTTTTTGATTAAAGGGCCTATTGGATTATTCGTAATTTTGCCGGTCGTTGTTCTATTTTTGGCATCCGAACATAATCTCAAAGCAGTCTTTAAGATGAAGCCGTGGTTATTTATCATTTCAATTGCAATAGCGGCACCATGGTATATTGCGCTTATGAAACAGAATCCCGGATTGTTGAGCTATCTTATTGATAATCAGCTTTTAAGCAGGCTTCATAAGGGAGGATTGGGCCATCCTCGTCCGCTGCTTTATTTTCTATGGATTTTCCCTATTACGATGTTTCCCGCCATAATTCCTGCATTTTTTCAGAAAAATATTGACGATGTCAAACGCTTTCTTATCATAGGAGCACTTTGGAGTCCTTTTTTCTTTTCTATTCCCACAACAAAGTTGCCGCTTTATATTCTGCCTTCAGCACCCTTCCTTGCAATTTTAGCAGCAGAAAGCAGCATAAATTTTAAAAAATATATAAAATATGCAACGCCCATAATATCCATATTGTTTGTCGCAGCAGCTATCTTAATCTATTTTGGAATAATTGGCAAAAAAATAGTTCGAGCCGACGAAATTGCTCTTATTATATTTGCAGCGGCAATATCAATATCGGCAATTCATCTTGCGGTAAAACAATACAAACTTATAGCTGTAAGCTACACACTCATCCCTTTTATTTTCGTTATGCTATTTTTAAAGCCGGTTGCCGGTAATCTTAAAATCTACAAGCCGTTTATGCGAAATATCAAAAGTTCAGATATGATAGTGGAATATCACGCGTTTGTAAGATCGATACCGTTTTACTTAAATCATCCTGTTAAAACGGTAGGGTTAAAGCAGGATTTGAGATTTGACAATAAACAGACTATCAAAAATTTAGTTTTGAACGAAAAAGAATTTTGGGATATTTGGAAAACCGAGCCTATCAAAGTGATACTCCCAAAAAGAGATCTAAGCAGATTCAAAGATTACGTTATTTTATCTAATAAAAGGAAGCTCGTGCTGATATCCAACAGAGTTAAGATAAAATCCCCTTTATTTTCGGCCGGTCCAAGTTGACATGCCGCTTTTCAAAAAGTTTTTAGCGGTTATTTTATGAGACAACGGTATAATATTCACATCCACAGAAGGCTAAGATTGGGTGAGATTTGAAAATTAAAATTTGAGGTGCTAACCGGTTAGTACGAAAATTTTTATTCTTTCTACTCTTGAAAGATTGCCCAATATTGACCTTTCCTTCGGGCAATATCTGCTTTCCTTTACGCTCACGTTTTACTTCTTTGAAATTAACCCGGTTAGTCCTGCAGAAGTCTGCTTCGCCTATA
>CAZAPZ010000106.1:0-5147 GCA_964487285.1 uncultured Campylobacterales bacterium | reverse complement strand
AAATTAACCTTGCACAATAAAAGATTATTTGCTGTATTTTCGGCAGCAAAAAAAGGAGGTAAGCTATGTGTTGTCAGAATGTAGAAACAAACCAGTTAGTCCGAAAGTTTTTATTCCTCGAAGATTGCCCAATATTGACCTTCCCTTCGGGCAATACCGGATTGATACTAATAGTATAGCTATGGAAATTATAGAAAATACTTATCTGAAATCTATTGAATGGTCTAATGCCGTCATACCGCAAAAATATGCTTTGCAGTGACAAAAAGAAGCGCTTTTGCAGACATGAGTGCCGCACTTCGAACTGAGAACTGAACGGCAAGGTTCTAAAAACGATTTGATTTATATCTTGACAATGTGCTGTTTTAGTATTATTTTACAGAAGCGAAACCAATGGGGGGTCGTCTAACGGCAGGACACAAGACTCTGAATCTTGTTATAGAGGTTCGAATCCTCTCTCCCCAACCAAGGCCCCATAGTCTAGCGGTTAGGACGCTGGCCTCTCACGCCGGAAACTAGGGTTCGATTCCCTATGGGGCTACCAATTGGACTAATTTATAGGAGGTTTACATGAAGGTTAACGAAGCAGGAATTGATAGAGGCATAAGAATTGTTATAGGTATTGTTCTTATTGCACTTGTTTTTGTAGGACCTAAAACAGAATGGGGGTGGATAGGACTGATTCCGCTAATTACCGGTATTGTAGGTATATGTCCATTATATTCTATATTCGGAATAAAAACTTGTAAAACTAATTTGACAAAGTAGTGACGAAATTTATTCCTAAATGGATAGCATGGGAACTTACCGAACGATGTAATCTCTCATGTGTTCATTGTAGATGCTCTGCTGATATGTATCATAAAGACAGCTTCACTTTAAAACGGTCTTATAAGCTCATCAATGAGATTACCGCTTATTATAATCCCGTTTTAGTTTTAACGGGAGGCGAACCGCTTTTAAGGAAAGATGTTTTCGACATTGCTAAATATGGAACCGATAAGGGTCTCCGCATGGCTATGGCTACAAACGGAATACTTGTCGATGACAAAGTCTGTCGTGATATAAAATCTTCAGGCATTAAAATTGTTTCTTTATCGCTTGACGGAAAAAACGCTGAAACCCATGATAATTTCAGAGGAGCGAAAGGTGCTTTTAACGGCACAATACATGCAGCTGAACTTTTCAGAAAATATAATATACCTTTTATAATCAATTCATCTTTTACCGAACGAAATAAAGATGATATTCCCGATGTTTATAAACTTGCCAAATCGCTTGGCGCAACAGCGTGGTATCTTTTTCTAATTGTTCCGACCGGAAGAGGTAAAGAGCTGATGAATGAGCTTATCAAAGCCCATGAATATGAAAAAATATTAAATTGGCACTATGATACTGAAAGCAAGGACGATGATATTCTTTTGCGTCCAACATGCGCTCCTCAATATTACCGAATAGCACTTCAGAGATCCGTAAAAGAGGGGAAAAAGTATCAAAGAAAAAATTTAAGCTTCTCTACCGGAGGTTCAAAAGGATGTCTTGCAGGGCAGCTGATAGCGCTTATAACGGCAAACGGCGATGTTAAACCGTGCAGCTATTTTTTGCGTTCAGGCGGCAATGTTTTCAAGACAGCGTTTCATGAAATTTGGGAAGAGAGCAAAATTTTTAAAGATATGCGCGATTTTGATAGTTATAAAGGTAAATGCGGCGAATGTGAATTTTTGAATGTTTGCGGCGGATGCAGAGCAAGAGCCGATGCGGTTTATGGCGATTATATGGCAGAAGAACCGTACTGCGACTATATTCCTCAGAAAACTTTAAAGCAAAATAATGTTGCGCAATAGATTTGCGGTTTTAGATATTCTCCAAGGTCGAAAAGCTTCTTATACGCCAATCTGGTTTATGAGACAGGCCGGAAGGGCATTAAGCGGCTACAGACAACTCAAAGAAAAATATGATTTTTTAACTTTATGCCATACTCCCGAGCTTGCTGCCAAAATAACGTTGATGCCTGTCAAAGAGCTTGATGTCGATGCCGCTATTTTGTTTTCTGATATTCTTATTCCGCTTGAAGCAGCAGGAATGGATGTGTCATTTCCTAAAAATATGAAACCTGCTGTCGATTATGAAGGAACTTTTGAGTTTCATGGATTTGTAAAGCCGCTTGATTTTGTTGCTCAGGCGATCAGCAATGTAAAAGGAGAGCTGAAAGATAGGCCGCTGCTTGGATTTTCAGGCGCTCCCTTCACGCTTGCCTGTTATTTTAGCGGCTCTAGCAGCAAAGATCAATATGCATTGATCAGAAAACTAATATATGAAAATAAAGCAATGAAAACTCTTGATAATCTTGAAAAATTGGTTATTGATTATCTTTTGATACAAATAAGAGCCGGAGTAGATGCGGTTCAACTTTGTGACAGCTGGGTTGGAGTATTGTCGGAGGCTGTTTACAAAGAGGTGATATTTCCCTCCGTTAAAAGAATTGCAGAGAAAATAACAAGATTCGTGCCGCTTATTTATTATGCAGGAGGATCAGGTCATCTTTCAAATATTATAAAAGAGCTGCCGGCCAGCTGCATTAGTTGTGATTGGCGGACAGATATTGTAAAATTAGCAGAAGAATTTAACGGCTCGGTTCAAGGCAACCTTGACCCTGCTATTATGTTAGCTGATTTTGACACGATCTGCAGTAATCAAAAACTGCTTATGGATAAACTTTCAAATAAGCCGTATATAATAAATTTTGGCCATGGCGTATTACCTGATACGAATCAGGATAAATTAAAGAAATTTGTGGATTGGTCTCACAATCAGAAATAAAAGTTTGGATTGTAAAATAAAATCGACGGTTGTAGTTGTTTCAACAGGCGGTATTGCAAAAATATCAGATATTTCTCAATTTTTATTTGGTATGTTTACGGACAAAAGAATTATGCCGTTGAACAAAATAGCACGCTTCCTTCTTGCAGCTATCATAACTTCACTGAGAGCAAGGCAGACATACAAAATATTTAAACAGGTGCAGTCGCCAGTCAAAATTTATGCCGCTTCTATTGCAGATAAACTACAAAAACAACTTGATATGGATATTTTTTTTGCCTTAAACTACACAAAACCTAAAATATCCAAATTGATCAAAAGGCTTAAAAGCTACGATAAGATTTTTGTTGTATCACTTTATCCCCAATTTTCATATACTACAACAGCATCGGAGCTTGATGTATTTAGAAATTTGAAAGCTGAAATTATTCCCTTAAACACATTTTACAAAGATAACAGATATTTGGATATTATTCAATCATACATCAGCAATGCCCTGCTTAGAATTCCCGAACCTCAAAGAAATGATACCATTCTGCTGTTTTCCGCTCATAGTCTCCCTATAAAATTGTATGAGTCAACTCATGATCCATACATAAGTCAAGTAAAAGAAACAGCAGCTTTGGTTGCGAAACGTTTTAACAATCATAAATATCGCATTTCATTTCAATCAAAATTAGGTCCTGTTAAATGGATATCACCTACAACTTTTGAAACAATTGCAGAATTACCAAAAAATGTACCCGTTTTGATAGTTCCTATTAGTTTCATAATTGATAATACGGAAACATTATATGAAATAGACATATTATATAAAAAGTTTGCGGAGGGGTTGGGGATGCACGATTTTATACGATCTGAGTGCATCAATGACGACGACAGATTCGTTTCGCTTATAAAAAATATAATTTTGGAGAGACTGTATGATAAATGATGTTATTGTGCTGGGAGCCGGTATTTCAGGCTTATCTGCTGCTAAATTTTTATCCCTAAACGGAATGAACCCTATTGTGCTTGAAAAATCAAATCGCATAGGCGGCAAAACTCATACTATAAAGGTGTCGAATTTTATTGTGGAGGAAGGTCCTAACGGATTTTTAGATAATAAACCGGATACACTTGAATTAATAAAGAAATCAGGCTTTGATGCTGAAATTCTAAGGGCAAATAAGAAAGCCCAAAAACGGTTTATATTTTCTGACGGCAAACTCATAGAGCTGCCATTTTCTCCGTTAGCTTTTATTAAATCTTCGCTTCTGTCAGTTAGAGGAAAATTAAGATTGGCGGGAGAATTTTTTGTAAAGCCGTGCAAAGAGGATGAAACTCTGGCAGACTTTACCGTAAGGCGATTCGGCAGTGAGGCCTTAGATAAACTGATTGGTCCTATGGCTTCAGGTATTTACGCCGGTGATCCTTATACGATGAGCGTAAAATCGGCTTTTGGTAGAATAAAGGAGATTGAGGCAAAATACGGATCACTTTTTAAGGCGTTGATTAAGATGAAAAAATCAAGCGATGCCGCAGCTTTCGGCGGAGGACAACTTACCAGTTTCAAAGAAGGTCTAAGCCGCATGATAAACGGAATATCCAAAGGCATAACGATTCAAACAAACTGTGAGGTTATCTCAATCGCCAAAGATAAAAAAAGTTTTGTAATCAGTACCAATCATGGCGAATATAGATCTAAATTTCTAATATCCGCTCTCCCTGCCTATGCTTTTTCTAAAGCTGTTAAGCAGTTGGATCCGGCAGCCTCTGCAGTTTCATCTATGATTAAATATTCTTCGGTTGATATTGCTGCCTTTGGTTACAACAAAAGACTTCTTCTCGACGGATTCGGCTATCTTTATTCTCTTTCAAGTGCAAAATCGGCAATCGGTGTCTTGTGGGATTCATCGATTTTTCCACGTGCAGGAGAAAATCATTGTTTAATAAGGGTAATTATTGGCGGAGCAAGATTGGAAACCGCTACTGAAGGCAGTAAAGAAAAGAAGATTGAACTTGCGATAGAGGAGCTTAAGCGTACGATGAATCTTACGGAAACTCCCGATGTCGTTGAAATGATTCATCACAAGATGGCTATTCCGCAATATCTTATGAATCACAAGGATATCATTAAAGCTATCAACAGAAAAGAAAAAAAATACAAAGGTTTATATATAATAGGTAACGCGTTTAGAGGCATAGGGCTAAACGACTGTGTAAGTGCAGGTAAAAAAGCAGCGCTTAGTGTAGCAGCCGCTAATGCTTAGTCGATAAACCAAATTACAATGAAACCACTGCAGCTCTAAGTTTTTAGAGATTGTTCTTTTCGTATGAAGTAAAGA
>CAZAPZ010000105.1:0-5223 GCA_964487285.1 uncultured Campylobacterales bacterium | reverse complement strand
TATCAATTAATCAATGTGCCGATTTTTAACAAAGAAGAAAAACTACTCGGCTGTTTTGAAATTTACAACACAAAAGATAAGCACCCTTACGATCAAAACGATATCGAAATGCTGCAAGGTCTATCTGCAAATGCTGCGGTGGCTATCGAAAACGCTCAAATGCTGCTTGAGCGTGAAAAGATAAAAAAGGAATTATCTTTTGAACGAGATAAATTTTCTTTTATTCTTGATTCTCTTCCAATTGGAATAGCTGTCTTGAATAAAGATGATAAATATCTCTTTATCAATCCAAGTACATTAAAAATAGATGGTTTCCATGGGGAAATTGCAGATTTAATAGGTAAAAAAGTACAATATAACCACTCCAAAGAAATCGGATATATTATTGATAAGATCATAGTTGATTTTAGATCCGGAGAAAAAACATTTTATGAAAGAGAAATAGGAAGAGGTGAAAGAACGATCAAAACATCTTATCATGCGCTATATGATAAAGAAAAAAAATATATTGGTCTTATTCGTATTGTTTTAGATGTTACCGAAAGAAAAAAAGCTGAAATGAAGATCAGGGAGAGCCAACAGCGTCTTTATAGTCTTTTGAACAATACTCCGTTGGGAGCTATTTTCTGGGATCTTGATTTTAAGGTTGTCGATTGGAACAAAGCTGCCGAGAAGATATTCGGATACACCAAAAATGAGATCTTAGGTAAGCATGCAGGCATAATTGTACCTATTAAATTAAAAGGTCAGATGAACGATCTAAATAATAACATTACCAATCAAACGGGCTGCGACAGAAGCGTTAATGAAAACATAACAAAAGAGGGCAAAAAGATATTATGCAGCTGGTATAATGTTGCCATAACCGATGCAAACGGAAAAGTCACCGGGGTGGCTTCTTTGGTTGAGGATATTACAGAACGCAGCAATATTGAAGCGGAGTTAGAGAAAAGTGAACGGGGACTAAGAGAAGCTCAGAGAATAGCGCATATAGGTCACTGGAAATATTACCTTACAGGTGACAATCTTTTGTGGTCGGATGAAATATATAGAATATTTGGAGTTTTGAAAGGCAAATTCATAGGAACACATGCCAATTTCATAAAACTCATTTATTCCGAGGACAGAAAAAAAGCCGATAAGACTTTTTATGATTCTTTGAAAGATGGCAAAGAGCACACGGCTAACTTAAGATTTATAAGGCAGGGCACAAAGGAGATGCGGTATTTAGAAGTAAAGTACAAGCGTTTTGAAAACGACAAAGGTGAAGCAGCGGGTGTTATGGGTACCGATCAGGATGTAACTGAAAAAACCAGACTCCAGCAGAAAATAAAAGAGAAAGAAGAAGTAATGCTTTCTCAGTCCCGCCAGGCTGCAATGGGTGAGATGATAAGCATGATAGCTCATCAATGGCGGCAGCCGCTCGCCGTGATTTCCATGGGTATGAATAACATATTAGCGGATATTGCACTTGATATGGTTAAAACGGAAGAACTAAAAAGAGTTGCACAGCTTATATTAGATCAAACCCGACACCTATCTGAAACCATAGATGATTTCAGAAATTTTTTTAAACCTGTTAAAAAATTAGAGGAAGTTTTGCCTAAGAATGTGATAATCGAAGCTTTAAAATTTACAAGTAAAAGCCTGGAGTATTATTCAATAGATGTACAAGAAAATTACCGTATAGTCCATCCGATAAAAACATATTCCAGAGAACTGCTTCAGGTTGTCATAGCTGTAATACAAAATGCCAAAGATGCCATAATTCAAAAAAATATAAAACAGGGATATATAAAAATTGATGCATACGAAAGTAAAACCGAGACTTATATAAAAATATGCGATAATGCAGGCGGAATAGACAAAAAGATAATAGGTAGAATATTTGAACCTTATTTCAGCACAAAGGAAAAGCAGACGGGAACAGGTCTCGGCCTTTATATAGCCAAAATAATAATGGAAAAACATTTAAACGGCAGGATATGGGCTGAGAATACACGCGACGGAGCATGCTTTATTATTGAGATCAAACGAGAAAATTAAGATGAACGACTATACAGATCTAAAAAACAGGATCAATGCCGCAAAAGTTTTGCCGGTAGAAGACGAAAAGATTAGAAAAATCAATCCCAATGTGTTTGTTGTTATGATATCGGCGTCAAAAGATCATAAGGATGCCAAGCATCAGTATGATCCGTATCTTAAAAAACCCTTGAGTTTTAAGGTTATGATATATGTTATAAAAGAGATAATAAGGAAATTAAAGTTATGAATCTTGATAGCATCATAAAACTGAAAAAATTTGCAAGAGAGTTTTCCGTACTTTATGTTGAGGATGAGGCTGATATAAGATTTGAAATGGCGGCTTATCTTAGAAAAATTTTCAAATCGGTTGTCTGCGCCGAAAACGGTGAAGAAGGTCTTAAGCAATTTGGCAACGGCAGTTTTGATATTGTAATAACTGATATAAAAATGCCGAAAATGAATGGCATTGATATGCTAAAGAAGATAAAAGAGATCAATTCCAATCAAGAGATGATTGTTGTTTCAGCTTATACTGAGATCGGTTATTTTATTGATTCTATTAAGATTGGAGTTACAGGATACATTATTAAACCCATAGATTACAATCAAATAGCCGATGTACTTTATAGCGCTTCAGTTAAACTTTACAAGTTTAAAGAAAACAGACTATACCATGAATATTTGGAAGAGCTTGTCCAAAGAAGGACGAAAGAAAAATATGCTTTGCAAGATGAAATAATAGCAAATTATAAAAGGTCGCTCGTATCTTTTGTAAGGCTGATCGAAAATCGGGATACCTATACTGCAGGGCATAGCAGCAGAGTGGCTAAATACTGTGTAAACATGGCAAAGGCAATGGGGTATAATAAAGATATGAGGGTAAAACTTTATCAAGCCGGAATTATGCACGACATAGGCAAAATTTCAACACCTGATTTCATACTTCTGAAACCCGGCAGGTTAAACGATATTGAATATAAACTGATTCAAGAGCATGTTGCCGTAGGATACAATTTTTTGTCACAAATACCGATGTATAAAGATCTTGCCGAGATTGTAAAATATCATCATGAGAGATATGACGGCAAAGGTTATCCGTATGGATTAAAAGGTGATGAGATTCCTATGCTTTCACATATCATGATTGTCGCCGATGCGTTTGATGCTATGACAACAAATCGAATATATAAAAAAAACAAGAATGTAAAAGAGACTATTGATGAAATAAAAAGTTTGTCGGGCTTGCAGTTTCATCCTAAAGTTGCGAAGGTCGCTATCTCTGTCTTTAGTGATGTATCAATACAAGAGGATATAAATCAGATTCCCAAAAACGATCTTGAAGAAGAAAGGTTTTCCTACTACTACAAAGATATACTTACGGGTGCGTATAATAATAATTATCTTGAATTTTGCATACGAAATCGAAGTTATGACAAATATAATTACAGATATCTTGTAGGATTTTTGCTGCATCATTTTACGCAATATAATAATAAAGCAGGGTGGGAGCAGGGCGATAAGATGCTTATAAGAGTTGCTCTTTATTTACAAAAATATTTTAAGAATTCTCTGGTTTTCAGAATACATGGTGATGATTTTTCCGTTTTAAGCAAAAATGATATCAAAATAAGCAAAAGTTTTTTAAAAGATGCTGAATTTTTAAAGGCTGCCGGAATAACATTTGAAGTAAACAGTATTGACATATCCGAAGAACGGGAAACAGTCTATAAAAAGCTATTGTATAAATTAAGTCCTGAAAATTATAAAAATTAAAATACCAGCGAAGACAGCAATTGAAAATTCATTTTTCGTCTATCAATGAAAACCGTTCGGCCGCTAAGATAAAATGCCGACCTGAAATTGTGTAGATTTTTCATATTGTAGAGTTTTTAAATCGGAGTTCAATTGTTAAACAATCTTCTGCTGTTTTGAATATTGATTAGAGAAAAATAATTATGGATAATTTAAGCAACTTATGGAAAATCTTTGCGTAGATTTTTTTGTAGTAATAATCCGATAAAATTAATTGATTTAGGTCCAGGCGTTTTTAATGCCGCTACGGTTGACACTAATATTTTGCTTATTGAGAAAGGCTGCAATGAGCAAAGAACAGCTTAAAGCTTTAACTTTATCTTATGGATAAGAGCACCCCTTTAAAAGAGGAAAGAAACACCCCGTCATATCGCTGTCACACCTCTGCAAGAGGGGAATCAAGGAAATGAATGAATAATTTTATAACTAATTTCAAAGAGAGCGTTACATTAAAAGATCGTCTGCAAAAATTGATAGGCGCAAGCAGCGAGCTGAAATTTATTTTGACGAACTTTGGGAAACGGCTATTCCAATAAGTGAAGCAGAAAACGGGAAAAATGTCATCGTGGATTTTTTGAAAAATAAAACACAATCGTCCTTAATAACGCCTTACGAAGCTTATGCCTATATCTTAAAGACCTATATTGACTTGCAGGAAAATAAAAAAATCAAATTGTTTATCGATCGCATTCTTGATGAAAACGGATTTGAGAAATACACTTATCAAAAAGATGCGGTTAATCAGGCGTTGAATATTCTTGAAACCTACAACGGCGTTATAATTGCCGATGTGGTTGGCTTGGGTAAATCTGTTGTTGCATCGCTCATCGCAAATCAACTCGGCAAAAGAGGATTGATCCTTTGCCCTCCAAGTTTAATCGGCGATAAAAAAGAAAATACAGGCTGGTATGAGTATTGGAATAAATTCGAATTATACAATTGGGATATTGAGAGCAGCGGAAATATTGAAGCGGTAGCCGAGTCCATACAAAAAAACAATTTGGAATACGAGGTTGTGATAGTTGATGAGGCACATCGGTTTCGCAATCAGAACATATCTGCAGCAGCGCAACTTATTTGATTTTATGCGGCGATTATTGGTAAAGCGTTTTGAAAGTTCCTTCGGTGCATTCAACCAAAGCATTGAACGCTTTTTGAGAACGCACAAAATGGTTAAATCATTTATTGAAAGCTCTGGGAAATATATTTTAGACCGCAAAGTGATCGATTCAATTTACAATGATAACGATGGGGCCGATGATTTTACACTATCTGCCATCGAAGAAGCGCTTGAAGAATCTAAGAAGAATCCCGAAAATAAAACCGCACCCAAACATACCAAAATAGACGAAATAGATAAATTTAGTTTTAAAAATAAATTTT
>CAZAPZ010000104.1:0-5381 GCA_964487285.1 uncultured Campylobacterales bacterium | reverse complement strand
CGTTAGATCATCTCCGCTGTTATTCTGAAGGATTATCTGTTTGCCTGCGTCAAGCCCGGATACTTTTCCTCTAACGGTAAATGTCTTAACTGTTCCATTAGTTCCGATTGTGCTGCTTGCCGGTTCCAGTAGTAGGTGCGCTTGGAGCACCGCAGGCGGTCAAATAAAAGCTTGATAAAATCAGTATGAATAAAATCAGAAATTTGTTTCTTATAATACCAAACATTTCTTGTTTTGACATATAAAAGCCTCCTTCAGAAAAATTATATAATGTATTATTGCAAAACTCAATTACAAAGTGATTTTCATTATTACAGTATAAAACAGATAAGCCAAGCTATTAATATCAAGGAATTTTAAGAAATGGGTTACCCCGCCTTTTGTGAAAAAAATTAAATTGGTGGAGGTGGCGGGAATCGAACCCGCGTCCAGTGAATAACTACCGGATCGTTTCTACATGCTTAGTCAGCTTTTGTTAAAAGATACTATGTTTAAGATGACAAACCTTTAGTATCTTTAATTCTTATATACAAACCCAACACCTGAGAATCGATCAATGCAAGGCCGCCTTCCTTTTAATTAGGAACTATAAAAACCTCGGAAGGTTAAGTTGATTATAGTCCCTTAGCCGCCCTTAGGCAGCTAACGCGTAAGAATTATCTTCGTTTGCGTTTATATATTTTGTACCTATTTAACGAGTCGGCACGGCCTCGACATGCGACTATCTTCATTTATTCCTGTCAAGTCCAATCACCCCCTCCACTGTTTTCGAATTGCCGCTTGATCCCTTTCTATCTCTTTTGCCTTTAGATCTTCGCGTTTGTCGAACAGCTTTTTACCTTTGGCAAGAGATAGTTCAACTTTTACTCTGCCGTTCTTAAAATATAGTTTAATCGGTATTATTGTCAACCCTCTTTTTTTAACTTTTGATGCAATTTTTAAAATCTCCTTTTTATGGAGTAATAATTTTCTATCTCTATCAGGGTCAGGTATGAAACTTCCCGAATTGATATAACAGGATATATGAAGACCATGTAAAAACAGTTCGTTTTTAACGATATAAATATATCCGTCTGTCAGCGAGGCCTTGTGTAACCGTATCGATTTTACTTCTGATCCAAGAAGAACAATTCCTGCGGTATATCTTTCAAGAATTATATAATTATGGTAAGCTTTGCGATTAGTTATTGCAGCATTATTATCAATAGTTTTTGACGACATGCGTTGTTACAAATATTAGAAGCTCATCTCTCGGATGTGATTCACTTTTATTTTTAAAAAGCCATCCAAAAAAAGGTATTTTTGAAAGACCCGGTATACCAGAGGTATTACTTTTATCAGTTTTAGAAAAAACACCTCCGAGAACTATTGTGCTGTTATTTTTTACAATTACATTAGATGTAATTTGATTTGTATTAATAGCCGGAGCAGTTGCGCCCGGAACGATAGTCGGCGTATCCTTGCTAGCTTTTATCTTAAGAAGTATTGTTCCTGAAGCGGTTATATGAGGCGTTACATCAAGCTCTAAATTTGCTGCTTTGAAATCTGTTGTCGGCGGACCTCCATTGGTGCCGGCTATCGTATAAGGTATTTGAACACCTTGCTCAATGGTTCCTTTCTCATTATCAAGAGTAATAATCTTAGGTGTTGAGATGGTTTTTGTATATCCGTTGATTTCACCAAGAGATATTTTGAGTCCAAGATTATATGTATTGCTAACATTGCCGATTGCAAGACCTATGGCGCCTAACGGGTTAGTTCCAGGAAGGTTCACTATAAAATTATCGCCCGTTGAGGCTGTTGTGCCAAGCGAACCAACACCGGTGCTACTACCTCCGCCAGCTATATTTATCTTGCTGCCCAAAAGCTTATCGCTTGCAACAAAATTTCCTCCCCACTGGATTCCAAAATTTTTTTCACTGGCTTTTGCAACTTCTACTATTCTTGCGTCAATCTCAATAATCGGCTTTCTCTTGTCAATTAATTTGACGGCATTTTTAATTTTGACAACATTCTTTTCAGTTGTCGAATATATTAGTGCGTTGTTAGCTTTATCGGCAATAATGAAACCGTTTTGAGATTTTCCGCCATAAACTATCTTTCTTACTATAGAAACAGCTTGCGCTGCCTTTATATAGCTTAACGGCACAGTTCCTATTACAGGCTTTTCAATTGCCAATAATTTCTCTTTAGCCTTAATAGAGGCAAGCTTTTGCGTTCTCTCCTTTTCCATAACGCCTGCCGGCGCAATGCGTATAACATTTCCAACTCTTTCTTCTTCAAGTCCTTTCTGTACAAGCAAAAGATGAAGCAGCTGATCCCATGGAATATTTTTTACTTGAATAGTAATCTTGCCTTTCACCGAATCATCGGCAATAATATTTAGTTTGCTGATATTCGCTATCATTCTTAGTACATCAATTACATCGGCATTTCTCACATTAATCGTTACACGTTTTCCGTTGTATCGATGAAATTTTGTTTTTCTCTTTTGTTTTGCGCCAACACTATTAAGGATAACCGTTTTAACCGATTTCGCAGCATTAATTAGAGTTATATATATATGAGTTCTATCATTAGAAAAATGAGCAAAACTGTGCCGCCTTAGCAATATATAAACAACAGAGTTATTTCCATCTCTTTTTGCGGTTATACTGTTTATTAAAACTAATTTATTGTAGAAATACTGATCTGTTTTAGCGCTGCCGGAAAGTGTGGAATTGAACAGCGTCAGTCTAATCTCTTTATTTTTTAGAGATTTTTTCCATCTGACAGGGCGATTTGTCCTTATCATGACTTGTTCATAATTCTTTTTATTTAGAAAAACAATCTCTTTAACAAGCGTTTTTGAAGGCAGTCTGTCTTTCATTCGTACAATCAATTCGGCAACATTACCGACCCTTTGTAAACGAATTAATTTCGGCTTATAATTTAGCCTGAAAACTATTCTAAGATATTTGACGCCGTTTATCCTACGGAATGCATAGCTGATTCGCCTAATATATTTTAACCTTATCGCCTTATTTTTATTTCTATCGTTAAGAAAATGTCTTATTCCTTTGAGATCTACTATCAGTCTGTCGCCCTTTGATAAGGTAAACCATGTTGCTGAAACTTTTCCATCTCCATAAAAATCAATAACCGATGATGTTTCTAAATCGGTTATTTTAATGCCGTATAGTTTTAGCGCTTTTTTATGTACGCTGTTTTTTATTGTTTTTCCCAAAACAATTTCAGTTTTATGAAAGGAAGCTGCATATAAATTTGGTGATATCAGAATTAAACAGAATATAAATAAAAAACAAAACCAAAAATATGGTAGAGTCCTATTCTTATAACTAAATTTATCTAGGTTCATAAGTTTCCTCCTTTGCAGGTAAACGAAGCAATAATCATTCTATAATATTTTCAAAAAGCAGGGAAAAAATTTCCCCAACGGTCAATTTACGATTCATTATTAAAACAGACCTATTTCAGGGAGCATTGAGTTTCAATTTAAGTAGCACCGAAGCTAACTTTCCTTTTTCTTTATATGTACCTTTAATTGTAATTGATGAATCGCCAATATCAACAACCTTTGCATTTTTTCCGATTTTCTCGCCTATTTTAACTATGTTGATATTTCCATTAGAAGATATTAGAGCTCTTTTGCCGAGTCTGCCAACCATCAAACCGAGAATAGAGATCGATTGTATGCGTGCTGTAATTTCGTTTTTGTTGGCATTGCTTTCTACGCTTTTCTTTTCATTGCTCAGTTTACTCAGTTTTTCAAGATCAAGAAACGGGTCTCTTCCATTATAAACAAAACTTTTTTGTATAGGAATGTTGTTTATAGGCTTTGCAAACAAGTTTGTTAAACTAACACAACTATATATTAATATAACGGCGGCTGGTATAATTGTGCGAAACTTCATTTTCTATGCTTACTAAAATAGTATGTGCTTAACTGCAAAGATATATGTGCGTCAACCGTCTTTGAAGCAGTTGTCTTTGCATTTCTTATTGTTATACTGCCTGGCACAATAAGTCGTTTCTCGTTTGATAAATCGCTTATAAATTTTCCCAAAGATGAATAATTAGAAAAAAGATCCAAATTAATGTTAACTGTATTATAAAATTTGCCCGTATGTTTGAGAGAAGGATTAAATCGATTAACAATAATACCGTTTTTATAAGCAAGCCTTACAATTTTATTCACAAGGTTTGGTATTTCCTTCTCATTAGGCAAACTTTTAGATAAATTATCGAGCTGTTGCTTGTATTCTACCAACCGCTTTTTAACTATCGGAAGCCTGTTGCTCGCCGCCTGAAGTTTGACTATCCGGTTAAACACCTTGCTTATTCTTGATGCATTAGGGTTGTAGCTATAGTGCGTATAGAAATATAACGGCGCAACTATTATTGCAAACATAAGAATAATTTTTTGAAGTATCGGTGATTCATTTAAAGATTCCGAAAATTGGTTTGCCATGTTATTTAAACCCTATTTTAAAAGATACTATCGGGTTTTGCGCACTGCCTCCTGACTTAAACAATCCATTACCCGAAAAAGCGACATTTTTAAATTTACCAATCTTTGAAAGAGATACCATATATTTGGCAACGGCACTATAAGAAAAAGCTTTTCCTAAAACAGTCGTACGTTTCTTTTTTGTGAGTGTTGTTATCCATACGTCAGGTGGAAGTGATTGGCCAAATCGATTCATGAAATAAAGGTCATCATACTTAATATCTTGAAGGCTTTCAATAGCAGTTATTTTTCTATTCACAGCTATCTTTTCCTTTTTAAGATGGCTAACAAGCAGTGCCACTTTTTGAAGACCGATTCTCCGCGTATTTAATGATGACATAACCGAACGCTGATAAAAATATAGACCTGAAAACGCAACTATTTCAATTAGTATCGTTGATACTAAGAGTGCAGAAAACGAGAAACCAATCTTTTTAACCTGCTTTTTTTTCTGTTCTATTAGATTTATGAGTATCATAATATGCCTCTCAACCCCAAACCTACTGCAGTTGCAAATATCGCTTCCCTATCTTTTATCATTGATAGATTAATTTTAGACAGATCAACGGAAATACGACTAAATGGATTTAGCAACTCAACTTCGCTATCAAGTTTTTCTTCAAAGTATTGCAAAATTCCAGAGATGAGAGCACCACCTCCCGAAACATACAAAGGCAGTTTGTGTCTCGAAGAACTTCCTTTATCCTTTGAAAAAAACTCTATGGAAGAGCTTATAACCGATGCTAATATCTTTTCAAAACCTTCTTCAATCAGTCCCTTGATTTTTTCATAATTTTCTTGATCCTTATTATCAATATTAAAATTTCGAAGCATTTTTTCCGATGCTGCCGCATCAATTGTTAGACTATCC
>CAZAPZ010000103.1:0-5396 GCA_964487285.1 uncultured Campylobacterales bacterium | reverse complement strand
AAAATCGTTCAACAGCTTCAGCCATAAGCGGTCTTTTTGTTTTGTCCCTATCTCCGCCTGCTCCAAAAACAGTTACGATCCTTTTGTAATTAAGATCTTTTATACAGTTGCCGACATTGTATAATGCATCGGGAGTATGAGCATAGTCAATGTATATATCAATACCTTTTTTTTGAATTTTCTCTATTCGCCCGGGTACGGATTTCAGATCTGATATTCCTTTCTTGATTTTATCTATACTTATAGATTCAGCTGCGCCAAATCCTATTGCCGCCATGATATTGTATAGATTATAACTGCCTAAAAGCGGAGATGAAATTTTGAAGCTGTCTTTTCCTAACTTTATGTTAGCGTTTATGCCATTTTTTGTAAGCGAGTAATCAGACGGATGTATAAAATTATGTTTTTCAAATCCATACGATATAACGTTGCCGCATTGAGCTATGATCTTTTTACCGGTGGCTGAATCGCCATTTATGATTGACGGAGTATCGTCCAAAAAAAATGCCATTTTTGCCTTTTCATAATTTTCGAGTGTCTTGTAATAGTCAAGATGATCTTGAGATAAATTAGTGAAAAGTTTTTCGGAAAACTTTATACCGCATATTCTATTTTGGCTGATAGAGTGACTTGATACTTCCATGATAACAAAATCCGCTCCATCTTTTTTCATTGTCGATACTGTTTTCCAGAATGTTATGGGATCTGGAGTTGTGAGCTTGGGATCTAATGATAAATTTGAATATTCGTATCTTATTGTTCCTATGAGTCCTGGATTTTTTCCATCTGCTTTGAGGATAGAGCGCATCAGATAAGTGCAAGTAGTCTTTCCGTTTGTACCGGTGATTCCAGCTATCTTAATAGAGCCGTGCATAAAAAATCGTTTTGCAGCTTCCGCAACAACTATCCGTTCATCTTTTACTCTCACACTATTAATGTTACCGGTTAATTTTTTCTCCGTAACTACTGCAATAGCCCCGCGTTTTAATGCGTCATATATAAAATCATTCCCATCCGCCTTGCTGCCTTTTATAGCAAAAAACAGTGATCCGGAACTACACTCCGATGAAGAAAGCGATATTGACCGAATATCTAAATCGTTATACCTATTAATAATTTTAGCATTGTCAATCAACGAAGAAATTTTCATTTTTATACTTTTACCTTAAAATTTTTTTCAAGCTTTTTTACGTCACTTCAAAACTAATTCCCATTCTATATAATGCAATAAAAATTAATTACACGTTTCTTTTGTTATTTACAATAAAGCGAGCCAATCTCTATTATTGATTTGCCACTTGTTTTAAGATTAAAATGGATGACTTTATAATATTTTTGAATATGGGAGCAGCTACTTGACCGCCGTAAGATGCCGTTTTAGGCTTTCGCAGTGCTACATACAATATTGCTTCAGGTTTATCGGCAGGAAAAATACCTCCGAATGATGCTACATATTGATGTTTCAAATATCCTCCATGCGATGGTATTTGAGCTGTACCCGTTTTCCCTGCTATTTTAATACTGTTCATGTAAGCTTTTTTCCCTGTTCCGATTTTCACAGCCGCTTCTAATATATTAATCACCTGATGAGCGGTTTTTTCTTTTATTATATGTGTTGGATCCCTATAAGTTTTGTTTAATATGAGATGAGGATATACATTTTTTCCATCATTTGCAATGATTGCAAATGCTTTTGCTATTTGCAGTGCAGTTACCGCAATACCTTGCCCGAATGCTACGGTTGTAAACCGATCTTTGTCGGATAAATAATTTTTTCGTACTATGCCCCTCGATTCACCAGGAAGCTTTATCATTGTTTTTTGTCCAAAACCAAACCTTTTGATATACGAAAAAAATGTGTCCTCTCCAATTTTACCGGCTATTTCCATGGCACCTATATTGCTTGATTTAATGATAATCTGTGCAGCCGTGAGCCATTTGTGGGGATGCGAATCATGTATAAAATATTTGCCCACTCTGTATCTTCCATTGTGTGTAAAAAAAATATCTTTAGGACGCACGCTATTGGTATCAAGAGCCGCCGATATAGTCACTATTTTGAATACCGATCCCGGTTCAAATAGATTGGAGATTGCCTTATCGCGCATAATTGAATATGGCACCCTATACGGTTTATTGGGGTCGTATTCAGGATAACTGCTCAATGCTAAAATTTCACCATCTTTTAGCATCAGTATAGCCACACCGCTTTCAGCTTGGAATTTTTTTACTCCTGCCGATAATTCTCTCTGCACTATTGCCTGAAGCCTTGAGTCAATAGTTAAATGTATTTTATTGTAACGACCGACAGCCGGCTGTTTGTAGGCAATTTCTTTATGTCGGGCATCGGTTATAATAATATTGCTTTTATGGTTTTTTATTTCTATCTCTTTATTTAAGCTTTTTTCTATGCCGTCCAGTCCATTACCGTCAACTCCGCAAAATCCAATGATATGTGATGCAAGTTTTCCCTCAGGATAGACTCTTTTAGTTGTTTTAATTAAGTTTATACCATCTATTGCGGATAGTTTTTTAACCATATCGGCAGACATACGCCTGCGTCTTGCAATCCATAGAAAGTGGTTTTTCTTGAAGTTATTTTTCATCAATGCAATTTTTTCAGAAGTTGTATTGAGAATGGATTCGGCTTCTCTTATATGGCCAAAATTATCTGTTTTTCCGTAAACCGAATAAGCGGGGACTGATTTTGCCAGTATTATTCCGTTTCTATCCACTATTTCTTTTCTTGAAGAGATCTCATTGATTATATTGGAGGTTTCTCTGCTGCTCATTTGCTTGAGGCTATTTCCGTTAATAATCTGAAGATTAAAAAATCGTACGATAATAATTAGATAAAGCAGGATAAAAATAGACAGTTCAAGCTTTGTAAAATTATTAAATCTATCTTTATTTACCTTGCGTAAAGGTTTGATCTTCATTATTTGCCCTAAATGGTTTTTATTTTTTTATCCTCAACTATCTTCTTATTTCGTTTGTTTCGCAATTTTATTTTTATATGTTTGCTTTTGAATGCTGAAAGTCATTGATCGGAATTGTTAGATTTGCTTAGTGCGAGCATCATTGGTTTATGCGGTGCTCTTTTTCTAACCAAGCTTATCTCACCGTTATAGTATACTAATCCATTATTCATTGCGACTTTCTGCAATTTTAGTATTGAAGAGTTTTTGAAATACGCAATAGCTATGTTGTTTGAGTCTTTTACTGTATTTCTGTTTTGTTTCTCTAAATTTGCGATTTCATATCTTATTTTTATGGATCGGTTTTTTTGATTGATGGTGTATAAAGATAATAAAAAAATAGACAGGATAATGAATAGGGACAATTTAAATTTTGACTTTTTATGCTTTGTATCTGCAAATCTATTCATTGTACTTCTGTGCATTCAACCATTCTTAGCCTTGCACTTCTGCTTCGTTTATTTCTTTTTTTTTCATTAATATCAGGTACGATTCCTTTTTTATATACGATTTCAGCTCTTTTATCTTTTGATAAGGATTGAAACTGTTTTTTCACTATTCTATCTTCTATAGAGTTAAAGCTGATAACGGCTAATCTGCCCCCTTTGTTTAAGAGTTTGAAACTGTCTCGGAGCATATTTTCCAAACTGTTTATTTCATCATTAACCATAATTCTCAAGGCTAAGAAAATTTTAGTAGCAGGATGAATTCTCTGCCAGCTGTGATAGCATGAAGAAACAATATTGGAAAGTTCGGATGTAGTTTTAATTTTATTTTGCTTGCGGCGTCTGATAATAGCATGCGAAATAGCTCCGGCTTTTTTTTCGTTGACCATTTGAAGAAGATGAAAAAGCTGCGATTCATTCCAATTGTTGACTATTGTCGCTGCAGTCAATTTAAAAGTTCGGTCTATACGCATATCAAGAGGCTGTTCCGTTTCAAATGACAAGCCCAATTTTTTATCGGATAATTCTAAAGATGAAAATCCCAAATCTGCGAGAATTCCTACAGGTTTATATTCGTTTTCTTGCGCTATCAGTTTTATGTTTCTAAAGTTTTCCGGAACCAGCGTAAATCTACCTGAGAATCCGCAATTATTCAGTCTTTTATCTGCAATCATCAAACTATCTTTGCTGCAGTCGATGCCAAGCAAGGTGTTTTCCTCGTTTGCTTCTAAAATAATTTTGCTGTGTCCTCCGCTGCCGACTGTTAAATCAATATATTTGCCTTTGATTTGGGCGAATTGTGATATTTCGTTTGGCATTACAGGTATATGAAATTCAGACATGCTCTCATCTACCGTTAAATTCTGCATTAAAATATCCCAAGCTTGGAGATTGAATCCGTTATAAAATCTTGGTTGCTTTCTATCATTGTCTTGGTATCCTGCCATCGTTTTTTGTCCCAAAGCTCAATGTGATCCAAATTACCTACAATCATTACATCTCGTTTCAATTCTGCATAACTAATGAGAAACGATGCGATTGTGATTCTTCCATGACCATCTATTGACGCATCACTTGCACCCGAGAAGAACAATCTTAAAAATTGACGCGCCTGCTTATTTGATAAAGGCAATGTTTTTGCTCTTTCTTCTATCTTTTGCCATATAGGATCAGGATATACAAAAACCGACCCGTCAAGTGATGTAAGTACAACGTTATTTGTATCATACGTTTTTTTCATCTGTTCTCTGAATTTGGACGGCATACTTATTCTTCCTTTAGAATCAATAGTAAAACTATATCGACCTCTAAACATCTGTCCCCCTACATCCCACTTAAGACCATAATATACACTAAAATGGGAAATGCAACCCTTTTATATTTTTTATATTTTTTCATTGAAATTTGTGTAAAAATGATAACAATGAACTTATGCATATTGTAAGTGTTGGTTTTGATAATTATGTTATGGCAGGAAGAATAATTGCTGTGGTTAAATTGACATCTGTTCCTATAAAAAAGATGGTGGATTCTGTTTCTGGTGCCGGAAGACTTTTAGATGTAACCGGCGGTCGAAAAACAAAATCAGCGGTAGTGATGGACGCCGGATTTGTTATTTTATCAGCTCTATCACCTGACACTATACAAAAGCGTATAAACGGGGAATAAGAGATAGTGGTCTCATCATGCTGATTGTTATTTCAGGACCAACAGGTTCCGGTAAAACTACGATATCTAATAAGATAATAGATGCAGATGATGCAATAGAACGAACCGTATCTTATACAACAAGAGAGACAAGGGAAAGCGAGTGCGAATCCAAGGATTATCATTTTGTTTCGGAAGATAAATTTTTATCAATGATAGAAAATGATGAGTTTTTAGAATATGAAAAAGTTCATAACAATTTTTACGGCACATCAAAAAAAAATCTTTCGACCATTGAGAGTGAGGGTAGGGATGCCCTTTTAGC
>CAZAPZ010000102.1:0-5579 GCA_964487285.1 uncultured Campylobacterales bacterium | reverse complement strand
CATCATCTTTTCCAAAGAAAGTGAATACGCCTTTTCGGCCTCAGGCGCACCCTTGTAAACCTCATCAAATGTCGGTGCAGGTGTCATTGGCCAAAAACACTCTTGTCTTTTATCTGCCATCTTTTCCTCCTCTGCAAAGTTTATTACTCGCTATAAAGTAACCGAATATACTTATATTACACGCCGTTCAATATCACCTCCTTAAAAAAATTTAGCTTTTGGGTTGCTTTATTTTATTATACAATCATTAATTAAGTTTACAAGCAAGATGATAAAAATAATTTTATTTCTTATTTCTACTTTTGGTCTTTACCCTTATTTTCAATAAATTTATACTTGACAAAAATGGTAGAGATAGTATATTCACGCTAAGGCAAATAGTTGGGAGGTATTCGGATGAAAATAATCTATATGGACAATGCGGCATCCACCAAAATTGATGATAAAGTAGCGGATGTTATGACTGATTTTATGAGAAAAAATTACGCCGTTGCTTCAAGCCAGTTTTCTCATAGACCCGGTATAATAGTAAAAGACGCTTTAGAGGATGCTCGTCATACATTGGCAGCTGCAATAGGCGCAAACGATGATGAGATAATATTTACATCAGGCGGAACAGAAGCCAACAATTTAGCTCTGTCCGGAACTGCAAAAGTATTTAAAGGTAAAAAAAACCATATCATTACAACTAAAATAGAACATAGATCGGTAAAAGAAAGTGCCGAAGAATTAGCAGAAGAAGGTTTGCAGGTAACATTTCTTGATGTTGACAACGAAGGCTTCGTCGATCTAAAACAGCTCGAAAATACAATAAATGACGATACTTTCCTTGTAAGCATACAAACCGCTAACCATGAAATGGGGACGATCCAGAATGTACAACGAATTGGGAGAATATGCAAAGCCAAACATGTCCTGTTCCATACTGATGCCGCCATAAGTTTTCCGTCTGTTAAAATAGATGTAAACAAACAGAATATAGATCTTGCCACATTTTCGGCTCACAAAATGCACGGACCTAAGGGCGCTGGCGCACTTTACATAAGGCATAAAACTCCTATTAAAAAAATTATATACGGCGGGTTCAACGAGTTTAACCTTCGCGGGGGAACGGAAAATGTACCGGCCATAATAGGATTTGCTGAAGCAGTCAAACAATTCAAAGAGAGTGATACTAAAAAGGTAGGCGAGTTGCGAAATCTATTATGGAAAATGTTAGATGACAATATTGAAGATATTCATTTAAATGGAACTAAGGATCTATCAAAAAGACTTGCGGGTAACCTCAACTGCTCTTTTGATCGAATCGAAGGTGAATCAATCGTTCTGCATATGGACATGAAAGGAATAGCCGTTATAACGGGCTCTGCATGCTTTTCGAGAAATTTAGAGCCTTCGTATGTCATGATGGCGCTTGGTTTCACACATGAAAGGGCACACAGTTCAACGCGATTTACATTAAGTAAATATAACACAATTGATGAAATAGCGCCTGTTGTCGATGCCTTAAAACAAATTACAGTGCAATTGCGTCAGCTTAGCCCTGTAAAAAAAAGAAAATCCAATATAAGCTAAAATAAAGGAGAAGATATGCCTATACCGTATTCTGACAAAGTAATTGATAATTTTTTAAAACCGCATAATGCCGGTTCAATCCAAAATGCAAATGCCGTAGCAACCGAGGGAAGTCCTGCCTGCGGCGATCAGGTGAAACTTTATTTAAAGGTAAATCCCGAAACTAAAAAAATCGATGATGTTAAATTTGAATCTTACGGCTGCGCTTCAAATATTGCAACTGCTTCAATCATTACTGATATAGCAAAAGGTAAAACTATAGAAGAGGCAAAAAAACTGACATGGAAAACCGCAGACAAAGAGTTAGGAGGTCTTCCTCCGGTAAAAATTCATTGTGCCGTTCTTGCCGTTGATACGTTGCATGCGGCTATTGAAAATTACGAACAAAGTCATGGCCTTGTAAGGGATGCTAAGGAAACTACAAAAGAGATAGTTCTTTCAAGACTAAAACATGTAATAAACCCCTTAACCGGGTTTAATATTGTAAAAGCCAATATAATTGATGATGTTTTGGTAGCCAGCGGAACGGTAACCGTAATAACTAAACTTGGCAATGACCACCAGTTTGCCGGCAATATCAAAGAGGAGATCATAGAAAGAATAGAACCTCTGTGGGACGTAAAAAATGTGGAGGTAAAGTTTGCCACCTAAAATAATAAAAGTTGACTGCATCAATGAGACATGTCCCATTCCATTGATTGAAGTAAGAAAAGCATGGATTAAAGCTGTAAAAGGAGACCTTATTGAGGCAATAGGCACACACTCCGCCTCATTTAAGGAGATACAAATGGCCGCTGAATCGTTAGGTTCCGAGGTCAAGGAAGCCATTGGAGGAAAACAATGGAAAATAGTGATAAAAAAGTAAAAAAAGCAGCGATTGTGGTTCATTCCGGTACGGTAGATAAAGTTATGAGCGCATTGATAATTGGAAATGGAGCATTGGCAATGGGTTTGGAATGTACGCTTTTCTTTACTTTCTGGGGTCTATCCGCTCTCAGAAAAGAAAAGTTAGATTCTCTGCCATTATCCAGAATGAATTTTTTTGGACTTGGACGAATAATGATGAATAAAATAATGAGAAAACACAACGTTGCAACACCTCACAGACTTTTAAAAGATTACAAAGAACTCGGAGGAAAAATCATTGCCTGCGAAATGACAATGTCGTTAATGAAAATTAAGGAAAGCCAGCTTGACGAATCGCTTATAGACAGTTATGGTACCGTAGGCAGCTTTGTATATGAAGCAAAAGATGCCCAAATAACGCTGTTTATATAGCTTGCCAGCCCTACACACCTAAGGCCGTTTTTCCATATTATAATAGTTTATGTTACTTTCAAAAAATCTTACGAAACTTATAATAATCACCCTAGATTTTAAACTTTAAGAGATTACCGGATAATGAGGCCGCTGCATAATCTTAACTTTTATTCCGTATAACATAAAATTTTTCTCGACCATACTTGGCAATAATTTGAAATACAGAAACATTGGTGATTTTACGATAACTGCTCGTCTTTCACTACAAAGACTGATTTCTTCGACTTTCTTATAACTTTTTCAGCAACACTGCCTAAAAGCAGTTTTTCCAAGCCGTGCTTTCCAGTTGTTGCTATTACAACCATGTCTATATCATTTTTGTCCACAAACTCAATTATTTCATTAGCGGGATTTCCTTTGAGTATCACCGTTTCTACATCGGATGCATCACTAAGCTCTCTTAACTTAAGATGTTCCAACTGCTTTAATACACTTTCTCTCATATTATTTTCTATATCAACTAAAGAAATGCTCGGTATATAACCTATTGTTGTGCCAATATCGGACAACACATGAATTAAATATACTTTTGCGTCACATCCTTTCGCAATTTTATTTGCGTATCGTACTGCGCTAAATGAGTTACCCGAGAGATCTGTAGTTACCGCTATTTTCTTTACATCCAATCCACATCCCATTTTTAGCCTCCTTTCTATGATAATAGTAAAATTATCTTTTGCTAAAGATACCGCATCGGTTCACCTCTTCAAACCACACTACTCACCAAAAATTTTGGCATTTGTTTTATATTGCCTTTACTTAAATGAAAATAATGAACTGTGCGCCTAGACTTTATTTTTATAAAATATATCATTTATGTGTCAAGTCAAGTCACTCTTTTAAAAAAAACACTACAAGATTTAAAAACATTATATATAATAAAGAAATCATACATTTATTTTCCGCAAGCAAGAATACTTGATTAATTTGAGAAAATTGAAAGCTATGTAAATAGCTTGTATCAACTGACCTTCACATACTGGCGGCAAGATCTAAAATCCGCCGATGATGCTTTGTCTCTATGCTGAGTGCGGCAATATTAACGTGCGATTGTTGCGCTTCGCTCGTGATGACAAATCTCCCCTGTCACTGCGGATTCCCACTTCCGTCACTGCGAAGCCGAAGGCTGCGGCAGTCTCTCTTTCGCCCTTGTCACTGCGAGGCTTTTGCGAAGCAGTCTCTCTTCTCTTTTTATTCAACATTCAACAAAGTTGCGTAACATAAATTTGATGTTATAATTTATGTTCAGTCAAATGTCGCATTCGTCCTGTCTGTTTTAAAAGGAGGTAATGATGCCTTTAGTCAAACAAATTGGTAAAAATACAGTTATCAAGATTATCTTAGTTTCTCCGATGGTAAGCGCTGGAAAATTATAGATGGATATACAATAGATGCGAGCCCTGTGCCAAAAGTTAAGCATCGAAGGTACACCCGATTTAATTATTGAGGTTGTCTCAAAATCCAGCATTTATAAAGATGCGAATCTCCTGAAATTTTTAGTTAGGATGAGACTCTTATGCTAAAGACCTTTGATATTGTTCTGAATCTGTGGGAGATATTTGAGAAAAAATTGCCGAAGACGGAGGACAAAACCGATGAAAAAAGCGGCAAATCATAAGTTAGAGAAGAATTTTGCCCAAACTAATGGCATGGTCTCTCTAAACCTGTTCTGGGATTATAAAAAGTACTCTAATGCAAAAAGGATTCAAAGAGCGGCTATGTTCTTTCCTCAAATTGGCAGAGATAAAAAATCTGTCATTGAACTCTACCAAAATATAGATACGCTTAACATTCCCTCAGGCAATAAAAGGCTGATCAAGCTTTATCACGAGCTTATCAAAAAGGGAGAATTGCCGTGAGAATATTAACATCCTCGCAAGAACAGTTTTTAAATTTCTTTAAAAGCTCCGAGTTATCACGCTACTTTTATTTTACGGGAGGAACTGCACTGTCACAATTTTATCTTCAACATCGCTATTCTTACGATCTTGATTTTTTTACCGAAGAAAAAAATGCTCTTGAAATAGATAAAATATTATCATTTTTACACTCTTTGCCCGATACAAAAGAGATAAAATATGAAAAAATTTACGATAGAAGATTATTTTTCTTAAAGCTAACAGGTGAAGATATTAAGGTTGAATTCAGTCTATATCCATTTAAAAGAATAGTTAAAAGCAAGAGAATTGACGGCTTGACAATTGATAGTTTTGGAGACCTGTTCGTCAATAAATTAATGGCTTTATCTGACAGAGACGAAGAAAAAGATTTAATTGACATCTACTTTATTTTAAAGGATAAAGGCAATGATTATATATTATGGGGATTAGAAAAAGTAAAAGAAAAATTTCAAGTAGATGGCGTTCAATACATAATTCAGAGAAAGTTTATGGATTTGCCGAAGAATTTAGAAAATATGCCATATCTCATAAAACCGATAACCAATTATAGAGAGTTTTTCAAAAATATAGCCGTTAAATTGGCAAAGGAATATTGGAATACATGATCTGGATTGTCACTGCGAGGCAGCCGAAGCAGTCTCTTTTTCATCAAACACTCAACATTACTTAAACCCTTTTGTTTAAACGTTCTTTTTCCTTGATGAAAAAGAACCAAAAGATCAAGACTGCACAAAACATGCTGAAACAGTTTGACCATTAGCCTCTGCTATGGTATTATTATCT
>CAZAPZ010000101.1:0-5712 GCA_964487285.1 uncultured Campylobacterales bacterium | reverse complement strand
GCCTCCTCTTTCATTGCAAATTTTGGCAATAGCTCTGTTATTACCTGCAATTTGCACCTTGATGAAACGAATTTGGACTCTCAATCTAAAACGCTTAGAATTAGCAGAGGTGCCCTATAGAATTTTTATTTCCTGAAGATTGCCGTTTATTTGGCTTCCCTGCGGGCAATATGTGCTTTTCTCTATGCTCACGTTTTACTTCTTTGAAATTAACCAAGTTAATTATGCCAGAAGCTTGCCTTGCCTACCTGTCTGCGTGCGGTTTGCCCGCACAGGCAGATGAAAAAGCAGATATTGCCGGAAAAGTGCTTATTGTGCAGTGGTCTTAGCATCTCCACCTCCCGAACTTATTTTCGGAAGGATTATACTACGAATTCTATTTTCCATGTTGGTGTGAATTCAGGTTACCATTTCAAGGAGAGATTTCTCGAGTTTGCATCCTTTTACGGTTTTACACCATACCATGCAATCCGGTCTCTCCAAACGAGAAAGGAACGGATGAACAGACGGTTGGCTTTGTCAGGAATTGGTGTTTCAGTGCGAGGAACGAATTTGAATGCATAAAACAGGCGAATTAATATCTCAAAGAGAAGCTGCATTGACAAGCGGGGGCAGTATAATTTTTATTTTGTAAACAATCGCTTAATAAAATCAATAAGGCCCGTCTTCCGCCGTACGGAGATTCTATTGATCTTTCCTGCTATTTTAACAATTTGCTTTGAAAATGATGCATACGGAAACAAATTAATAGTCGGCATCCTTTCTCTTACCGCTTTTACAAGAAGAGGGTCTTTTGGACAAAATCCTAAATAGTTGGGTGTAAATTTTAGAAACTTTTCGCTTATGGCCATTATATGTTCAAAAATATCATCAGCCTCAGCTCTGTTTTTTACCATATTAACCACTACATTAATATTGTTTTTGCCTCTTTTTCTAAGCAGTTTTATCATAACATAAGCATCTGTTATAGATGTAGGATCCGGCGTTGTTATCACAATAATTTCATCGGCCGCTTCAAGATATCGTGTTACATTCTTTCCAATTCCGGCAGCTGTATCAATAATAATAAAATCAGGCGACTCAATACTATCGAGCTGATGTTCAATGAATGCGAATTTTTTATCGGTTATGTTAGCCAACTCCTCAAAACCCGACCCGGCTGGAATCAAGACAGCTTTATCTGATATTGCAACTGCTATTTCCGACATTTGTTTATTTCCTGATATAACATCATTTATACTATATTTTGGAGATACTCCGAAAAGCACATCGGCACTTGAAAGACCCAAATCGGCATCAAAAAGCATCACTCTTTTACCTGTTTTTGCAAGCACCAGAGTTAGATTTATTGATATATTCGTCTTTCCAACACCGCCTTTTCCTGATGTTATTGCTATGTATCTCGTGTTCCGTTTAGATTCTTCATTCATTAGTCCTCTTAAACTACTTGCTTGATCTGTCATTTCTTAAGAATTAAATTTGCCAGTTTGAGCCGTTCGGGTTTCATTATATCATCGGGGACTTTTTGTCCTGTTGTCAAAAAGAAAATGGGGAGCTTACTCTCAAATGATATGTTAAATATAGTACCAAGATGGTTTGCTTCGTCAAGCTTAGTAAAAATTGTACCTTTTATCGGGAGAACATTAAATCTTTTGAAACTCTCTTCAATGTCCTCGTCTTTAACATTAGCAGCAAGTGTAAGCAGTATATCAAGATTATCATTCGGCAGCGATTCTGCCAGTTCTTTTATGCTCTCGGCATTCTTTTGACTTCTGCCGGCCGTATCAATAAATATAAGTTGATAATCTCTAAACTTCTCTATTGAACTTTTTACATCATCATTTGAAAATGCAACATCCATTGGAATATCCATAATTTTCGCGTAATTTGATAGCTGTTCAACAGCGGCAATTCTATATGTGTCTAATGTTATTATAGCAACACTTTTTTTATAATTCATTAGAGCATTGGCTGCTAATTTTGCAATTGTCGTAGTCTTACCAACACCGGTAGGACCAATTAGGCAAATAATCTTCTTTCCCTTGTTAAATTTAATATCTTCTACATTTATCAGCCCTGCTATCATCGCAGTAAGAAATGCATCCGTTTTTCTATTATCTGCAAACTCGTTATGTGCCATATGCTTCGTTATATCCATGACAAACTTCCTTGCATATATCTCTTTAATTCCGGAATTTTCAATTTTCGTTATACAATGAAGCAGTTCAAACGGTATTGATTCACTGCCTTTTTTATTGATAGAATTCTTTAACACGGAAAGATCGTTTTTCATCTGGTCAATCGCATCTTTAAAATCAATTTTTGAAAAATTCTCAGCTATAACTTGTTTGATATCTTGTAATTCTCTTGAAACCGTTCTTTCATAAATTGCTCCTATGGCATCGGTTTTTTTATATGTTGTTTTTGTTTTAGGCTGCAATTCATTATCAACTGCAGCAACGACTTCTATAAACTCTTTCGGAACAAGCCAAAATGGAAATTTTCTCTTCTTTATCTTTTTTACAGAGACTATGACTGCATCCGGACCTATCTCATTTTTGATCTTTTCAATTGCTTCACTTTGCGATTTTGCCAAATATGTCCTATACCTCATTCTATTATACCTGCCGATTCGATGGAAGCGCTATCCGATATTTCTGCAAATGAAAGAACATGAATATTTTTAATTGACCGCCTCAAAAAATCTTCCAGCGGTTGTCTTGCCTTTGGATTAACCACAAGCACCGCATCACTGCCATTCTGCGCTGATTTATCTAAAACCTCAGCAACTTTCTTCACAAGTTTATCCGATTCATCGGAAGGTAATAACAGGTAAAGTTTTTTTGTTCCTGTTATATTATCTTCAATCGTCTTATTGACAGCGGGCGAAATAAAAACCGTGTGGAGCTTGCCGTCTTGTTCTTTAAAACGGTCGGTTATTATTCTTGACAGAGCCGCTCTAGCCTGTTCGGTCAATAGATCCGGTTCCTTTGTATAACTTGAGAAATCGGCTAATGTCTCACTTATGATGAGCATATTTCGTATTGGAATCCCACTTCTAAGCAGATTTTTTAACACTTTCTGCACAATCCCCAAAGATAACGTCTTGAAAAGCTCTTCTGTTACTTTAGGATATTGCTTTTTAAGCACATCCAGCAATTGTTGAGTACCCTCTCTTGTTAAAAGGTCGGCAGAACTATTTTTTATAATTTCCGATATATGGGTTGCAATCACAGTAGAAGGATCAACAACAGTATAGCCATGTTTTAAGGCATCCTGCTGGTTTGATGGATCCACCCAATATGCCTCAAGCTTAAATGAGGGCTCATGCGTCAATATGGCATTGTCAAGTTTGCCTATACCGCCCATAGCGAGAAGCTTATCGGGTAATACTGTATATCTATTGACTTCCGAGCCGTTAATCATAAAAACATACTCATTTTTTCCAAACTCCAAATTGTCTCTAATTCTTATCGGAGGTACAATTATACCTATTTCCAATGCGAGCTGTCTTCTTATTCCTTTTATTTTATCAAGAAGATTTCCACCTTCATCCGGATTTACAAGTGCTATTAAACCGTACCCAACCTCAAGAGCAAGCGGATCAACCTTCAGGAGATCGGTTATATTTTCCTCCTTTTCCGGCTCCTTCTTTTTCTGTTTGCCAAGTTCGCTTTCTTTTACGGCTTTTTTTTCATTTTTATTCTTAATATATGCAGAAAATGCTAAGATAGCGGCAAACGAAAGAAGCGGAACGGTGGGAAGACCCGGAACAAGAGACAGAGCAAATAAAATAGCCGCACTTGTAAGAAGCGATTTTGAATGTCCCATAAGCTGGTTGACAAGTCCTGAAGGAAGGCTCTCTTTACTTGAAGCTGTTCGTGATATTATAAGTCCGGCAGCACTGCTTATTATGAGAGCTGGGATCTGGCTTACCAATCCATCGCCAACCGTTAAAAGAGTAAACCTGCTTGTCGCTGCTGAAATTGTCATACCGTATTGAGCCAACCCTATAATAATACCGCCCATAATATTTATCGATATAATAAGCAGACCTGCTACGGCATCTCCTCTCACAAATTTGCTTGCACCGTCCATAGCGCCGTAGAAATCGGATTCTCTTGATATCTCCTCTCTTCTTGCCCGTGCCCCCGCTTCATCTATTAAACCTGAATTGAGATCTGCATCAATGCTCATCTGCTTTCCCGGCATTGCATCGAGTGTAAAACGAGCGGTTACCTCAGCTATTCTCGTTGCGCCTTTAGTAACGACGATGAAATTTATTATCACAAGAATCGAAAAAACTATAATTCCTACTATGAAATTTCCGCCCACAACCGTCTTGCCGAATGACTGTATAATATGACCTGCAGCAGCAGGAGTTTGTGCTCCATGAAGCAGTATGGCTCGTGTAGTTGCAACATTCAGAGATAACCTAAAAATTGTTACAATCAGAAGAAGCGATGGGAATGTTGAAAATTCGAGCGGTTTTGAAATATAAATTGCTATAAATAGTATGAGTAGGGCCAATGAAAAACTCAAACTTATGGCAAAATCCAACATAAACGAAGGAAGAGGAATTATAAGAATGCCGAGTATGATTAGAACTCCGGCTACAATCGTTATATCGCTTAGATGGCGTTTTATTGCAATAGCCATTAGTGCTAAACCATATCTATAAACTTAAAGAGCGGATTGAATGTTAAAAAGCCTGTTCTGCAAAATTTTTTACCTATACCGATTATCACTTGTTATCTTTTTATCCACTTAATTCAATAGATCTCATTGCAGCAGCGTTCACCGCATCTATAAGTGCAGATCTAAATCCTCTATTTTCCAATACCGATAATCCGAAAGCCGTTGTTCCGCCCGGTGATGTTACCATGTCTTTAAGTTCTTCGGGATGAATCTTTGTTTCCAAAACCATTTTAGCTGCACCAAGCATCGTCTGAGCTGCCAAAAGCTTTGCATTTGCTCTATCAAGCCCCATTTTCACCGCACCGTCCGAAAGCGCTTCAATTGCAATGAAAGCATACGCGGGTCCTGATCCTGAAAGTCCGGTAACTGCATTCATAAGCGATTCGTCTTTTATGACAACCGTTTTACCAACCAAAGAGAGCAAGGCAATAGCAGCTTCCTGATCATCTAAAGTTGTTTTAGGTCCACAAAATATACAGCTTGCACTCTCTCCCACAAGTGCGCATATATTCGGCATAACCCGTATTAGTCGCCCTTTGTCCTTAATATGTTCTTTAATATCATCTAAATTAACGCCTGCCGCAATTGATATAATAAGCTTGGTATCATCTACCGCATCGCTAATCTCATCAATTACATCAAAAACGCTTGCAGGTTTTACGGCTATAATTACCACATCAGCATTTTTAACCAATATAGAGTTATTTTTCATGCTATTAATGTGAAACTCTTTTTCAAGCTGTTCTCCTTTTGAAGGATCCGACACAAATATCCTGGATCTGTCAAAGTTGTTTGATAAAATACCTTTGATTAACGATCCTCCCATCCTTCCACCGCCAATAAAACCCACATTCTTTTTTATAAGCATTATTTCCTCCTGCCGTAAACTTTTGTTAAAATCAAGATACTTTTGCTAATTTTAAAATACTTCAACGGTCATTGACTATCTCGCTTACCAAATATTGCCATTGAAGAAGGTTCAACTATTATAAGAGTAGGAAGGGCAATATTTGG
>CAZAPZ010000100.1:0-5728 GCA_964487285.1 uncultured Campylobacterales bacterium | reverse complement strand
GCACCGGAACCAGATTGGTAATCTGAGGATCTATACTGTCAAGATGGGCAACAAATAGGAACATTCCAGCCATAAACAGGCCTGAACCGAGAGCCATCATAGATTTTCTAAAGAATAAAAGAGAGGCAAAGGCGCTGCCCCAGCCGATGAAAACTATCGACTCATAAGCATTAGCCCATGGAGCATGCGATTCCACATACCATCTCAAAATTATATTAGCCGTATAAAAAATAAATCCCACGGTGCCCAATAATAATAAACTCTTTTCGAGCTTAAAAAATCTTTTCTGTTTGAATATTTCAAAAAATCCAAATAATATGATAATAATACCGAGCAGAAGATATACTAAAATCAAACGTGAAAAGATATGCAGATGGTTATACAATATCTCCATATCAAGTCTGTTTTTCGAAGGCACTATTGATGGAGAGTACTTTCTTTGAATTTTATTTATCTTGCTGACAATTGCATCTATAGATGATGCATTTTGAGATTGGATAGCTTCTATTAATTTTGAAAACAGTATCGAATAGCTATGAGCAACTTTTGGCGCTAAATCGACAAGCTTATTTTTTGAATACCATATACTGCTATTATTCGAACTTTGAGACGGAAAAATCCTAAAAACTGATTTATTAAAAACTTCGTAGGCAATATATACTCGTTCGTTGACATTAAGTAGTTCCCTATCAAACTTAGAGCGTTTTGCAGGCGATTTCCTTAATGCATCATTTGTTAATTTCCTAAATTTATAACTTCCGTCAGCGTTAAAAAATGAGTTATAAGCCACTCTGTTGGAATCAGCATGAAGCATTGATATTATTTTTGGATGTCCTATATAGATCATAGGTAAACGGGCAAAATCGGCAGGATCGGCGATCATGCCGACAACAATTTGATTGTAATTCATACCTTTTATGCCGGATGTTTTTGAAATCTTATTAACTATGTCTGCATTAAGTGTATCCACAGGTTCTATTCTTCCATGCGATTCGACTACAAGGTGAGAAAATGCTTTGGCAGCGGCTTTGGACTGCAAATTTGAATTTACAAGACCGGCATTAGCTTGTTGTGCTCCTAATAGTGCAACGAACATGAATGCAAACAATCCGCCTTTTTTCAAACTTCTAACAGTTGTCTGAAACTTACCTTTTTTATAAAACATACTTGCGAGGAATCCGAGTGCAAGCATAATATACCCGAGATAGGTTACGATATCGCCGAGAATATTATGATTTACACTTAAGATAGTTCCATGTTCATCGCGGTCGTAGCTTGCCTGATAAAAACGATAGCCATCGTATTCTAAGACATGATTCATATGAATATGGTATTTGAAATGTTTGTTGCCGTCGATCACCTCAACATAACTTTCATAGCTTGCCGGCTGCATACTGCCCGGATATTTTTTCATAACAAATTTGTCAAGTTTGATTGAAAAACCAAGATTAAAGAGTTTTACATCCATGGGATTAGTTACGCTACGCATAACCATTACCGATGATGTCTGCCCTTCTCTTATATGCATTGTGCCTCCATATCCAATATATCGAGTAAAAAAAGCACCGAGGAGCATTACAAGCACGGCAGCATGGAGTAAAAATACCGGAAGATGTTTATACACCTTATATCTAAACATAATGACGATGAGCTCAGCAGCCAAAAGCCACAAGATAATTTCAAACCATGCAGAGGCATATACAAGCCGCCAACTTTCTGTTTCACTTGGCAGCAATGTCGCTTTTATTTGAGCCAATATAAAAATAACAGATAATAGTGATGCGACCTTTACAGAAAATATAGTATTAAAAACTTTTTTCATATTTATCTAAAACTCCTTTAGCTTCATATTTTTTAAAAATTATACATGTTTAAATATGCTTCTTCGATATTGGCAAACAGAACATATCAGAATCCATTCGTTCTGTCAAACAAAAGAACGCCATTAAATTTTTTTATACTTGTATCAAAAGATCAACATGACAAACTTGCGCAATATTTAACTTTATCTTTACCAATGCTTTGCAAACTGCGTTTAGTGCGTAACATCAGTTTTTAATTCTTTGATTTTTGTGAATGTGGATATTGCGGTTTCTTTAAGATTAAGTTTACTATTAAAATGAGGTCGTCTAACAGTCTAATTCCAAAATAAACTCATCAACAAATTTTTCTTTTGTTGCCCAAGAAGTAACAAGTCTAACCGCTGAGTTTTTTTCATTAATCTTGCTCCAAACATAGAATTCATATTTTTTGTTTAATTTTTCAATTAATCTATTGGGGAGAATTGGAAAAATCTGATTTGAAACAGGTTTTGTCAAGAAATCATAACCTGATACCCGAATGGCTTCTGCCAATCTTGCCGCCATTAAATTTGCATGTTTACCTAATTTGAAAAAAAGCTCGTTTTTGAATAGTTCCAAAAATTGAATTCCGATTACTCTGCTTTTAGAAAGCAGCGCTCCTTTTTGTTTCAAATGAAATCTAAAGTTTTCTTTAAAGCTGTTATTATTGATAACGATAGCTTCGCCAAGCAGTGCCCCGTTTTTTGTTCCTCCGATATAAAAAATGTCAACAAGTTTTGAAAGTTCCGGCAAAGTAAGATCGTTTTCAGAAGAAGTTAACGCAGAACCAAGACGAGCGCCATCAAGGTATAAAAACAGATCGTTGCTTTTGCAAAAGGTTGATAAATTTTCCAACTCTTTCTTTTTATAAACAGTTCCAATCTCCGTTGAATTTGAAATAAAAGCTAATCTTGGTTTTACCATATGCTCATCTTGATGAAGATCAATTATGGATTTTATATTTTGAGGAGTTAATTTTCCGTTTTTAGTTTCGATAATATTTATTTTATGGCCGGTAGCTTCAATTGCTCCGGCTTCATGAATGGCAATATGTCCGGTAGCTGCCGAGATAACAGATTCGTAAGGCTTTAAAATTGCCGAAATCACAGTCAAATTTGCCTGCGTTCCACCTGAAGCAAAATGGATTTCTGCGTTAAGGTTTCCAACCTCTTGACGAAGAATATTTGCCGCTTCTATGCAATATCTGTCTTTTCCATACGCTGCTTCTTGATTTAGGTTTGTTTTATATAATGCCTGTAAAATATTCGGGTGAGCGCCTTCGCTATAATCGTTTTTAAAACTATATAAACTTTGCATAATAGAGTTTATATTTTGACATAAGATATAATTCTCCAATTTTTTTGCTCTTTGCCGGCTGCTTTGTAGTAAAAGGCTTTTTTATATTTTTTTTTAACGAGAATGTTATCATATAATTTAGCCTGCGTCAAAAACCCGGTAGTTTCGCAATTTCGGAGGAAAATATTTTGTAGATATAAAAAAAATTTATATAGATGAGAGCTTTGGCAGTCTTTTATGATTTTAATGCAAAAACCGAAAGGATTCATTATTTATCTTGAAATTTCGTTGAACTTATTATAAATTAGTAGATATGGAAATAAAGATTTACAACGATCCTGTTTTAAGGCAAAAGTGTGATGAAGTTAAAATTGTAGATAACTACTACAAAAAAACAGCTATTGAAATGTTTAAAATGATGGAGGAAAAATCGGGAATCGGCCTTGCCGCTCCTCAGGTTGGAATAACAAAGCGGTTTCTTGCCGTAAACTATAACAATGAGGAAAGAAACATACATGAAAAGCTCTTTCTTATAAATCCTGTTATTGTTGAAAAAGAAGGGATAGCAGATCAGCACGAAGAGGGATGTCTTAGCATTCCGGGAGTTTATGAAACAGTTGACAGGAGTAAAAAAGTTGTTGTAAATTACATTGATTTAGATGGAATGAGCAAATCCATAACCACAGACAGCTTTCTTTCTGTAATTTTACAGCATGAAATAGATCATCTTGACGGTATTCTTTTCATTGATTATTTAAGCACGCTGAAAAAGACATTTTTCAGGAAGAAATGGCGTAAATTGCAGAAAATTGATTAATAGACCATGAAAGTACTTTTTTTTGGTTCGGATAACTTTTCGCTTCCCCTCATAAAGTTAATAGATAAAAAACATGACCTTGCGGCAATTATAACGCAGCCCGACAGACCGAAGGGGCGTGGCAAAAAGAAGAAGGCAAATCCCGTTGCTCAATGGGGAAGACTTCATAATAAATTAATTTTCTTTGACATGAGGGATACTCGCATTGAAGAGATTGGTTTTGATATCGGAGTTGTGGCCGCCTATGGAAATATTATTCCCGAACGATTAATAAATATGCCTAAATATCAATTAATCAACCTCCATCCGTCGCTTCTCCCCCGTTATAGAGGAGCAACACCGGTGGAAATTGCAATACTAAACGGCGATCAAAAAACAGGCGTTAGTATCATATATGTAGATGAAAAACTCGACAGCGGCGACATTCTTGCAATGAAAGAGTACCCGCTTAACGGTAGGGAAAACAGTATTCAGTTAAGAAAAATACTTTCTGAAATTGGAGCGGAGCTAACTATAGAAGTAATGGAGAACATCGGCAATATTATTCCGGCTAAACAAGACAATAATGCCGCAATATATTCAAAAAAAATAAACAAGGAAAGCTGCAGAATATCATTTGTTGATGAAACGGCGGTAGAGATCGACAGAAAGATACGGGCATATCTATCGATTGGAAGCTTTTTCAAATTGGATGGATTACGTATCATTGTTGAGAATGCTGGATATAATGAGGCAAACACTGAAAAACCGGTAGGATCTATTATTGATATGGATAATGGGCTATCTGTCCAAACAAAGGATGGTATCTTAAAGATAAGAGAGATAAAACCGGAAGGAAAAAGATCCATGAATGTAAAGCAGTTCTTAAACGGTCATAAGATCACTCAAAAAATTCTGAAATAAATAAAAGAAATTCTACGCTTTTAACGGAAAATCTTGAAAATTCTATATTTATTAATATAGTAAAGGTAATGAAAGCAAAACTGTTGCGGAGGGCTGGATGAAGTATATAAAATGGTTAGATGAGGTAACAATCAATGATCTTTCATTGGTTGGCGGCAAAAATGCATCGCTTGGCGAAATGACACGCGAGCTTAAAGAAGAGGGTGTAAACGTTGCAAAAGGCTTTGCAATAACATCAAATGCCTACTGGCGCTACCTTGATTACAACGGTCTTAGAGCAAAAATTAAAAATGAGCTTGATAATCTTGATACACAAAATACGGCGCTTTTACGTGAAAAAACTAAAAATGCGCGAAATCTAATCACCGGCGGCAAAATGCCCGAAGATCTGTTACAGGAAATATCTGCTGCATACAAAGAACTATGCGGCCGCTATGGTGAAGATGCCGATGTGGCTGTTAGATCAAGTGCTACAGCAGAAGATATGCCGGACGCATCATTTGCGGGGCAGCAGGATACCTATCTAAACATAAGTGGAGTAGATCATATTCTTGAAAGGTGCCGTTCATGCTATGGATCTATTTTTACCGACAGGGCAACAAGTTACAGACATGATAAAAACTATGATGATTTTAATGTTGCTTTATCTATCGGTATTAATGTAATGGTTCGCTCCGACCTTTCTTCGAGCGGTGTTGCATTTTCCGTTGACACAGAATCGGGATTCAAAGATGTGGTGTTAATTAATGCATCGTATGGTCTTGGAGAGATGCTCGTTGGAGGGCAGGTCAATCCTGATGAATATTATGTTTTTAAACCAACCCTAAAAAAAGGTTACAAAGCCATAATAGCTAAAAGGAGCGGCGAGAAA
>CAZAPZ010000099.1:0-5819 GCA_964487285.1 uncultured Campylobacterales bacterium | reverse complement strand
TACATTGAATTGCCGATGCTATATCTTTGTTTGGTGCAAAGTGATCCGGGATAAGCGCAATTTTAGATGGATTTTTCGGTTTAATGCCGTATTCAGCAAGTTTATGAATTGCTATCGGAGCAGTTATGTCATTTCCAAATGCAAGATCCACCGATGATAGAACAAGTTCGCCTGATTTCACACTTCTCCCAATATGGTCACTAATTATCTTTTGAGTAATACTCATTCCCATCTTACTTATTCCTCCATATATTTTGCATGATTAACGGTTAAGGATATAGCGAAAAAGAATATACGAGCTCCGATTCTCTTATGTAGTTACGACCGAAGCATAATCTCTCTTTCTTCCAACCCATCACATTGAATCCAAAAGCCTCTTAAAATAGTTTTTCCAAATCTTTTGCATAAAGACAGGAAAACCTTCATCCATCATATTATAATCTCTTTAATCGTTAAATCAAAATTTTATGCGGATAACTACTTGGCAATCCATAATTTGCCATCGCTAACAATTAATTTCATATCACTAAGGTAAACAACATAGGATATTGCTTCACATAGTTGAAGTATGAGTTGATCTGATGCTTTGTGATTACTAAAAATTAGGCGCGCAATCTCATACACAGTCATAGGAGAATTTTTAAGAAGTTTATATGTTTGATCAATACGATTCAAATAGCTTGTTCTCATCTGCCTAATCCGTTCTTTGGGATTTTCAACATTAATACCGTGAGAACCTGCTATTAACACAGGATTTAATGCTTCAAGTTTGTCAAGACTCATAAGGTAGCTTTGCATAGAATTGGTGACAAACTTGGCAAAAGGCATACCTGCAATAAAAACCGTTCCGGGATTACTTGTTATATTTGATAAAACAGTATCACCGGAAAAAACTATACCTTCATCTTTCAAAAAAAATGATACCGATCCCGGTGTATGACCAGGTGTTTCAATCGCTATAAGTTTCTCGTTTCCTATATCAAAAAATTCTCCATCATACAAAGGTTCGTAATCTGGGAGTAAAAATCCTCTAAAAATTGTCTCGAGCAGATTGAGCATATTATCCATGTATCTTGCTGGCATGCCAATCTTAAGCAAATTTCTTTCCGCCGTCTCCCTACCGGGGTATTTGTATGAAAGCCACTCCGTATCATTAGGATGCAGAAACAGATTTTTTACTTTTTTAGACTTTGCCATTCCTATATGATCGGAGTGACCATGCGTGGCAAGAACTTTTAAGTCATCTATTAATATTCCGTTTTTATTAAGTATATCATCGTATTCTTTCGAATAAATACCTACATCAATAGTTGTATTAGCGTTTTTAAAATAATAAAAAGCTACGTCTCCAACCGGATAAGGTGTTGGAACAGCAATCTTTGTTACATAATCAGGTAATATCATAAATTTAAGATCCCAAAACTACTATTTGTCAAATTTTTTATCATATTTTACAGACAAGGAAAGATCCCTAAACATTGAATTTGAATGAAAAGAAGATTGCAGCAGTTCTTGCAATAACGACAGCGTTCACAAGAAGCTGATAAACAGTTCATCATCAATTATAGATCACAGTTTGCATATACATCATCAACGTCATCAAGGTCTGATAATCTCTCTATTAGCTTCTCAACTTTTTCACTATCTGTTTCGGAAAGTTCAACTTTTGTTTGAGGAATCTCATCAGTAAAGGCATCTGATGATTTTAGCCCTTGTTCTTCTAATTTTGCATTGATTTTATAAAGCTGTTTGGAGTCAGTATATACATAATAACATTCATCATTTTCATTTTTCTCAACATCGGATGCCCCTGCTTCAACAGCCTTGTCCATGAGTTCATCTTCATCAAATTTACCGTCCAGCACAATAACACCTTTCTGAGCAAACATCCATCCAACGCAGCCTGATTCACCGAGATTGCCGCCTAATTTTGAGAAAGTACTTCTTACCGCCGATGCAGTTCTATTCTTGTTATCAGTACTCGCCATGACAAGAATTGCAACACCTGCAGGTCCATAACCTTCGTAAATTACAGTTTCAAACCGGTTTCCGCCCAACTCCCCGGCACCTTTTTTTATAGCCCGCTGAATATTCTCTTTAGGCATATTTGCAATTTTGGCTTTCTCGATTGCAATTCTCAGCCTCGGGTTATCACTCGGATCTTTACCGCCAATTCTGGTGGCTACGGTTATCTCTTTAATAACTTTAGTAAAAATTTTTCCGCGCTTTGCGTCTTCGGCGGCTTTCCTAAATTTTATATTACTCCATTTGTTATGACCTGACATATTTTCTCCTCAAGCGCATATCAAAGCGCAAAATAACTTCTTAATATTAGCCGCTCATTTTCAGGCTATATCCACTATTGTGCTCAAATTATAAAGTCTCTTAATTATTGACCGACCTTACGCATCTAACACAATTCTTAGCGGCAATATTAATACTATTGTGGCTTTTCTCAATCAACATTGTAACTTATTTTTCAAGTTAATTTCAAAGTTTTTATATTTTCGGAAGAACGATCCCCATCTGTCCCTGATATTTTCCTTTTTTATCAGCGTAACTTACGGTACACTCTTCATCCGATTGAAAAAACAACACTTGGGCAATTCCTTCACCTGCATATATTTTAGCCGGTAAAGGCGTAGAATTTGTTACTTCGATGGTAACATATCCTTCCCACTCAGGTTCAAATGGTGTTACATTAACAATAATGCCGCACCGTGCATAAGTTGATTTACCAACGCATAGAGTCAACACTTCTCTCGGGATTTTAAAATACTCCACACTTTTTGCCAATGCAAAACTATTTGGCGGAATTATACATACGGTGCCCTTAAAATCAACATAGTTTTTGGAGGAAAACTGTTTAGGGTCAACAATAGAACTATTTACATTAGTAAATATCTTAAATTCATCTGATATTCTCATATCGTATCCGTACGACGACACGCCGTAACTAATTACACCTGTTCTAACCTGTCTATTAGCAAAAGGAGTTATCATGCCGCTTTTTGCCCGCTTGATAATCCAGGTATCGTTTTTAATACTCAACTATCCCTCCTCCCTTATAATTTCTCCGGCAAACTGCATTAAAAAACGACGCTTACCTTCTTGCAATTCATCAAAATATCTAATTTTCACCTCTTTTAAGGCATCATCGTCTATATTAATCTGTTTATTCTCGCATAATTTTTCCAGCGTTACAATATACTCCGCACTTTCTTCTATTTTTTTATAAAGTAAAAACGGATCCTTTTTCATAATGGACATAAATGCATCTAACATCACGCCTCCAATAAGTTTTTATCCACTTTAGCAAATAATTATCATACAATATAAAGTGTATTTGGAAATTATTCAATCAACCTGCTCTCTGCTGATACCATAGCAACAATTTATAAATTATCCATTATAGACATGTTTTGAATAAAATCTATTATTGAAGAGCATTGACTTTTGATAAGGATCATCTATATTTTACTGAAATTTATAATTATTTTAAGGAATCTTTTATGAAGATAGCTATTGTAGGAACAGGTTATGTCGGTCTTATTACGGGGACAGGGCTTTCGTCTTTTGGAATAGATGTTACCTGTGTTGATATTGACAAAGAAAAAATACGGTTGCTTAACTCTGGGGAACTGCCAATATACGAGCCACAGCTTAAGGACCTTGTTCAAAACAACATTAAAGAAGGGCGACTCCATTTTAGCAGTGATTTGGAAAATGTTATCAGAGACAACAATGTTATATTTATAGCCGTAGGCACACCTCCTAAAGCAGATGGTTCTACAAATTTAGCAGGCATACAAGATGTAGCTAAAACCATAGGAAAAAATCTTAATTCATATAAGCTGATCGTAAACAAATCAACAGTGCCGATTGGAACGGGACGATATGTTCGTAAAATCATAGAAAAGTATTCTGACGGAAACTACGAAGTTGAAGTAGCGAGTAATCCTGAATTTCTAAGGGAAGGAGCCGCCGTAAGAGATTTTTTTCATCCGAATAGAATTGTCCTTGGTACGAGCTCTGAGAAAGCATTATCTATTTTAACCGATCTATACCGTCCTTTATACCTTTTAGAGACGCCATTTATCAAGACAAATGTCGAAACCGCGGAATTGATAAAATATGCTGCCAACAGCTTTCTTGCTACAAAAATTAGCTTTATCAACGAAATGGCAAATATATGCAGCAAAACAGGCGCGAATATCGTTGATGTATCCGAAGCTCTTGGACTTGATCAAAGAATAGGTAAAAAATTTCTTCACGCAGGAATCGGCTTTGGAGGTTCCTGTTTTCCAAAAGATCTTAGATCTCTTGTAAAACAAGCGGATAGTTTAGGATATGATTTTATTCTTGGCAAAGGAGTGGTAAAAGTTAATGAAAATCAAAGGAAATATGCTTTCAACAAGATTTCTGATGCCCTTAAAGATGATTTAAAAGGAAAGACAATAGCAATTCTGGGTGCATCGTTCAAGCCTGAGACAGACGATATAAGAGAGTCGCCTGCCATATACTTGGCAAAAAAGCTGCTCAAGTCACAAGCTACGGTAAAAATATATGACCCAAAGGCTCTTAACAATGTAAAAGCGGCTCTCCCGGAACTAATATGTACTTCAAGCAGTTACGAAGCTGCCATTAATGCGGATGCAGTTGTTCTTGCAACCGAGTGGAACCAATTCAGACATTTGGATCTGCATCATCTTAAATCGGTTATGAACGGCGACTTATTTTTTGATTTTCGTAATGTTTATACAAGACAGGAAGCAGAAAATGCCAAACTTAAATATTTTGCAATAGGAAAGTAAATTATGAAGCAAATATACAAAGATGAATTTTACCAAGCACTACTTACCGCTGGAAAACGCGACGGATATGTAACTATTGATAACTTAAATAGCGTTGTGCCTGATGATTTCAGCGTTGAAGATATTGATAATGCGATGAAAAAGTTCGAATATAATAAAATCCTAATTGTTGAAAACAAAAAGGAAGCTGAGGTTATATTTTCTACCAAAACAACCAATCTTGATAAACAAAAAATAGAAGATTCTGAGAATGTAGTAACAACAACGATAAGAACATACCTGAAAGAGATGGGAAATATCTCACTTTTTAGTAGAAATGACGAGATTGATTTAGCCAAAAAAATAGAAGATATCAAAAATCAATTAGTCGGAACATTAAGCCAGGTTGAAGAAGTTGTCGGAATCTTGGTAGAACTAAAGAACCAAGTAGAGCGGAAACCGTATAGAATAAGAACTATCTTGAAAGAATCTGAGTTTAGAGATGCAAAACTCCGTGAAGAGATCGAATCGGAAAAATGCAGCGAGTTTGTTGCAAATGTCAATAGGTTTGAAAATAATTATATAAACTTCATAAATTCAAGAGGCAAGGAAAAAGAAAAAAATTGCCATATCCTGAAACAATCCGCCGTCAAATTATCAATATCGGAACACTACATCCGTGTGTTTATGGATGAACTTACAAATAACGATGAACTGTGCTCAAAATACGCCCATTTGGTTGTTGAAGCTTCAAAATATGCAAAAGGGCTTGATCATCTGAAACAAAAAATGATAAAAGCTAACTTAAGACTTGTGATAAGTATTGCAAAAAAATATGTCAATAGAGGAATGCCTTTTCTTGACTTAATTCAAGAAGGTAATATTGGGCTTATGAAAGCTGTTGAAAAATTTGATTACACCAGAGGTTTTAAGTTTTCTACTTATGCAACTTGGTGGATTAGACAATCAATATCCAGAGCCATAGCCGATCAGTCAAGAACTATAAGAATACCTGTGCATATGATT
>CAZAPZ010000098.1:0-5856 GCA_964487285.1 uncultured Campylobacterales bacterium | reverse complement strand
AAGTTGCCGGACAGCGTTGAAAAAAAGTTAGAAAAAATGATACTGACTGATAAAATAGATAATGTGCGGGCAGAAGGTGCTGGTATAGGAAAAGCATATCGCATAGATGATGCAAACGGGAGATATCTTGTTTTTGCCAAATCTACATTTCCTCAAGATCTCTCTTTATCAGGACTAAAAATTGTTATAGACTGCGCAAATGGGGCTTCTTACAAAATAGCCCCTACGATACTTAAGGAACTTGGTGCCGATGTAATAAGTATAGGCGTATCACCCAGCGGAACAAATATCAATCACAAATGCGGAGCATTATACCCTGAAAATGCCGCAAAAAAAGTTATAGAAGAATCGGCGGATATTGGAATTGCATTAGATGGGGATGGTGACAGAGCCATTTTCTCCGATGAAACCGGAGCAATTGTTGATGGCGATGCAGTTATGCTTATTTTGGCTGAATCAATGAAGTATGCAAACCGTTTATCCGGTAATATTGTTGTCGCTACAATTATGAGCAATCTCGGACTTGAAATAGGATTGCATAAAGAAGGAATAAAACTTGTCAGAACATCTGTTGGGGATCGTAATGTTGCCATGAAAATGAGAGCGATTGGTGCATCTCTTGGCGGAGAACAATCAGGTCATATTATACTCTCAAAATTCCTGCCTACAGGTGATGGAATAATAACAGCTCTTGCTATTCTTGCAGCAATGCTCAAGTCGGGAAAAGAGTTATCAAAATTATCCGCAAAATTTCAAAATTATCCGCAAAATATTGATTCTGTCGATGTAAAAGAAAAACTACCTCTTGATAGAATGAAAGATTTTAAATATGCACTTGACTCGGCTAAAGAAAAACTCGGTGATTACGGGCGGGTTATTTTTCGGTATTCAGGCACGGAAAACAAAGCGAGGATTATGGTTGAAGGAGAATCAAAAGTTTTGATAGATGATATTTCAAATAAGCTCGTGTCAACTTTGCAGAAGGAGGCAATATGAGACCACTGCTCAATAAGCGCATCCACAGCGATATCTGCTTTTCTGTAGGTGTAGGCAAGACAAACTTCTGCAGGGCTATCTGGATAATTCAAAGACGTTTAACGCAGCATATAGGAAAGCAAGTATCGCCCGTAGGGAAGGTTAATATCGGGCAATCTTCTATGAATAGAAAAAATAAAGATTTTCGAACTAACCGGTTAGTACCTCAAATTTTAATTTTCGAATCTCCCCCAATCTTAGCCTTCTGTAGATGCAATTATTGGGCAGTGGTCTCATCATGCGGTTAGGGATTAATATTGATCATATCGCAACTTTGAGGAATGTAAGGGGCGGCATAGAGCCTGATCCCGTGTGGGCTGTATCGTACTGCGAAATGGCCGGCGCCGACTGCATAACAGTTCATTTGAGAGAAGATAGACGACATATAAATGAGAGAGATTTGAAGCTACTAAAAGATATTGTTTCTACCAAACTAAATCTTGAAATGGCTCTAAATGATGAAATTGTTGAAATAGCGCTCGCTGTTCTGCCCGATCAAGTCACTATAGTACCTGAAAAGAGAAAAGAGCTCACAACTGAAGGCGGACTTAATGTCATTGAAAATAGGAATAAACTGGAACAAGTAATAAAAAAATTTAAGAAACAAAAAGTTGGAGTTTCCCTTTTTATTGATCCTGATAACAAACAGGTTGAAGCATCGAAATATGTTGATGCCGATGCAATAGAAATCCATACGGGACAATATTGTAATGCAGCCGGCGATAGTCAAAAAGAAAGATTACGAATAGTTGCCGCGTCGGAATTGGGCAACAAATTAGGACTTAATATTCACGCAGGACACGGATTAGATTATAAAAATGTAGGACCTATTGCAGGCATTTTAAATGTAGAAGAGCTTAATATTGGACATAGTATAATAAGCAGAGCTATATTCGTAGGTTTGGCAAATGCGGTAAAAGAGATGAGAAGTGTGATAGATTCATATACAAGGATCTGAATATGAATGTCGGAATTGATATTGTTTCCGTTGAGCGAATAAAAGCCATGATGCTTAAGCATAAAACGACTAAAACCAGGCTTTTTACTGAAAACGAGATTAGTTACGCGGATGGTTTTAAGAACCCTTACGGACACTATGCTATGCGTTTTGCTGCAAAAGAAGCATTTTTTAAATCTATAGGCGGAAATAACGCATTTGTTTTCAAATCAGTTGAAATATCAGGCGGCAAACCATCTGTGCACCTGTACGGCAAGTTAAAAGATCTATTTAATGAAAAACAGTTTTCCGTATCAATGAGCGATGAAAAGATGTTTGCTGTCGCTATCGTAATCAATGAACAGATGGATTGAAACCGTAAGACCCGACTATATTAACAGAGGTTTTTTTGATATTAAACCCGGACTTGAAAGAATAAGAAAAAATCTAAGCTATCTGAAAATTAAAAAAAATAAGCCTATTTTTCAAGTTGTCGGCACTAATGGTAAGGGATCGACAAGCTACATACTATCGAAACTGCTAAAGCAGATTGGCGTTTCAGCAGGCACATTTACATCACCCCATGAATTGTCGCCTACTGAGCGATTTCTCGTAAATGACAATCAAATAAGCAAAGAAGAACTCATCAATCTTTTAAAAATGGTCAAACATTCTGAGACTGCATGCGGTGATAAATTGAGTTATTTTGAGCTACTAACGGTGGCGGCTTTGTACTGGTTTAAAATCAAAGATGTTGACGCAATTGTTCTTGAGGCAGGTATGGGCGGAAGATGGGACTCAACCAGTGCACTTGGGCAATCCGTTCTAATCATCACGCATATAGATATAGACCACACTGATTATCTTGGAAAAACTGTTGCCGAAATCGCAAACGAGAAAGTAAATGCTGCATCGGATAGCCTCATCATATCATCACCTCAGTCTGATACGGTTAATAATGTTCTATCAAACTACGCTAAAGAAAAAAACCTACCGATTAGTTTTGTTGACAGTCAGTCCATAAACATAATATCCGAAGACCTTAGTGGAACAACATTCAACTGGAAAGGCGCTAAATTAAAAACAAATCTTCTTGGAAAAAATCAAGCTGTCAATATTGCAACTGCATTCAAAGCGATAAACCTTGTATATAACTATCCTGCAAAATTTTTGGAAAAAGGCATAAAAAACCTATTGATCCCGTCAAGAATAGAGTTAAAAAAAATAGACAAACTTAATGTTATCTTTGACGGAGGACATAATCCAGACGCAATGCGAACGGTTTCCGAATTTCTTAAGCACATAAAATCTAAAATAACAATCGTATATTCATCGATGAAGGACAAAGACTATACAAGCAATCTTGAAATTCTTTCCGTATTAAGCAACAATATATTTATTATAGAACTACCATTTGAAAGATCCGAATCCGCCTTTAATTTAATGCAAGCATCAAAACGGTTCTTTTCCGGCATAAACTATCTCAATATTGACTGTCTTTGCAAATTCATAGAGGAAAGGAAGCAGATAGATGAGACAATTTTAATAACCGGATCGTTTTACCTGACAGGATTGTCAAAATACACGCTGAAAGACTTGCCATTGACAGACCCTTAATCTCTCCTATTTCCAAAGAAACGCAAAAGTATTAAAAACAGATTGATAAAATCTAAATAAAGCGTTAAAGCACCGATGACTGATAATCGCTTGAGCTGCTCGTCATCTTCGCCCACATTCATACTTTCACCCATTCGACGAATTTTTTGAGTATCATAAGCTGATAATCCAACAAATATAACAACGCCAAGATAGCTGATTATCCAGTTAATGCCCGAGCTATGCAAAAACATGTTGACAACAGATGCAATTATAATTCCAATCAATCCCATAAACAGATATTTGCCCCAAGATGTCAGATCTGTTTTTGTAATATAGCCGTAATAGCTCGTTGCTCCAAATGTAAGACCTGTGATAAAGAAAGTGCTCGAAATAGACGATGCCGTATAAATTAAAAAGACTGATGATAAAGTGAGCCCGTTAATGGCAGAAAATGCAATAAAAAGCATATATGCAGTCGATGATGTCATCGATTTAACGGCACCTGAAATTGCAAATACCAATCCTAATTCTATAAAAAAAAGTACCCATATTGTAATTCCATTACCAAACAATATTTGCCGCATCGCAATGCTATTAGCTGCTATATAAGCGATAGCACCTGAGATAAATAACCCAACCATCATCTTATTGTAAACCGTTCTCAATAAAACATTTTGTTTTGCTACATCAAAACCAGACTGTTCGTAAACAGCTGAATTCATATAAAACCTCCTCCTAATTTAATGCATTGGTCTCATCATTAGCTTATAATTATAAGATAAAATTGAATTTTTTCAATCAACAAATTGTCTTATCCCATAAATAGAATTTCATTCAAAGTGAGTCATAAAGCTTTCAGTTTATTATGTAACTGTTCCAGCTCATTTGAAGCTGTTTTAATCCTGCAAATAGTGTCAGCTACGGTTTCCGTGTGTTCCTGCCTCTGTTTAATAGCGGCTTGAATAGCACCCTTAGCGGCAATTCCGGTTTCTTTCAAACGTTCATCCAAGTTATTTTTAAAGCGGCTAACGGTCTGATTTAAGTTTTGAATGGTAGCCCAGCGCAGACTTTCAACATTATGAATAACTACCGCTTTAATCTGATCATGAAGACGTAAAAGCATCTGTTTGCGCCGTATATTCATAGGCAGCAAACGACCGATAAAGTGAAACTCAAAAGGGCTTATTTTAGTTCGCCAGCGGTGTGTAACCCAACTTGGTTTACGATCGAATGTAAAACTATTACTGCCATTCAAAGGTTTGTATGTTACCTCAAATATTTCTGCTGCACCACGCCGTATTGACTCCACCAGAGCATCTGCGCGCTGCCGATAGGGTTCTAATATCTCGCTGACTCGATGCTCGAATGTACGTGACATCTCGCCTAATTCTCGTTCAAAAAAGCGAGGAATGGCTTCAGACAAAGCAGTCTGCACTATGTTATCAACGGACGTCTCTTTGATAGCCGAAGCCAATGTTGATTCTATAACTTGATTAAAATATTTTATTGCACGACGGCGAAGCTGTTCTGCTTGATCTTCTAAAAGAGCAAAGATTCGTTTATGGTCACCGGCTAATAAATCTTGAGTTATCAGCCTCTGCTCTTCGGTTTCAAGCAATTTTCGCTCAAAAAGTAAACGGCGCTCATCTAAATCTTTCAAGGGCAGCTGAAGCGATCGCATGGTCAGATCTAACCGCATTAATACTCCTTGCAAGCTGTCAGCCGCCTTATTAGCCACGGCGGTTTTAAGAACATTTGCCTTGTCGGAAACTGAAAAACCGATAAGATGTTTCTCTAATGCCGCCATGCCGCTCTCTTTCCAAAGCTGAAGATCATTTGCTTGACGGGCTTCAAGTCCAAGGCGTGCCGATATAGAAAAAATCGGTTCCGGATTTTTAATCCCCACCTGTTCTTTTAACACCTTTTTGAGAAAAGAAAGCACTGATTGCCGTTCGGCACTATCCAGATAATCCACTTTGTTCAAAATAAAAAAGATATGCGATACTTTCTTGCTAACCTCTTTGAGAAATTCGACCTCTACTTCAGTCAGAGGCGGGTCAGCCGACATCACAAAGAATGCGGCATCGCATTGGGGGAGAAAGTTAAGAGTAACTTCGGTATTGTGGCGAAAAGTAGAGCCAATGCCCGGTGTGTCTATCAACACGACGCCATGACGCAACAAATCGGCAGGGTAATACACCTCCGCCGAAGTCACATTGAGCTTGTTATTCGGATTGCCGCTCTCGGTAACAAACCGGAACAAAACCTTCGTCAGTTCGTCGGAT
>CAZAPZ010000097.1:0-5875 GCA_964487285.1 uncultured Campylobacterales bacterium | reverse complement strand
TTGTTTTTGATAATTTGGATGGTAAAATTGCCCGCCTCGTAGGAGCCACAAGCAGTTTTGGCTTTGAATATGACTCTCTTTCCGATCTTGTATCTTTTGGTGTAGCGCCGGCTGTACTGTTTTATAGTTTGTTTTATTCTTCAAATGGCAACCTCGGTATTGTAGTGTCAATGGTATATCTTCTTGCCGGTGCTTTGAGGTTGGCTAAATTTAATATTACAAAACATTCAGATCGATTCTTTGGTTTTCCCATTCCAGGGGCTGCCTTAGTTGTTGCATCCTGTACATTGATCTTTTACCAGTTCTCTCTCAATGCATATAAAGAACTATTTATACTGCCTATGCTGGCCATTTCATACCTTATGATTTCTAATATTCGTTATGAGGGATTCAAGGATATAACTATAAGCAGAAAATTATCTCTTTTTCTTTTTACTACTACTACAATTGCAATTATACTTGTAGCTATGAGGCCAACGATAGCGATTCCGGTAATATCATTTGCATATCTGATTTCAGGCCCTGCAGAGCTTGCGGTAAAGTTGTTTAAACATAGGAGAAAGATAAAGAAGTCTGATTGTGCCTTAGAGGAGGAGAAAGATGCTTGAACAGATTAAGATATTTGACACAACATTAAGAGACGGAGAACAATCGCCCGGAGCAAGTCTTAATACCGGTGAAAAACTTAAGGTGGCGAAACAACTCGCAAAACTCCATGTAGATATTATAGAAGCGGGTTTTGCTGCATCCAGCCCGGGTGATTTTGAGGCTATCAACAGAGTGGCAAGAGAAGTTGAAGGTCCTATAATTGCAAGTCTCGCAAGAGCGTCAATATCAGATATAGAAGCTGCAGGTAATGCAGTAAAACCGGCGAAAAGAAAAAGAATTCATACCTTCATTGCTACAAGCCCAGTTCATGTCAAGATGAAATTGAGGATGACATACGATGAAGTGCTTAAAAGGGCTGTAGATTCAGTTAAATTAGCAAAGCAGTTTACCGATGATGTTGAGTTTTCTGCCGAAGATGCAACCAGAACCGAACTGAATTATCTTGTCGATGTTGTTTCTGCCGTAATAGAAGCTGGCGCTGTAACTGTTAATATACCTGATACTGTTGGATATACCACGCCGCAGGAGTTTTTCTCAATTATAAAATACTTAAAGTCCCATGTGAGCAATATCAATAATGCTGTAATAAGTGTTCATTGTCATAATGATCTTGGAATGGCTGTTGCAAATTCTCTGTCTGCTATTTTGGCAGGAGTCAGGCAGATTGAATGCACGGTAAATGGACTTGGAGAGAGAGCCGGCAATGCATCCTTGGAGGAGATTGTGATGGCTATAAAAACAAGACAAGATTTTTACAAGGTACAGACAGGAATTACTATTAAGCAGCTTTATAGAACAAGTAAACTTGTCAGCCAATTGACAGGTATGTTTATACAGAGGAACAAAGCTATTGTAGGAGCTAATGCATTTGCTCATGAGGCTGGAATTCATCAGGATGGTGTGATAAAAGAGCGGACCACATATGAGATTATGAAATCCGAAGATATAGGACTAAGCGGCAATAAGCTTATTCTCGGCAAACATTCAGGACGAAAGGGTATTCTTAATAGAATAAGCGAGCTTGGATTTGACAATATTGATGAAGCTTCTATGCAAAACATATTCGAGCGCTTTAAATTGCTCGCCGATAAAAAGAAAGAGATTACCGATGATGACCTTTATGCGCTTGCGGCAAGTCAGTCTAAAACTGTTCCCGATGTTTTCAAACTAGATAAGCTTCAGGTTGTGAGTGGAAACAGCAGTATGCCTACTGCAACCGTTGGGCTCATCAAAAATGGTAGCAGCATAGTTGACGCCGCGCAAGGCAACGGCCCGGTTGATGCAGCTTACAAAGCGATTGAGAGAATTGTCGGTATCAAAGTAAAACTCGAGGACTACCAGATTAAGTCTGTGGGAGAAGGTAAGGATGCCATGGGAATGGTTCATGTTAAAGTGCATTTTGACGATACAGGCAAAACAATCATTGGGATGGGTACGCATACCGATGTTGTTCAAGCTTCAGCTATTGCATTTTTGGATTCAATAAATAAAAATATGTTTTATAAGAATGGAAAGTAAAACTCGGTCGCTGTGTGTTGTATGTGCATGGAGAGAGAATTGTTCAAAGAAATTTAGTATGCCCGCAGATTTATCCTTTAATTGTCCTGATTATACAAAAGATATTAGGACGAAAGTTGTAAAAGAAAAAGAGTGGAAAGAAAAAAATGCGTAAACCATGATGAGACTACTGCATAGGGAATAATAACAGGTGAGCTATTTACTATTATTAGCACTACCATGACCTGGTTTTTTGATTTGGACAATACACTTTATCAAAAACCAAGTCTTTTTAGGCTTATTGATTTAAGAATAAGAATGTTTGTTATGAAACTTCTTGATATAGACAAAGATAAAGCCGACTTGTACAGAAAGGACTATTTTAATCGATATGGAACAACGCTGAGGGGGTTAATGAAGAATTTTTCTATTGATCCGGAAGAATATTTGTATTTTGTTCATGATATTGATGTAAGCAGGTTTATTAAAAAAGATGTACAGTTAAATAAGACTTTGAAAAATATCAAACATAGGAAATTTATTTTTACAAATGCCTCCGCAAAGCATGCGAAATCTGTTTTATCTGCCCTTGGTATAACGGAATGTTTCGAATCTATTTTTGACACCGGCTTTTTTAATTATCATGCAAAACCCGAAAAAATTGTATTTGACACAATTACGAAAAATTTCAAAGGCGAAAATATTATGGTTGATGATTTTCCAAGAAATATCAGAAGTGCCAAAAAAGCAGGTTTTACTACGATACTTGTGGGGGAATCTGATTCGGAATATGCCGATATTAGAGTTAAGGATGTTCATAGTATTGGACAGATTGTGGATAAATAGATGATTTTTGGAAAAGATTTTACAACAAATAAGAATCAAAAAAAGGTTTTTACCAATACAATAAAGGTTTTGGTTTCACATATGCCTCATATAGATGATTCTGTCAAGAAGAGTGTTGCAGATAAGCTTGAAGGTAGTTTAGAGTATGGGGATTTAAAGAATCTTCAAAAGGAAATCTTTAATATCATTCTTGAATATGAAGATTCTCAGGAAAAATTTGAGAAACTTGCAGCAAAAAATATTTCAAATCTGGCGAAGTTGTTTAATCTGCTGACCGGTGAAAAACGAGATACTATGACGGAACAGATAATGAACATCGCAAATTCTTTTTCAGGTATTGATGATTTAAAAAAGATTGATGACATTATTTTATCAATGAATTTATCCGAACTGGAAATAACAACAATAAGAAGAGATTTATCCGAGACATTTTATGCGGCGTTGTCAATGAACTTGCCCGATCAATTTGTAACGGAAGATATAAAAAGATATAATGATAACCTGGCTGCGTTATTTGGCCGGCTGTTAAAAGAGCCGGATGATTTAGTAAAAATTGGAATAAGACAAAAGCTGTACCTTTTAGGCGGCCGGAAACGGGAACTTGAGTTCGGACTGATGCAAGGAGTGAAGGATAAATTTACAGTTGCCGTAGACGCAATGCTTAGCGCCATACATACGCTTGAGATTTCAGACGGCGATATATCAGAAAACCTGGATGATCAAATAAACGCTATAAAGAACGCAAAAGATATGAGCAGTATAGAATCCGTGAGCACTAAACTTATAGCGATTGCCGTATCCATAAAGCAGCAGTCCGATGTATTTAAAGAGAGGGTAAAAAATCTCAACAAAGAGCTTGAGAACTCCAAGAAGAGTGTTGAAAAACTTACAGAAGTTTTGAAAGCTTCCGAGAAGATTGCTACGACTGATCTTTTGACCGGTGCTTTGACTCGAATGGCTATCTTTAAGCACATAAGTGACAACATCGAATTGTCAAAGAGGCATAATTTTCCTGTATCAATGTTATTTCTCGACATAGACAATTTCAAAAGTGTTAATGATAACTATGGTCATAAAGCCGGAGATGTAGTATTGAAAAAAATAGTTGAATCTGCAATTAATAATATAAGAAAAAGTGATAAATTTGCAAGATTTGGCGGTGAAGAGTTTTTAATACTTATGCCGCATGCAGATTTGAAAGCTGCTCTTGTGGTTGCCGAAAAAGTAAGAAGAAATATTGAATCTCTCCAATTTCAGGTTAACGAAAAAAAGTTTTCTGTTACGATAAGTATAGGATTAGCCCGGCTTGATTCTTCAGATGATACAAACATCTTAATCGAAAAGGCTGACAAAGCCATGTACAAATCAAAAAAAAGCGGCAAAAACAAAATATCTACATAAGGACATTTGAGCAATCACGGCATAATAATTATGTTAGATGCGTAAGCTTGATAAGTAATTATAGATGTCAAATATATCGTTAAATAACCATTAGGTTCAAAATTTCTATTGATTTATGATATACAGCGGTCGCATTAATCTTCATTGCAAAAATTCAAATAAGCGGTATATTTAAAGTTTGATGTTTTTGGGAAGGTAAATCTATGGGGATGTCGTTGAATTCTAAGAAGATTTTAGGAATTGAAGATTGATGGACTTATTGTTGCTTTTAATTCGAAACCTTAGATCTTCTTTACGCTGCTATAATAATAATGACTGAAAAAAACGGTCTTCTTTTAGCTGGCGATATTGGAGGTACAAAAACTACCTTGGCGCTATTTTCACACGAAAGCTGCCGCAACACATTGTTGGAAAAAACTTTTCCAAGTACTCATTATGATAGTCTTACGACAATTATCGCTGAATTTTTATCAGATATTAAGTATAATGTTGATAAGGCATGCTTTGGAGTGGCGGGTCCCGTAATACATGGCAGTTCAACTATTACTAATTTACCTTGGATAATAAATGAAATAAACCTAAGAGCGAAATTTTCTTTCAAATCCGTAAAGCTACTAAACGATCTCGTATCAGTTTCCAATTTTGTTCCTTTATTGAAAAAGAGTGATTTATATACAATTAATAAAGGCATAAAAGTTGATGATGGAGCCATTGCGGTGATTGCCCCGGGAACAGGTTTAGGTGAAGCATATCTTACTTATGACGATAATTCTTATCATGCCCATGCATCAGAGGGAGGACATACTGATTTTGCACCGACCAACTATCTTCAATCAAGTTTATTATATTATCTTCAAACTAAATTGGGAGGTAGGGTAAGCTATGAAAGGGTCTGCTCAGGTATGGGCTTAACAAATATATATCATTATTTAAAAGATACAGGATATGCCGATGAACCTGATTGGCTCACCTATAAGTTATCGAAAACAGACGATATAAATCCTTCAATTATATCAGCGGCATTGAATCCAAAAACAGATTGCCGATTATGTAGTGCCGCCGTTAATCTGTTCATCTCTATTCTTGGGGCGGAATCAAGCAATATGGCATTGAAAATAATGGCAAATGGAGGAGTTTACCTTGGCGGTGGAATTCCGCCAAGAATTCTGTCGCTGCTAAAAACGGGACTATTCATGAAATCGTTTACAGACAAAGGCCGATTTACAAGTATGCTGACGAAAGTTCCAGTATATGTAATACTTAACCCTAAAACGGCCTTGTTTGGAGCGGCTATATTCGGATTAAATTACCTATGATCCGTTAGAGCGTTACGGGCGAGCAGGCAGGTCGGTTTCCATAACCAAAAAGGAGCAAAAAATACTCCTATAAGCTCAGAGGTCTCGATATTGTAAAAGCTATTCAGGTGTGGAGCAACCTGTACGCGCAAAGTTGTAATGTCCTAAATGAGCAAAGTAGAAATGCCCTCTTTTTGAATTCTCTCCTTAAGCCGAAGCAAGAGCGG
>CAZAPZ010000096.1:0-6048 GCA_964487285.1 uncultured Campylobacterales bacterium | reverse complement strand
ATTGGGAGCATAGTAAGATGATATGGATTGATCCGGATAGACTACCTGAATATGATACGGTGCCTATGCTTGAAAAAAGCCTAACTTCCGTGTTGGAAGCCTTAAGTCTAAAACAATCTTAAAAGGCTTGGCTCTTGACTAAAGGGTAAAAGTTGCGATAATATAGTAATCAATGTTTTAAGGAGGATATTATGGAGAATATTATTAAAATTTCAGGGAAAAGGGTGATGATTTTTGCAATTCTTTTTATTTTTTCAATAGTATCATCCGGTTGTGCAAATAGTCAATATGGTAGCGGTGGTGCAGGCATGCCTCTTTTAGGTGCTGCTACAGGGGCAGCCGTTGGAGCGCTTCTCAATAAACGTAACCGGTTTCAAGGTGCTGTGATTGGAGGAGCAATCGGAGGCGCGGCGGGATATGCATTTGGAGCAATACAGCAACGGGCGATAAATAAAGCCATAGCTACAAATAGACCTGTAACTATGAGAAGAAATACAGGCAACGGAGGATGGCAGGAAGTTCAGGCTACACCTGAGAAAACTTATTATAATCCTCAAAAGCATACTACATGTCATAAAGTGCGTACAAAAATTATAGAAAATGGTGTAGTGAAAGAGGATCATGTTAAAGAGGTGTGTGAAGGAGTAAAAAAGACCAACGAATACTGAGTAATTTTATGAGACTTGCCCTGCTTCAGATAAATGTTATCAATGAAATATCACTATGTAGTGCTTATTTTAAAAAAATAAAAAATGCGGATATTGCTATAATGCCTGAAATGTGGTATGGCGGTTTTGATTACTCAAATTTAGAAAAAAAGGCAAAAGAATACGGCAATATGGAAAATATTCTATGTGCTCTTGCAATAGAACATAAAATAGGTATTATCGGCACAATCCCTGAGTATAGCGAAGGAAAAATTTTTAATTGTATGCTGCTTATAGATAAAAAAGGCAAAGTATGCGGTAAGTATAGAAAACATTTTCTTTTTCAGCCAACTGATGAGGATAGATATTTTACGGCTGGAACAGACAGATTTGATACCGTAAAAATTGATGATGCGACTTTTGGAGCGGCAATATGCTATGAGGTTCGCTTTCCTGAAGTGCTGAGATTGCAGGCATTGAACGGAATGGATATTGCCGTTATCCCTGCCCAGTGGCCATTGAATAGAATTAATCAATGGAAAAGTCTGAACATTGCGAGAGCCATAGAGAACATGTGCTTTGTTGCTGCTGTTAACGGAGTTGGCATCTCTAACGGTGTGAAACTTGGTGGAAACTCTATGGTTATAGATCCAAGGGGAAAGGTATTAACAGATTTTGCTGAAACGAAAACTGTTAAAGTTGTTGAGATAAATATGGATTTAGTTGATGAGGTGAGAAAGACAATTCCCGCATTGGATAATTTAAGGGAAGCTGACTTTTATACATCTTAAAAAAAATAAAAGAAATAGTTAAGGAGAGATAATGGGTGAAACGGTTATTGAAGATGCAAAACCATCGAAAAAGATTATTCATGTTAGCATACCAAGAGATGAATTTAACAATCTTTATGACAACGAGGCAAAACTGACACGGAAAAGCTTGAATCTTCCAGGATTTAGAACAGGCAAAGTGCCTATGCATGTAATAGAAAAAAAATTTAGTAAAGATATTCAAAAAAGCTGCATAGACAAAATTGTTTCTGATAATTTTCAGAAAGCTATGGAAAAAGATAAATTTTCACCTGTTGCTTCGCCTACTGTTTCCAACTTTAAAAATGAAAAAGAAACGGATTTTCAATTTGATATTAATGTAGATATAAAACCTGAAATTACAATCAAGACATATAAAGGCTTGAAGCTCAACCGTTTGCCAAATACAGCCAGCGATGATGAAGTCAATACTGCTGTAGATAATTTGAAACATCAAAATAAAAAATTAATCGATATAGACGAAAAAGCTGTAAAAGGTAATGTAGTTTTTGTTGATTATGCTGGCACCGATCAGAATGACAAAAAGATTAAGGGAGTATTGGGAAAAGCACTCAGTGTTGAAATAGGCGGCGGCAGAATGATACCAGGTTTTGAAAATGAGCTTATAGGGCTTAAGAAGGGCGACAAAAAAAAGTTTGATATTCGATTTCCTAAAAATTATACAAAGCAACTTGCAGGTAAACTCGTAACTTTTAATGTAGTTGTAACAAGGATAGCAAAACAGGTTGATCCTGAATTAAATGATGAATTTGCGGGTATTATAAATCCCAAATATAAAAATCTTTCAGATCTCAAGAAGTCAATAAAAGAAGATATTGAAAAGCAAAAAGAAAAGGACAATAATTCTGCTTACAAAGAAAAACTATTCAAAAAAATGATAGATGATAATCCGTTTGATATTCCTGAGAGCATGCTTGTTTCCGAATCAAACAATATGATCAATATTTATGTAAGAGATTTGGTTTATAAGGGCATTAAAATTGAAGAGAATGAATTGTATAAATATGAGAATTTAAGAAAAAAATTCGATCCTATTGCAGAAGCAGGTGTTAAATCAACATTGATCGTATTGTATATTGCCGATAAAGAAAATATAAAAGCATCCGATGATGAGATAAAAGAATTCGTAACTTCACAAGCGTATTACAATGGTCAGGATCCTAAAAAAGCTTATAATGATGCAAAGGCAAATGGCAGCTTAAAAACTATAAGCGTTTTAAAGCTGGAAGAAAAAGTTTCAGATTTGTTATTAAGCAATATGGAGTACATTGATGAAAAAGAGGCTGAACCTGATGATGACGGAGACAATATAATTAATGATGAGAGGAAAGTTGATTCAAAATGATTCCTTATGTAATTGAACAGACGGGTAGAGGCGAAAGATTATATGATATTTACTCGCGACTGCTTAAAGATAGAATTGTAATGATAGGTGAGACGATTGAAGATAGAATGGCTAATTCTATAGTTGCACAGCTTTTATTCTTAGAGGCGGATAATCCTGATAAAGATATTTATCTTTATATAAACAGCCCAGGCGGCGTGATAAGCTCGGGATTGGCAATATATGATACGATGCAGTATATAAAACCGGATATTTCTACTATATGTGTAGGGCAGGCTGCTTCGATGGCAGCTATACTTCTTGCCGCCGGAACAGAAGGCAAAAGGTTCTCACTTCCGTATTCTAGAGTTATGATACATCAGCCATCAGGCGGAATGCAGGGTAAATCAACGGATATTCAGATACATGCTAAAGAAATATTAGTTATGCGAACTTATATAAACCGAATTTTATCAAAACATACTAAACATACTGAAAAAAAGATTGATGCAGATATTGAGAGGGACCGTTTTATGAGCGCAGAGGATGCGCGTAAATATGGAATAATTGATAAAATAGTAAAAAATAGAGGGTCAAAATGAGAAAAAACAGTGTGCTGCGTTGTTCATTTTGCGGAAAAAACCAAGAAGAGGTCAACAAACTTGTTGTAGGACCAGGTGTTTATATATGCGATGAATGTGTTAGATTATGTGATGATATAATATCTACAGGTGCAAAACGAATATATAAAAAATCAAAACATAAACTGTTAAAACCTCATGAGATTAACGACAAACTGGACCAGTATGTAATTAGCCAGGAAGCCGCCAAAAAGGTATTGTCTGTTGCAGTGTATAATCATTATAGAAGAATTGAACCAAGCAAATCATCTAAAAAGGATGATGTTGAACTGGAGAAAAGCAATGTCCTTCTCATAGGTTCTACCGGAACGGGTAAAACTCTTTTAGCACAGACATTATCTAAAATCCTTGATGTACCTTTTGCTATGGCAGATGCTACAACTTTAACAGAAGCCGGTTATGTCGGGGAAGATGTAGAAAATATACTTTTGAGACTGCTCCAATCAGCGGACTATGACCTCAAAAAAGCTCAAAAGGGTATAATATATATTGATGAGATTGATAAATTAGCGAGAAAATCCGAAAGCACATCTATAACTCGTGATGTTTCGGGCGAAGGCGTGCAGCAGGCACTTTTAAAAATTATTGAGGGAACTGTTGCGAATGTTCCGCCCCAAGGAGGCAGAAAACATCCTCAGCAGGAATTTATCCAAATGGATACTAAAAATATACTTTTTATCTGCGGCGGTTCATTTGATGGACTTGAGGAAGTTATCGCAAGAAGAATGGGTAAAAGCGTAATAGGGTTTGAATCATTGGGAGTTAAAAGCGACTTATCAAATAAAATGACTTTGCTTACTAAAGTAGCGGTTGACGACCTTATTAAATATGGTCTCATACCTGAACTGGTTGGCAGGCTGCATATTGTGACCACGCTTAAAGAACTATCGGAATCGGATCTAATTGAAATATTAACTTATCCTAAGAACGCACTGATAAAACAGTACGTGAAGCGTTTTGATATCGAGGATGTTAATCTTACTTTTACGGATGATGCAATAAAATCAATAGCTAAAAAAGCACAGAGTATGAAGGTGGGAGCAAGAGGGCTGAGATCGATAATGGAAAATCAGATGCTTGATACTATGTATAAGCTCCCTGACATGAAAAATCTTGTAAAATGTATAATAAACAAAGATGTTGTGAATGAAGGGAAGGAACCTATTTTTGTTATGAAAACAGATATGGCTAAGCTTTCTGCATGAGTATGGAGTTTCATGGAACAACCGTAATATCCGTGAGAAAAGATGGCGATGTTGCAATAGGATCCGATGGTCAGGTAACAATGGGCAGCACCATAGCGAAACCGAATGCAAGAAAAATAAGACGCGCATACGATAAAACGGTTTTAATCGGATTTGCAGGGTCAACTGCAGATGCTTTAACGCTTTATGAACTTCTTGACGGAAAGCTTGAACAGTATTCCGGCAATTTAACCAGAGCGTCGGTTGAACTTGCAAAGGAATGGCGAACGGACAAAATTTTGAGGCATCTCGAAGCTCTGATGATTGCAGCGGATAAAAATCATAGCTACATAATTTCAGGTAATGGTGATGTTCTGGACCCTGAAGGCGGAGTTGCAGCCATAGGATCGGGCGGTCAATATGCTCGGGCAGCAGCTATGGCACTAATAAAACATACTAAGTTGTCAGCAGTTGAAGTAGTTAAAGAATCGTTAGAAATTGCGGCATCGATATGCATTTACACAGATAACTGTTTTTCTATTGATAAATTATGAGGATAATAAATAAGTATTCTATGAATTTAACACCAAAAGAGATTGTCAAGGAACTTGATAACTACATAATAGGTCAGGAAGATGCTAAAAAATCGGTTGCAATAGCACTGAGAACAAGGTGGAGAAGGCAGCAGATTACAGCCGAACTTGCAGAAGAAGTTCTTCCCAAAAATATACTAATGATAGGTCCAACCGGAGTTGGAAAAACAGAGATAGCAAGAAGATTATCGAAACTGGCTGATGCTCCATTTATAAAAGTCGAGGCATCAAAATATACCGAAGTAGGTTATGTTGGAAGAGATGTTGAATCTATGATAAGAGACCTTACATCCACGGCAGTGCATATGATAAAGAAATCTGAGGCAAATAGGGTTAGACCTAAAGCTAAAAAAGCAGCACTGATGCGCCTTGTTTCGCTGCTTCTCCCGCATGGGAAAGAGGACAAACCTCACGAGGGTTCTAAGGAAAAGATTGAAAAGATGCTTGAGGAGAAAAAGCTTGATAATAAAATGGTTGAACTGGAATCTAATCCGTCCCCATCTTTTGCTCCTGCAGCTATGGGAGTGTTTGGCGGTAATATGGATGAGATCTCAAATAACCTTCAGGATATGCTCAGCAACCTTATGCCTTCTAATAAACCTACAACAAGAAAAGTCAATGTGAAAGAAGCTTACGATATACTGACTGAAGAAGAAATTGGCAAAATGCTTGATCAAGGCAAAATCAATAGACTTGCTAAATCGCTTGTTGAAGAGTCGGGAATTGTATTTATAGATGAGATAGATAAAATTATAAATGGTAGCAAAGGCAGCAGCTCACCTGACATATCGCGTGAAGGTGTTCAGCGCGATATGCTTCCAATAGTTGA
>CAZAPZ010000095.1:0-6097 GCA_964487285.1 uncultured Campylobacterales bacterium | reverse complement strand
AAATGGAATTGATATGATTATTGTAAGAGAACTGGTAAGTGGAATCTACTTTGGAGAACCGAAAGGTATTGTCACACTGCCAAACGGTACAAGAAAAGGGTTCAATACCATGTCTTATAAAGATTATGAGATAGAGCGAATTGCGAAAATTGCATTTGATCTTGCCGAAAATAGAAAGAAAAAAGTTGTAAGTGTTGACAAAGCAAATGTCTTGGATGTTTCCACACTTTGGCGTGAAGTTGTTAATGAGGTTCATAAAAATTATCAGGATATTGAGCTCACGCATATGTATGTAGATAACGCCGCTATGCAGATAGTAAGAAATCCGTCGCAATTCGATGTTATACTGGCAGGCAATATTTTCGGAGATATATTATCGGATGAAGCATCAATGGCAACAGGATCGCTTGGCATGCTGCCTTCCGCTGCCGTAGGAGGAGATGTAGGCATGTTTGAACCAGTACATGGATCGGCACCGGATATTGTAGGATTGAATATTGCAAACCCAATTGCCCAGATTCTTTCGTCGGCAATGATGTTTCGCTATGGTCTGAATCTGCATAAAGAAGCGGATTCAATTGAAAAAGCCGTTGAACTAACTCTAAATGATGGCTACAGAACGCGTGATATTTTCAAAATTGGCAACAAAAAAGTAGGTACCTCACAGATGGGTGACGCTATATTAGAAAGGATAGAATGCGAATAGCGATCTGCTCTGATTCCCATGACAATATGAGAAATATCATAATTTTTACAAAAACTGCAATACGCAAAAAAATTGAGCTTGTAATACATCTCGGTGATTTTATCGCACCATTTGCAATAAAACCGCTGATTGATGAAAGTCCATTCACTCAATTTATAGGCATATTCGGCAACAATGACGGAGAACTGATCTTTCTTGACCATACTGCTAACGGAACAATTTTGAAAGGACCGGTAGAAAAAACTTTTGACAATAGATCATTTATGCTAATGCATGAACCTTTCTCGTTGGAGAAACTATCAAATGAATTTGACTTTGTATGCTATGGACATACCCATGCCGCATCTATAATTAAAACAAAACGAGGAGCAATAATCAACCCGGGGGAATTATGCGGCTATCTTACAAATAAGGCAACTTATGTAACTATCGATACAAAAACGAATGATATAAAACTTGAGGAGGCAAGATAATAGTATGGCAAAAATTTTACTAACAAGACGTTTTCCTAAAATTGGAATAGATGTTTTAGTCAACAGGCATAATCTTGTTGTAACAGGCGATTCCAATTTAAGTTATGAACAACTATATAACATTATTGATCAATACGATGGCATAATTAGTATGCTTTCAAACAAACTCGATGAAAAGATGCTCGAAAAGGCTAAAAAGCTAAAAATTATAAGTAACTATGCCGTCGGATATGATAATATTGATCTTGCATATTGCAAAAAACATAATATTACCGTTACAAATACACCCGGCGTATTGACTGCGGCAACTGCAGATTTAACTTGGGCATTAATACTTAGTACAGCAAGGCGGGTCATTGAAGGTGATAAATTTGTTAGACAGGGAAAATTCAAAGGATGGGAGCCGCTTCTACTGCTCGGCAAAGAGGTTAACGGATCAAACATAGGCATTATCGGTTTTGGGAGAATCGGACAAGCTGTAGCAAAAAGAGCAAAAGGATTTTCAATGAATATTTTCTATTACCAAAGGAAACCTAACCTAGAAGCTGAAAAACTCTATGGAGCTAAGTTTTTGCCGCTTGATGAACTGTTGTCAACATCTGATTTTATAAGCATGAACACACCGCTCAATTCCCAAAGCTATCATCTTTTAAATAAAGTTTCAATACAAAAAATTAAAAAAGGTGCTATAGTTATTAATACAGGTAGGGGAGCGGTTATAGACGAGTTAGAACTATCAAATGCTTTAGCAAAAGGTCAATTATCAGCAGGGCTTGATGTATATGAATATGAACCTAAAGTTCAAAAAGAACTTACAAACATGGATAATGTAGTATTGCTGCCGCATCTCGGTAGTTCTACGGTAGAAACAAGGAATAATATGGCCAAGATCTCAGCAGAGGCGATAATGGATTATTTTGATGGAAAAACACCAAAATATACGATTTCATAGGTAACTTTTTATATGAAAAACATACAAGAGTTGGTAAAAAAATCAATTGGTATCGAAGCTGACGCCATCAGTGCTTTGGCAAATAGAGTAGATGACACTTTTGAAAAAGCAGTAGATGCGATTTACCAAACAAAAGGAAAGGTAATTGTTACCGGGGTGGGTAAATCGGGTCTTATCGCTAAAAAGATTGCGGCAACATTCTCCAGTACCGGAACGCCTTCAATATTTCTACATCCGACAGATGCTGCGCATGGCGACCTCGGTGCAATAGAAAGATCAGACCTTATACTTGCACTCTCCAAGAGCGGCAATACAAGCGAGCTGATAAATATAATGCCATCAATAAAACGATTCGGCAATACGCTTATTGCAATAGTAGGAAATATGAATTCTCAATTGGCAAAAAATGCTGAAATCGTACTTGATGGATCAGTGACAAAGGAAGCATGCCCTCTTGATCTTGCTCCCACTGCCTCAACTACAGTAGCCCTTGTTATAGGAGATGTGTTAGCAGCAGCGTTAATTGAAAAAAGAGGGTTTGGTATTGAAGATTTTTCACTGTATCATCCATCCGGAACATTAGGCAAAAAACTATTATACCGCATATCTGACATTATGCACAAAGGCAAAGAGATTCCGGTAGTCAATCTCAACACGGATATTAGCAGCCTAATATATGAAATATCATCAAAGGGACTCGGTGTAACAATAGTCGTAGATACAAAAGGTAAAATAGCAGGAATAATTACAGATGGCGACCTAAGACGAATAACGGAGCATAACATAAATAACCTTTCTTCACTAACAGCCAAAGATATTCTATCTGGGCCGCCTAAAACCATAAGTAAAGATGAAATGGCGATAAAAGCTGCAAATATTATGGAGAAATATAAGATAACTTGCATGGTGGTTTCTGAGAATAATTTACCTATTGGAATCATACATATGCATGATCTGCTTTCTGCCGGAATCATTTGAAATGATTAAACTTATACTTATGGATATAGATGGCGTAATGACCGATGGAAGAATAGCCATATCCGAGAATTGTGGACTTATATCGTTGTTTGATGTTAAAGACGGACATATTATTAGGATGGCCCAATCTGTTGGGTTGATATTTGGTGCAATATCAGGCAGAAAAAGTAAGGCTAATTTGTACAGGATGAGAGAACTCAGCATTACAGAGCTTTACCAAAATTGTCGTAACAAACTCCCAATAGCAGAATTGCTGATCAACCGATATAGATTTACATGGGAGGAAACTGCATATATAGGCGATGATCTAATAGATATCCCTGTATTAAAAAAAGCGGGTTTCTCGGCATGTCCGTCAGACGCTGTTGATGAAATCAAAAAATATGTAAATTATATATCGGATTTTAAAGGCGGAAGAGGAGCACTAAGACAAATAATACGGAGAATTCTTATAGATAACGGACAATGGAAAATTCTTCTAAAAAAATATACCGAGTAAAGTTTTATAAATACGGCATGGTAGTTGTTATCATAACAGCTATCTTTTCTATAATATATTCATCTTACAAAAAACAGATCATAATAGTTTCAACACAAATTTTTAAAACTGAAAGCGGCAAAATAAAAAATTTTACATATCGTAAAATGAAAAACGGCAAACTTCAATTTATACTTAATGCGCCTTATGTCACAATAAAGGATGGTATTTACACGATGAAAAATCCGCATGTCGTGTATTTTTCAGCTACAAGAAACTATAATATAAGTGCGAGAAAAGGTATATATAGACCGAATAAAAATATGGATGCATCTGGATCGGTAAAGATCGACACGAGCGATGATTATCATATACGAACAGAATATCTTAAATATAATATCATATCAAAAAAGATATATGCACCTCTTTTCGTAAGATTTTGGGGAAGTGAGATTAAAGGAACGGGTTCTGAAATGATGCTGGATGTCAAAAAAAATATTCTCACGGTTAATAAAAATGTAAATATTGTTACTACAAAAAAACGGATTATCCGGCAAAAATAGAAATAGTCAATATGAAAAAAGATGAATACTTTAAAAATAGCAACCTAAATAAGCTGGAAAGAAAAGCTAAACACAGCAAAGTTTAATTTTTAAATTCAGCAAAGTTGGAGGAACTTAATTGGAATACATAACCGGCAAATCAAACCCCATTTATGGAACTATAAGGGTAGCATCGGATAAATCCGTTAGTCACAGAGCATTGATAATAGGACTTATCAATCACCAAAAAACTATTATTAAGAATCTTCTTCTCTCCGATGATGTTTTGCATACTTTGAAAAATTGCAGAAAACTTGGTGCGAAGATTGATATAGATAAAGATAAAGACAAAGTAACCTTATCAGGCGGAAGCATCAAAGAACCGGACGACTTACTTTATTTCGGAAATTCAGGAACAGGGGCAAGACTTTCTATCGGACTTCTTGCCGGTATGCCATTTTTTTCAGTCGTAACCGGTGACAATTCATTACGTAGAAGACCGATGAATAGAATTATCGAGCCGCTAAAAAGAATGGGTGCGGCGATCTATTCAAGAGAAAATGGCCTGCTTCCGGCTGCATTAAAGGGAAACAGGCTCAAATGCATAAATTATGATAATAGTATTGGCTCAGCTCAAGTCAAATCGGCTATCTTACTCGCATCATTAGGATGCAAGGGAGATACCACAATAAATGATTATAAACATTCAAGGGATCATACCGAGAAACTATTGATGCAGGCAGGTGCAAACATAAGATTAGAAAATAATCTCATTACAATGTCAGCTTCAAGAATAGACAGGCTTATGGAGATAAAAATCCCTGCTGATATTTCATCGGCGGCTTTTCTGATAGCATACGCACTTCTTTTGCCCAATTCAGACCTAACACTTAAAGATGTCGGCATAAACAAAACAAGAACCGGTATTATAAAAATTTTGGAACTTTTCGGAGCAAAAATTGATATTATTAACAAAAGAAAGTTTGGATTAGAACCTGTTGCAGATCTTCATATTTATTATCAGCGTCCTATGATGAGAGGGTGCAATATACCTTCGGAATTAATTGTAAGTGCGATTGATGAGATTCCAATAATAGCAATTGTGGCCGCCTCCATTCAAGGAGTAACAAGAATTAGAGGAGCAAAAGAGTTGAGGTATAAAGAATCCGATAGACTGCAACTGATTTTTAGAAATCTTTCCACTATAGGAATAAAATGTACTGAATATGAGGATGGGTTAAAAATAAGCGGCTCGGATCATATAGAAAGTGCAGCTATCAAAACAGATTACGATCATAGAATAGCAATGAGTTTTATAATATTAGGTTCTATTTTCAAAAAAAAGTTAAGGATTATTGATACGGAATCCATATCAACCTCTTATCCTACATTTTTCAGAGATCTATCGCTCGGATGATTTATCAGATGACTTATAAGTGGCTATTGCAAAGAGTATTGCACCTATTGTTATGGCTGCATCAGCTATGTTGAATGTATAGGCCAATGCATTCCATTGCAGATAAAAATCAAGAAAATCTGTTACCTTGCCTTCAATTACTTGCTCCCGCCTTCGCCCACTTATTTGCAAGAACCCTTATTCTATAAGGCTTCTTTTTTTATGCTGGGCACTACAAATCTTATAAACGGATCTATGAAGAGGAGCATCCATTAATCTGTAGATCTTTCTAATATTTAGAGAGGAGGAATTAGAAGGCAGAACAAATCTGTTTTTGGTTTTTCTGTCAAGCAGTGTTGTAGTCTGAACACTTAAAAGGAGTCGTCTTATTTTTTCCGGAGTGTCAACGGCCAACAGAAATATACCATCTTCGACCATTAAGATTGACCACCCTGTACCTCTCATTCAGTGCCCCAATTTTGATTTTAATCTATAGCTTTCGCCTCCTAACATACTGCCCCCCTCCGCACTAAACTTCAGTAACTTCATATAAACCTCAAAGATCTCATATA
>CAZAPZ010000094.1:0-6181 GCA_964487285.1 uncultured Campylobacterales bacterium | reverse complement strand
AAGTAGCTGAACTTGGGGATGATATCGTTATGCTTATTGATCCGGAAAAGATTGCTAAGGGATAAGACGGCTTTTTTATACACAAATAGTTTTTGTGTGCTGCCTTGCAATAATTAAATGGAGCTAAGAGGTCGAATAATAAGCACTAATCCGGTTATCTTTTTTGTAAAAGGTAAGTTTTTGAGATTAGGTGGCTCTATCAATGCAAAGATAGGAGATATCGCAAAGATAACATTTGAAAAGGTAAACAATAGAATTATAAACTGCGAAATCTTAGTAAATTCTTCAGGAGTTTTGACATCTAAAAATTTAAACATTCTACCTCAAAACTATGTTTTAACAAAAAAACGGTTTGATCTGATATGGAAAATAAGAGAATTTTTTCATAATAACGGATTTACCGAAACTGCCACTTCGATAATGAAAAAACGAATTGCTCCTGAAGCGCATATAAAACCGCTCAGACTTTTAAACGAAGATTTTTTGATTACAAGTCCCGAATTATCACTTAAGCGGCTGCTTGTTGAGGGGTTTGAAAAGATTTTTGAAATTACCCATGCATTTCGAGACGACATTAAAAGCAGTCTGCACAATAAAGAATTTCTTATAATCGAATGGTACAGAGCGTATTGCAGGCTTGACGCGATAATGGATGATTTTGTAGCACTTCTTCGCTACCTTGCCAACGATGATAACATTACATGGCAAGGTAAGCTCATCATGCTTTATGCTGAAACCATTAGTTTTGAAGATGCCTTCAAAAAAGCAGGTTTTGATCTTAAAACGCTTGATCACTATTTTGAAAATGACAAGATATACGGCACATTAAGCTATTTTGAGCTCGTAGATTATGTTTTTGAGCAATACGTAGAACCTATGCTCGGCAAGGGGCAAATAACATTTCTTGTAGATTTTCCCGAATGGAAATCAAGTTTAGCCGTTGTTGAAAACGGCGTAACTCAACGTTTTGAAGTTTTTATAGAAGGAATTGAGATAGGTAATGCATTTTATGAGCTTAATGATACTGCCAAGCAGGAAAAGCGTTTTGAAAAAGAAGAGGCGGAATTAAAGAAAAAAGACATATATATAAAATCCGACAAAGAATTTTTGGATGCGCTGGGCTGGGGAATGCCTAACGCATCCGGAATAGCTGTAGGTATTGATAGACTGCTCCTTTTTTTCACCGATACGAATAAAATAGAGTTGCTGTTATAACGGAAAGACGATGCATACTATTTAGATTTCGTGTCAATAGGATGTTTCTTTCTAACGGCATAGTAAAATATCGGTATAATTAGGAGAGTCAAGAAAGTTGATACTAATGTTCCAAAAATTAAACTTACTGCTAAGCCGTTAAAAATAGGATCATATAAGATTACAAAAGCTGACAGCATAACTCCAAGTGCCGTTATGATTATCGGTCTTGCTCTTACGCTCACCGCTTCAATTATAGCAGTAGCCAGCGGTCTTCCATATTTTCGTTGGTCCGTTTCTGCGAAATCAACCAATAGTATTGAATTCCGCAATACTATTCCCGATAATGCAATAAATCCTATCATACTTGTTGCCGTAAAGTATGAGCCTAAGAGCCAATGACCGGGAATTATACCTATGAGAGTCAATGGAATCGGGCTCATAATGACTATTGGAATACGAAAATCCTTAAACCATCCTACTATCATAAAATACATCAGCATGATTGCAGCGCCAAAAGCTATCCCGAGATCCCTAAAAACTTCGACGGTTACCTGTATTGCTCCACCCCACTTGATAGATATATGATTTTCAAAAAACGGAAGGTGAAGCCAATATTCGCCTACCTTACCGTACTTGTTTTTTATATGTAGAACTTTGTTTTCAATATTCAGCAATCCGTAAAAGGGTGCCTCCTCTCTGCCTTCCGTATTACCGAGAACATACACCACCCGCTTAAGATTTTTATGATATATCGGCATTGCGTCAACAGTTTTCTCAATCTTCACCACCGAGCGTAGAGGCACTGCTATTCCCATCTTGTTTATTACATTAGTGTTTAAAATTTTATCAATTGATGAACGCTCGTTTTCTGAAAGACGCAGAATAATCGGAACAGCTTCTGTATTTGTTGTCTTTGCAACATCGACTCTATATCCGGATAAGTTTAGATATATGACCGATGCAATCTGCTGCCGCGTCAATCCGGATAATTTTGCTTTATCTTCATTGATTATTATTCTATATTCAGGATCAGGATTTCTCTCCTGCCATCCTACATCTGTGATAAGCGGAGCATTTTTAAATACTTTTTTTACGCTCCTGGCAAATTTAATTATTGATTTCTGATTTGGACCGTATATCTCTGCAACTAACGGCGACATAACCGGTGGACCAGGCGGAACTTCAACGACTGCCGCATATTCAACACCTAATTTGTCAGCCAGTTTATGAATCATGGGTCTTATTCGATCCGCAATTTGATGGCTTGATGCAACTCTTTTATGCTTATTTACGGTTTCAAGTTCAATTTCCGCATAAGTTGGTCCCTTTCTCATATAATAATGCCTTACCAGACCGGCAAAATTAAACGGTGCTGCCTCACCGGCGTAGATTTGATAGCTTGTAACTTCGTTCTGCTTTTTAATAATTTTATCCGCAATAAGCTTGGCAGTATTTACCGTATCTTCGAGACTTGTTCCGCTTGGCATATTGATGACCACATCCATTTCGCTTTTATTATCGTAGGGAAGCATTTTAACAAGGACGGTTTTATTGTAGATCAGCATGGCTGAAAGAATAAGTAATATAAGTGCGGATAGATAAAGAATCGTTCTCTTTAATTTTGATCTCAAAAAACCAACAACAATCCAGCCGTAAAATTTTCTGAACCGCCTTGAAAAGCTCTTTTCGTCTTCTTCTTTGCTTCTCACCGCCGTACCGCCGACTGCCGAATTGTGGTATATCATCCATACAGTCCATGGAGCAGCCGTAAATGCAAAAAATAATGAAAACAGCATTGCTATAGAAGCGTTAATCGGCATAGGTTTCATATACGGTCCCATCATTCCCGATACAAAAGCCATAGGCATTAGTGCTGCTAATACGGTAAATGTGGCTAAAATAGTTGGACCTCCAACCTCGTCTGTTGCCTCCACTATCGTATGCGGCAAACTAAGTCTCTTTTCCACCATCCATCTGTTTATATTTTCAACAACAACAATGGCGCTATCGACAAGAATTCCTATGACAAAAATTAACGCAAATAGAGTGACTCTATTGAGCGTGAAACCGTAAAGGTAGTTTACAAACAGTGCACTTGAAAGCGACACAGGCACTGTAACTAATACTACAATTGCTTCTCGGATACCCATAAATACAAAAACCAACAAGACCACTGCAAATGTTGCTATAAGAAGATGGAGAATGAGTTCGTTGGATTTCTCCTGAGCACCTCTACCATAATTCCTTGTTACCCTTATATGTAAATTATTAGGAAGAATTGTTCCTTTCATCATAGACACCTTTTTTTCGATGTCATTTGCTACATTGACGGCGTTCGTTCCTGCTCTCTTTGCTATACTTATCGTAACTGCCGGCTGGTCGCCAAGTTTCTTAAATTTACTTGCCTGCCCAAAACCTATAAATGTATAGCTGTTGTGTGTATCGGAAAAATTTTTGATTTTAGCCACATCTTTTAAAAAAAGCAGCCGTCCTTTATGAACTCCTATTACAATATTTTCAAGATCGCGTTTATTTTCGATAAATTTTCCGGTTCTTACGCTATAAACGGTATTGTTTTGAGTAAAATTTGATTTTGATGAGAAATTTGCCGATTTGATCAGTCCTGCAATTTGAAATGGAGAAATATGATCGGCGGAAAGCTTTTTTTTGTCAAGGTAAACCATAAGCTTGTGTTTTTTACCGCCTGTTATAAACACATCCGAAACATTATTTATCTTGGCGGTTTCATTTTTGATTATGGACGCAAATTTTCTAAGCGCAATATCATCATATCCTTTTCCCCACAATGTCAAAGTTACTATAGGAACATCGTTGATCGATTTTTCCCGTATCAGCGGAGGCATCATAGGGAGATTTGGCGGAGCTATATTGGTATTAGCCATTAACTTGGTTGTAAGTGATACAAGCGCTTTCGTTGTGTTATACCCAACTTTAAAGCGGACCGTAATAACACTCATGCCGCTATCCGATTGCGAATAAACATATTTAACGCCTGGAATATCCCATAGCAAATTTTCCATAGGTGTTGTTATGCGAGATTCTACTTCCGCAGGTGTTGCTCCAGGGTATGGAGTTACAATGTCAACCATAGGTACGATAATTTGAGGATCTTCCTCTTTTGGAGTTATAATTGTAGAAAATATTCCAACCGCAATGGAAGCAATCAATATCAGAAGCGTTAATTTAGATTTATAAAATCCCTTTGCTAATCTTCCGGCTATACCCATTATCTTCTTATCTCAACATATGATCCGTCTTTCAAACTGCTTATGTTGCTAACCGCAATAATGTCACCATATTTCAAACCCGCTATTATCTGAATCTTCTTTTTCGTTCTTCTTCCAACTCTCACGAGTGTCAAATATGCCTTTTTGTTTTGAATTTTATAAACATAGTTAAGATCTTCCCAATGGGTAAGAGCGTTTATCGGTATTTCAAGAGTTTTTGCAGTATACGGATTATTGACAATAACTTTTACATACTGACCGCTTTTTACATTTTCGGTGTCTAATACGGCTTTGACCTGAAATGTTCTCGTTGCCGGATCAATGGTCGGAGATAGTTCGTCTATTTTTGCATTATACATTTGACCGTTTATATTCACATTAATAGTTTGCCCCAAAAGGTTATTTGAGAATTGCGTTTCGTTAAGACTGAACATGACTTTATACGGCAGCTGGTCTATCATCAATAGAGGTCTGCCCGGTTCCGCAAGACTGCCCTCATCAACTAATTTTTTTGTTATAATACCGCTGAAAGGTGCTCTTATTCTGGTGTAGGCTATATTTGCTTCAATTGCTTTCATCTTGGAAGTTGCGGCTTGCAGATTATTTTCAGCCACCTTATATTCAAGCTGTATATCCTCATAGCGTTGTTTGCTTATTGCATGCTTTTCATACAGTTTCTTAAATCGGCTATATCTGCGTTCTGCATTTACAGATGCATTGTAAGCAGCATTTTTTACGGCTTTCAAGGCATTAATATTGTTTTGAAGATTCGAAGAATCTATTCTTAAAAGTAGTTCACCTTTTTTGACCCTATCAAGCGGCTTAACATATATCTTTTTGACTGTTCCCATTATTCGTGTCGATACGGCAACGGTTCTATATGCTACAACCGTGCCGTTTTTTATGAGTTTTTTTTGATTAACGGAAATTACTTTCATAATTTTTACGGGTACTTTTTTTACCTGATAGGCTTTGGCCTCGCCGGGCTGAATTTTTGTAACAAAGCTGCCGGATATCCACAAAACAGCCGCAATCATAGGTATAATTAAAAAAATTGTTACTTTTACAAAACTTTTCATTCGTCACCTTCCTATTTACTCTTCAGATTGTTATAAGCTAAAGAGTATCATAATCATAGGATTTAAATTTTCAAGGGCGGAAGATTGAAGAAATGCAATTTTTATCTTTTTGTCGGATGTTAAATGTTAATAAGACCAATGCATAATATTCAGATCCACAGAAGGCTAAGATTGGGTGAGATTTGAAAATTAAAATTTGAGATGCTAACCGGTCAGTTCGAAAATTTTTATTCTTTCTATATAATAGAAGTTTGCCTTGCATAGTAGGAAAGCAGATATTGTTGAGAATTTGAATATTATGCAGTGGTCTCTTGAATCCTTCTCTTTCCAAATCCTCCGCTTGACTTATAATTTACTTGTATATAGTATTTGAAAATGCACGCAAAACTTTTTGTTTATACTGAAAAATTGAGGCATAATCTCGCAACACTTTCAAAACTCTCGGGCGATCTCAAAGTAATTGCCGTAGTCAAGGCAAACGCTTACGGTCTTGGGGCCGTTAGAACGGCAAAAGCAATTGAGAATCAAAAAGAATTATCTATGTTTGCAGTTACATCAGTAGAGGAAGCGGCGGAATTGAGAGATGCAGGAATAAAAAAGGAGATCCTTGTACTTTTGCCTGTAATGCCTGAACGCTTGGGAGAAGCCCTGAAATAT
>CAZAPZ010000093.1:0-6219 GCA_964487285.1 uncultured Campylobacterales bacterium | reverse complement strand
ATTGGCAGATAAGAATCTGCCAATTGAGAGGATAATTTAAAAAGCGAACATTTCTACTTTGCTCATTTAGGACATTACAACTTTGCGCGTACATATTAAAAAATTGTTTGACAATTATTGCGAAATCAACTATATTTCACTCCGATGAAAAAAATCGGTAAGTTCTAATAATGAAAGGCACATCGTTGCTTATTTGGGGAATGCTATTCGGGGCGGTTGGTCTCGGTTTTTTTATATATGGCAAAAAACAAAGATCGGTAGTCCCATTACTTACAGGTATCGCCCTGTTTCTATTCCCCTATTTTATACAAAATGTATACATACTTGTAATTGTAGGTGTTATTTTAGTAGCGATACCATATATTATAAGAATATGATGAAACTGCAGAATATGCCGCTCGTTGAGCCATGAATATAACCTGCAGAAAGGGAAGAAGAATGATCGGGTGTCACATGCTTCCTGCTGCTAAACTGACAGAAACATAGAGAGCTTATGCGATATTAACAGATATGTTTGTGCATAGTATTTTTATCTATTTTAGCAATCTTTGTTTTCACATTGTTTTGTAACTGAGCTGAGAAGTACAATATATCTTTTATTAAAAGATCCGCCATATCTCTGCTGAAGTTTTCTTTTACAACTATTCTCAGTATGCAGATATCATCGGCATCTTTCGGCAGACTATAAGCGGGAACTATCCACCCCTTTTGCCTTAATTGTGCAGATAATTCAAATACATCAAAACCAGCATCGTCCTTTATTGACACGACTACTATAGGCATTTTTAAATCTTTATTTATAATTTCAAAAAAATCAATTTTTTCTATTTCGCGCAATAAATATTTGGCATTGCATAAAGAATTTTCCATTATGTGCTTATATCCGCTTTTGCCCAATCTCAGAAGGTTATAATATTGTGCTATAACCATAGAACTGCCTCTTGAGAAATTAAGCGTATATGTCGCTTCTTCGCCCCCTAAGTAATTCACATAAAATATTAAATCCTCAGGCAGATCCGTTTTGTCTTTGAAAATGAGCCAGCCTATGCCCGGATAGACCAAACCGTATTTATGCCCCGAAACATTGATTGATCTGACTTGCGATAATCTAAAATCCCATTTCAAGTCGGGATATAAAAACGGAATAACAAAACCTCCGCTTGCAGCATCCACATGTATGGGAATATCCCAGCCTTTTTTATTCTTTATATCTAAAAGTATACTGTTTATATCTTCTATGGGATCCAATTGACCTGTAAATGTAGTTCCTAAAACAGCACCTACGCATATACTGTTTTCGTCTATGCTATTTTTCATCTTTTCCACATCAAGGATATAGTTATCGCGTTTCATAGGAATAGTGCGCATCTCGACATCAAAGTATTTTGCAAACTTTTCCCACACGATATGAACATCAGCGCTTACCACTATATTTGGTTTGCTGTAGTCTTTTCCCAATTTTTGCATTTTTTTTCTAAATGTCCACTTGTGAGCCAGCAATCCAAGCATAATAGCTTCAGATGAACCTACAGTAGCCGTGCCTACATATTCATTATTTTTATGTGCATGAAAAAGCCTCGCCAGCATATTGACTATACGTCCCTGTATCAGACCTGTTTGCGGATATTCATCTTGATCAACAAGATTTTTATTCAAGTTTTCTGTGATAAGTTTTTGCGCTCCATCCTCCATCCACGTTGTAACAAAGGATGCTAAATTCAGTGATGGATTTCCATCAATATTAAGTTCATCATGCACAATTTGATATGCAGCATCAGAATCCATACTTTTTTCCGGTATATCAAATCTTGGCACAGGTTTTGTAAAAAACCGCTCAGCATATGTCGAACTAACCCCATCACGCACGATATCTTTCTTTTTTTTTGAAAGCATACTAATTTATATCTCCTATTGTTTTATCTTTTAATAAACTAATACCAATTATTATAGCAAAAAATGTAAAAACCAGACCAAACAAAATTACATAAGAATAACCGAAAATTCCAGCTATAATGCCGCCTAAAAATCCTCCGATCACATTATCAAAGCTCTGCAATGTGTTTGCAACACCTAAAAGCTCAGCTCTTTTTGATTCATCCGCAAGTTTAACTATACCCACATTCATACCAACGGAAATAAATGACCATGCAATAATCATGAAAATAAAGCCCAATATACCAAGGAAGTAAAATTGAGTTTTTATACCGATAAACATTAATAAGAAACTTACAAGATACAACAGTATGCCGGCATTAAAAGAAAATAAAGGGCTTTTCTTTTCAGACATCTTACCTGCCAGTATGAAAAAATAGACACCCAGTCCTGTGCTTACGGCATAAATTAAGGAGGACGAAGATTCTTTAACGAGAAATGCATGTTTCATTAACAACGGATACATAGCATAGACGGGTGCTGCAGCCAATAAACTAAAAATCCAGCCCAAATTCAGCAGCAAAATCCGTTTATCCCTTAGATGAAGAAAATGCTTAAGTTTAAACCGATGATAAAAGTACCCTGTGAATATTTCCGAGAAATGCATTTTTGGTTTTAACAGAGCTGAACTGAGTTTATGATGTTTAACCACATAACCATGATGCCTGGATAGAGGAATATAAGATAAAAAAGCTATGATCAAAAACGGTATGCCGGCTAAGACATTAGTATAAATAGATGTGATGAGCAGTCCGATAACGGTACCAAAGGTCATAAGAGCCTGCATCAATGATATATATTTGTCCCATTCTTTCTCTTCATATGTATTTGTAACAATCACACTTGCAAGTGCAAAAATACCTGCTGTAAAAATGCCAAAAAAGAAGGCAAGAGGTATCAAAAACTTACCGTTGAACAATACTATGATAAGCCAACCGAGAAAAGATAAAAAACTGCTTGCGAATATAAGATTTCTGAGGTTAAACTTATGAGATAGCGTGCCCCACAATACTGCACCTACGCCTATACCGAGATTGATCATGGCGAATGTTAATCCTGCTCTGGCACCCGTTTTTGCCAATATCGGCAAAGTCATGATACCGATACCCCACACCACACCATTCACTATTGAAAAAGGAAGTGCCAAGTAAAAAAAGGTTAGATATTTTCGCAATGTTAGATTTCCATGCTTAAGCCTGCCGACGCAGACTCATTTAGGATCGTATTTTTGCATGCAATATTTATTATCTTTCCTCCACAAAAATCAACTGATTGTTATATGCAAAATCTCTATTTTTCATAGTAAGTAAACATACACAATTTTATACTATGCTTATTATACTTGAATATCAAGCAAAAATTGATAAAATTATTGATGCATGCTACCACTCATTATGATATCGTTTGTCAATACAAACAGTTGGTCGTCTCTATTCTGGCTTTTGGTTTATTATCATCGGGCAAATCCGACGAAGAGCGGGTGGCCGTTTCATCTCTTGAATAGTTTGAATTTACGAAAGTTGTAAGGCGAGGCTTGGAACGCTTGACTACATTACACTAATTGTGTATATATATTCTTATCAAGATAGTTAAAATATAGTTTTACGAAGATAAAAATTTAGGATAATTTATGAAAAATACGGATGTATTAATTTTTGGGACATGCTTTGTGGATATTGCTAAGCGCAGAATAAAAGATGACCTTATATCGGTGCTTAAATCCCAAGGCGTCAATTCAACATTTCCAAAAAATCAGATCTGCTGCGGTCAGCCTGCTTATAATGTTGGATTTTATAATGAAGCAAGAAAAGTTTCGGAAAAACTGATAGATGTTTTCTACAACACAAATAATCCAATAGTTTCCCCATCAGGCAGCTGTGTTGCAATGATAAAGCATGGTTACGAAGATCTGTTTAAAAACGATTATCCAATATTAAAGAAGGCGAGGGAGATTGCCGAACGAACATACGAATTTTCTCAATTTTTAGATCATATAAATGCTGATTTTTCATCTTTGGTATTAAATGCAAAAGTGGCATTTCATCATTCTTGCCATCAAAGGCGTCTTCTCGGTATTTTTAACGAGCCTATAAACATATTAAAACAGATCAAAGATATTCAACTTGTAGATTTTGAGGCTGAAGACAGGTGCTGCGGTTTTGGAGGTATGTTCAGTGTGGAATACCCTCAAATCAGCAATCACCTTGCAGGTTTAAAAGCAGAGACGATAATTCAAAGCGGTGCCGAGTATCTTATCGGGATAGATAGCGCATGTTTATTTACTATAAAAAAAGCACTGCGAAAACGGAAAAGCAAAATTAAGGTTATGCATTTATCCGAACTATTGCATGGATTGCAGGAAGGGGTGATAAATGAGTAAATTTTATAATAATACCAAAAACGCCATTACCGATAGCGGTCTGCAGAAAGCGCTGCATTTGGCAACCGAAAGATTTAAGAAACTGAGAAAAGAGGCATTTGTATCTTTTGATTTTGAAAATAGTAGAAAAAAAGCATCTGCAGTTAAGTCGGATGTCATAGATCATCTCTCATATTATCTTGATAAATTTGAGAAAAACGCCAAGAAGCGTGGTGCTGAGATTCACTATGCAAAGGATTCAAAAGAGGCGAGAGAGATAGCACTTGATATTATCAAAAGTAGCGGCGGCAAGCTTGTTGTTAAAGGTAAATCAATGATAACCGAGGAGATAGGCTTAAATGATTTTCTTATCCATCATGATATAGAGACGGTGGAAACTGATTTGGGAGAATTTATTGTTCAACTTGCCGGCGAGCATCCTTCCCATATTGTTGCGCCTGCTATTCACAAAACGAAAGAAGATGTTGGAAAACTATTTAGTGAAAAATTGAATGTTCCTTACACAAGCGACCCATATACATTGACAAAAATCGCAAGGAAACGGTTGAGAAAAAAGTTTGTCAATGCCGATGTAGGAATAAGCGGTGCAAACTTTTTAATTTCAGATACCGGATCAGTTGTCATCATAACCAATGAAGGCAACGGAAGAATGGTAACTACTTTGCCAAAAATTCATATAGTATTTGCAAGTGTTGAAAAAATTCTACCGTCTGTAAACGACCTTCCGCTATTTTTAAGACTTCTTCCGAGAGCTGCAACAGGGCAGAAAATATCATCGTATGTTTCCTTTTTAACTGGAGTATCTAAAGATGAGAAGGAAAACGGAAGAAGCAGACATATCATTATTATGGACAATGGAAGAAGTGCTATCATAAAGGGGAATTTCAAACATATACTTAACTGTATAAGATGCGGTGCCTGCATTAATGTATGTCCCGTATATGGAATTGCCGGCGGCTACAGCTACGACTCAACCTATTCCGGACCTATTGGAATTGTGCTGACCTCGCTTCTTGATGGTATATCAAAAAGATCCGACCTGCCGTTTGCAGCCTGCACATTGTGTTATGCATGCCAAGAGGCATGTTCGGTTGATATTAAACTTACAGATATGATACGGGATTTAAGAAATGTAACCGTTAGGAGGGGACTGTCCGGCAATAAACTATCAGTTATGATGAAACTATATGGAAAAACTTTCTCTACACCTTTATTATATGGATTTGCCAAGCCTGTAATTAGAAAAATTCTAATAAAAGGAAGCGACGAGAATGCATAAATTAAGGTATATCAAGCAGGCAACATCAGCAAAGCAGATTATTCCTGAATCAGAAATCAATAAGGAAACGGAAAATAGACTGCAGCTGTTTATAAGAATGGCCGAATCTGTTTCAACTGAAATTAGTATTATTCAAAAAAAGGATTTAAAAGATAAGATCGCATCATTGATAAAAAACTGTAATGCATGGGTTGATCCTGATATTTTTACACATAATAACGCTGAAATATATGAAGCGGAAGTTGCCATACAAGAGGCTGATTATGGAATTGCCGAAAATGGAACGGTGGTTGTGACGTCGTCTTTATTTTCCGATCAACTGCCTTCTTTGCTGCCGGATAAACATGTGGCGATACTTAAGCAATCAAATCTCTTATGGGACATGGAGGAATTTTTTAAAAAATTACAGACTGTCGAAATATCCAATAGAATGAGCTTTATAACCGGACCGAGCAAAACGGCAGATATTGAACTTAATTTAGTGCAAGGCGTTCATGGGCCAGGCCAATTAACAATAATTATCGTTTCGACGCATGCTTTTTGATATATATGCCCTTGGGGTCGCGTCTTAACAGCCTGTTGAAAAACTCCTACATTTCCTTGCTTTGAACCATCAGAAATGGTATAA
>CAZAPZ010000092.1:0-6252 GCA_964487285.1 uncultured Campylobacterales bacterium | reverse complement strand
ATCAATTTCCCGTATCAGATATTAATAGCATCATTTTGTGATAAAATTTTCTTATTTTTTCATCCTTTTTTGATTTTTCAAACAAATTTATTATAATTTTACCAAAAAGCTCCAGCAGCTTTAAATTTTTATCGTTGAAACTCTTTTTAGAAAACCGTAGGGCAGAAAGCTGGCCAAAATATTCACCGGTTTTATAAAAAAGAGGAACTCCCATAAATGAACGCAGACCGGCTCTTTTCCACCCAGAATGAGCATCCGAAAATTTGTCATAAGCATTGATTATCGTAGGTTTTCCTGATGTTTTTGACACTCCTGCGGCATTTTCACCAATAATAAGATTGTATTTTTTATCCGATGGGACAATTGAGCCGTACTTTTCTTCTATAAAAAAATATTTGTAGTTAATAAATTTATTATCAACCACCATTCCCAATCCTATTGCATCTACATCAATAATCTTTGTCATTCTCTTCAATGAACGGTTAATTCCCGATAGATCCGTTTTAGATAAATCAAGCGCAAGATCTATTGCCTCGTTTTTAGTTCGATCATAAAATTTGTCCACTGCTACAATAATTAATATTAGGAAAACAAACTGAATGATAATCAACAATATCACCAGTGCAATATGCAAAAGAGCCGAATCAGACTCCTTGACTAATTTTTTGATTCTCAGCCCCGATAAATAGGTAAACTGATACAAAATCTTATTTTGCATCATACTTATGCGTTTTGTAAGATTGGTTATGACGCTGTTAAATGATGCAAGATTCTTGATTTCGCTTTCTATTTTCTGGCTGCTGCGATTAATTTTTAATGATTTTTTATAATCTATTATGTATAACAAACGGTCTCTTCTGACTATCTCGTCCGGTTCATGTATAATTTCATCAATATCCCCTTTAATCATTATCCATCTGTCAAAATTTATATAGCCTTTTTTATATGCTGTTTGCAGATAAGTCTTTAAGCGGACAGCGTCGTTGGTTTTATCTTTGTAAATCAAAAATAGCTGCTTAATATCTCCTTCAAAGAGATTGAGGCTGCTTTCTAGAAACGGTACGCTTACTTTAAAGCTCGATGATGCGATAGATTTTATAAATTCTCCTACATTCTCATTTTTATATTGAATTTTATTAACGCTCTTTATTTTGTCTATAAACCGGCTTTGATTATAGTAAATATTGGTAAGATGATTTTCTGAACTGCGTATAGACAAAATATTGAAAATTATACTTAAAAAACCCATCAAGATAAAAAATGCAGACAAACCAATAATTATAGTTAAAATATATCTATAACTAATCTTATGCAGAATTCTTTTGCCTATCATAACATAGAAACTATACTTAAAGTAGCTTAAATTGTCAATAATACATTAATAACTGATGTTACGCACCCGATCTCTTTGCAACGCACGATTTTTCTATGACAAATGCCGATGACAGATATGCGTTTAGTTTGTAATTAATATATTGACAACACAATTCTTTTATATAAAATTCATCTATGGCTTTTATAAAGTTTATAGCTTTTATTATTATCTGCTTATCCGTTTTGCCATCGGCTATGGCTTACCAGTACATAAGCGGTCATAATAAATCAATAAAAAAAGTCGTGCTGCTTGCCAACTATTTTTACACTATAAAAAAAGGCGACTCGCTTAACAGTATTGCAAAACGATTTTCCTTAACGGTAAAGAAACTAAAAAGAATAAACCGAATATCTGAAAACTATGTAAGAGCCGGCGATACTATCATTATACGCATTCCCAAACAAAAAAATATTTATGCAAGAATTAAAAATGTTAATTCATCAATTCTTGCATATAAAAACAGCTACACGGTTAGAAAAGGCGATTCGCTTTACTTAATTTCAAAGCGTTTTTCTGCAAATGTCAGCGAACTAAAAAAATATAATCATATTGGCAATAAGCCGCTTCAAATAGGCAGGAAACTCCTTGTTCCATCAAGAAGCAATCCGTTAATAAGTTATCGAATGATGTCTGTAGCTGGTATTATTGTGAATACAAGAAGAAAATTGGTTAAATACGATTTGCTTATCCGCTCCAAAAGTTTAAGGTTCAGAATTGTCAAAATCGCGGAACGGTACCTTGGATCACCTTATAAATTCGGCGGAGAATCGTTTAAAAAAGGCATTGACTGCTCTGCTTTTGTTATGAGAATATTCAGAAAAGTCCACATAAGGCTTCCGAGAACTACATGGACACAATATAGATATGGTAGAGTAATTCCGAAAAGCAGTCTGCGTGATGGAGATCTTGTATTTTTCAATACTCATAGAGGGCCTCATACTCATGTGGGAATCTATATAGGAAACAATAAATTTATACAAGCATCTTCAGGACGCGTACATGCAGTAACAATCTCACGATTAACCGGACTATACAAAAGAATATTCGACCATGCAGTACGCGTAATAAAACGTTGACAAAATTTGTCCATCTGCATAACCATACCGAATACAGTCTGCTTGACGGCTCAACGAAGATTAAAGATCTCATAAAAAAACTAAAAGCAAGCAATATGGAAGCTTGCGCAATTACGGATCATGGCAATATGTTCGGAGCTCTTGAATTTTATAAAAGCATGTTGGCAAACAATCTAAAGCCGATCATAGGCTCTGAAATGTATCTTGCATCCGATCATACAAAAAAAGTAAAAGAGCCTCATGGCTTTCATCATATCATACTTCTTGCTGAAAATGAGGTCGGATACCACAACCTGATGAAGCTTTCCAGCAGAAGCTTTACGGAAGGGTTTTATTATAAACCGAGAATAGACAAAAAACTTCTTGGCGATTATTCAGAAGGTATAATAGCAGGATCGGCATGCCTTGCAGGTGAAATTGCCAAAGAGCTGCGATTCGGAAGGTATAATAATGCCCTAAAAGCTATTGCATCTTACAAGGAGATTTTAGGACAAGACAACTTCTATATAGAAATAATGAGACATGGGCTCGACGAACAAAAGCAGATAGACGGCGATCTTATTAAGATTGCCAAAGAAACAAATACTCTTCTTGTGGCAACAAACGATTGCCATTTCCTCGAAAAAGCCGAGAGTGCGGCTCATGATGCGCTGCTTTGCATCCAAACCGGAAAAGTTGTGACGGATCAAAAACGGCTCAAGATGGAATCAGACGAATTCTATGTCAAGACACCTGATGAAATGTTTGAAATATTTTCAGATATTCCCTACGCTGTTACAAACAGCTACGATATAGCAAGCAGAATAGATTTGAATCTTCATCTCGGCAATCCCACTCCTCCGCTTTATCCTTTCGTCGGCGCAGACGAACAAGACAACTATTTGGAAAAACTCGCCGTTGCCGGATTAGAAAAAAGATTTAAAGAAGATAAGATTGATGCTGCAGTTAAGGATAAATATAGGAAACGTCTGAATTACGAACTTTCCGTTATAAAAAATATGAAGTTCCCGGGATATTTTCTCATTGTGTGGGATTTTATCAACTTTTCAAAAACTCATAATATTCCGGTGGGTCCGGGAAGAGGATCTGCTGCCGGTTCGCTTGTTGCATACTCAATACGCATAACGGATATAGACCCGATAGTCTACAATCTAATATTTGAACGATTTTTAAATCCCGAAAGAGTTTCCATGCCCGATATAGACGTTGACATCTCAAACGATAAAAGACAGCAGGTTATCGACTATGTTGTAAATAAATACGGCAAAGATAAAACGGCTCAGGTTATTACCTTTGGGACAATGAAGGCACGAGGCGTTATCAGAGATGTAGGACGAGTACTTGATATGCCCTACAGCGAAGTTGACAAAATTGCAAAACTTGTGCCTGATACACTTGGAATCACACTGAAAAGTGCGTTAGAAGATAGTAAAGATCTTAAAGGTACGGTTAAAACAGATCCTAATGCCAAACATATATTTGAAATAGCAAAATCGCTTGAAGGACTAAAGCGCCACGCATCAACACATGCGGCAGGTATTGTTATATCGGATATTCCGCTTGAGCAAACAACTCCGCTTTACAGGTTTCCAAACGAAGAGATGGCTGTTGTTCAATATACAAAAGAATATATGGAAGATATAAATCTGATAAAATTTGACTTCCTCGGACTGAAAACCTTAACAATTATTGATACCGCTGTGAATCTTATTAAAGACAAGGCCGGTGGATTTGATATCTCAAAAATTCCACTTGATGATGAAAAAACATATAAAAGCATGTGCGAAGGACACACACTTGGTATGTTCCAGCTTGAATCAAGCGGAATGCAAGAGCTTATAAGAAAGTTAAAACCGCATGAAATCAACGATGTTATCGCTCTGGTGGCATTATACAGACCAGGGCCTCTTGGCAGCGGAATGGTAAACGATTTTATAAAACGGAAAAACGGCGATCAGAAGGTAAAATATCCGCTTCCTCAGTTGGAAAATACCCTAAAAGAAACATATGGTGTCATTTTGTATCAAGAACAAGTCATGCAAATTGTTATGGAGCTTGCGGGTTACAGCGCAGGTGAAGCCGATGTTCTAAGACGCGCTATAGGCAAGAAAAAGCCTGAAGTTGTGGCAGCCGAACGAATACCGTTCGTAAAAAGGGCGGTTGAACGCGGCGTATTACGATCTAAAGCCGAAGAGATATACGACCTGATGGCATTTTTTGCAGGATACGGATTTAACAAGTCGCATTCGGCAGCATACGGACTTATAGCCTATCAAACAGCATTTCTTAAAGCTAACTATCCGGTTGAATTTATGGCTTCCATTCTCACTTCAGAACAAAATGACACGAGCAAATTAGCAAAATATATTGATGAGTGTAAAAGGATTAATATAGCCGTTTTGTCGCCTGATATAAATATAAGCAATATTAGTTTTACACCTACTAATGACGGCGAAATTCGTTTTGGACTTGGAGCCATAAAACATGCAGGGACCGCAGCTATAAATTCAATTTTAAATGAGCGCAAAAACGGTGTTTATAAAGACATATATGATTTCCTATCACGAGTTGATCTTAGAAAGTGCAATAAAAAAGTGATCGAAAGCCTTGTAAAAGTTGGAGCATTTGACAAAGAAAGTAAGAACCGAAATATAATGCTTGAAAACTTGCCTGATATTTTAAACTGGGCTGGAGTAAAAAAGAAATGCGCAGGAGCAAATTCACTTTTTGATGAAAAGGAGATTGAGCCTACAAAGCCTGCATTGATTCAAGCAGCTGAAACTTCTGACAAACAGATATTTTTATGGGAGCATGAACTGCTCGGATTCTTTTTGTCTGGAAATCCCCTTGCTGCATACGAAAGCGTTGCAAGAGCGTTAGAGGACACAACGGATACTGACAATGTTAAAATATCCGGTGTTATAACGGAGATTACAGAAAAAACAACCAAAAAACAGGATAAAATGGCATATATCAAGATACATACATCAATAGGTGTTGTAAATACGGTAGTTTTTCCATATTTGTATAGAAAAATCTCATCTCGGTTTAAAATATCAGATCCGGTAGTGCTGTTCTGCCAGCTTGATCTGGAAAACAAAGAGGCAAAAGCATTTGATATGACGGCTATTGATAAGCTCGCAAAAATAGTTCAAAAAATCACTTTAATATTTAATGAAACTGAAATTAATACCGAAGTGCTTGGTAAATTGGACAGTTTATTCAAAAAATGGCCCGGCACTTTTCCTGTTTTTATAAAACTTAGTCAGGTTGATAAAATATTGATTATGCGGGCAGGAGGTTCATTTGCTTTTAAATTATGTGCCGAATCAATGAAATACCTGTGCGACAACTTTTCCTGTAAAATCATCATTGAGCATTCCGGCCACAAAAGATATTCAACTCCTTACGTAAAAAAAGGATAACTTAAGTTTTATTTTTCAATTTCAAAAAATAAAGAGATGCTGCAGCACCTTTCACTTCCCGACCTCGCCCACTTATTTGCAAAAACTGTATAAAGTCAAGATGTTTTTGATCCACCTCCGTTGATTTATTGTTCTGCGTTTTTCCTTCTTCTGTAACTTTTACCATTCATGTTCAATATGATGGCATTGTGTGTGATTCTGTCCAGTAGAGCCATTGTTAGCGCTTTGTCTTGAGACCACTGCATAATAACCGGCTCTCTTTTGTCTCATTTATCAGCTTGAGAGAATAGCTGTTTTCTTAAGTTTAACCTCTGATTTTAGATGAATTCAGATCTTCTTATTCATATTCATCTATGTTTATTCTCCTTTATTTGTC
>CAZAPZ010000091.1:0-6274 GCA_964487285.1 uncultured Campylobacterales bacterium | reverse complement strand
CAGGATAAATCAAAAAGAACAGCTCTTAACGATACAACTGAAGCAGGCAATAACGGTTCACCTATCAAGGCATTAAGCAATGTACTTTTTCCCCGTTTGAACTGTCCCAATACCGCTAAATGGAATCGATTTTCAGCCAGCCGACTGGAAAGCTCTTGAAGCCTGAAACGGTCGGCATTAAATTGATCGCCCAGCCGGCGAAGTTGCGTGACAGCTTGTTTCATAAGCGAGCCCGGCAATAACGCTATACGGTCTGAAACTATGTCTAATTGCACCTTTTGAGGAACAGTTGCTGAATCCATAATAAAGCTCCTTAGCATAAGTTTTTATGATGGAAGTTTAGACTTACGCAAACTCTCATCGGTTATAAATATACTTTGCAACAGGAGCCATTAGCCTCATGGCAGTTTAAGGTGGATTCCATCACCGTCGTTAATTTTATTTTGGAACAGTTAAGAAAATCTCATGGATACTATTTAATCGTTAAAAAATATTGTTTTGGACTGAAAATGGTTTAGCTCATCATCATAAATAGGTTCGTATAATTTTCTCTGTATTTTATAAACTTCAATATCCGCTTCAGAATAGGAGCTATTTTCACTAATTCTTTTTTTTATACGTTCTATTATCGTTTTCTCATCATGGACTTTACACTCAAAAATATGGATAGGATATGCCTTTAATTTTTCATAGCACAGCGATCTATATGCTTTTTTTGAGAATGTAGCATCCAATATAACCGATATTCCCTCTTTGAGCAATTCAGCTGCAGCTTCAGCCAATTTGGCATAAACGGAGTTGACTGATTTAGCACTATAATCCCCTTTAAGACCAATCTCTCTTCTAATTCTATCTGTTGACAACATGCTATATCCGTTAGCATTTTTCAATAACCGTGCAATATAGCTTTTGCCTGATCCGGGAAGTCCCATCATCATGACTATTAGAGGTTCATCAAAATTTATCAGCATAAGAATCGGATAGGTAAAAATATTTTTTTGCATTCTCAAGATTTTGTACGCTTTTTGTTTCATCATACATAAATCCTTCCACTTTCCCCCTAACATACGCTCTATAACATTTGTAAAAGTTCGTAAGACCTGTAATCTCCGTTTCGTTAAATTTATTACAGTATTTCTCGTAAATAAGATTAGAAATCTCAGGATAGTTATTATATTCAAGATCCATCATCAAAAACGAAAAATCAAGCAGCCTGTCTTGAATTCTAAAGCGATCGTTAAATTCTATGCAATCAAGCATATATGCATCGCCATTTTCAAAATAGATATGTTCGATTCTTATATCACCATGGCCGTCTATTATAGTTCCACGCTTTATCCTTTCATCAAACAATTCCTTTTTTAATAAGAATCTGTCAACTGCTGTTCTGATCTTCTTAAAACTGTTTTCTTCTATCAAAATACCTATTTTATCGGTTGTCTGCTGAAAATTCTCATTCCAATTATTTGCTATAATCGACACATCGCCAAATCGGCTAGCTGCATCGCTTTTATTAAGCATTGAAAATTGATAAAACTTATTTACGAATTTATCGATCATTGGCTCTGTAAGACTATGATGCAGCAAAAAATATTGGAGCATCCTGTCATCTTTAAGCCGTTTCATAACAACAATCCAATCCACAACTTTACCGTCATCATGAACTACTTTTACATCCAAGTAAATATTTGAGAATCTACTGTTGAGCTTAAGCTCTTTTCTGCAAAATTTTTCTCTTAGCTCTACAGTTCTGTAATCTAAGAATCCGAAAAAGAGCGGTTTTTTCTGTTTATATGCAAAATGTTTAGTTAGATATACGATTGAAATATGCGTTTCAACAATTTCCTCAATCGGTTCACCGAGCGATTCTATAAAATGCTTAATTAGAGTATGCATAGAGGCGATTTTAAACTACTTTAGCAGGATTTCCTATCAACTTTATCTTTCTTTGTGTATCGTCTTTTCCGCTTACCCAATCCCATGAAGCTTCTTTCACAAAAAGCTCTCTTAATAATCTGTTATTAAGCGTATGCCCCGACTTATATGAAATATAATGGCCGATTATATCAACTCCTGCAAGCGATATATCGCCAATCGCATCAAGCATTTTGTGACGCACAAACTCATCGGTATAACGCAAGCCGTCCTCATTGATAATGCGATAATCATCAAGCACAACTGCATTATCAAGAGATCCTCCAAGTGCTAAATGATTTGCTTTCATATGTTCCATATCTTTAAGAAATCCAAATGTCCTCGCCCTGCTAATTTCACTCATATATATCTGTTCATTTGAAATAAAAGATAACTTCTGAAATCCTATTTTAGGATGATTAAAACGTATTGCGCAAGTTATTCTTCTCTGTTCGGATGGCACAAAAGCCGCCCACTTGTCACCGTCCTTAATCTCTATCTTATTTTTTATACTAATTGTGTCTCTTGGAATGCCCTGAGACCATATTCCTGCATCTTTAATCATATATATAAATGATGCTGAGCTACCATCCATGATGGGTATTTCAGGTCCTTGAATAACAATATAAATATTAGTTATCCCAAGGCCGGACATAGCAGAAAGCAGATGTTCTACGGTTCCAATCTTAATTTCGCCATCTCCCAATGTTGTAGCCATTGATGTATCCACAACATTATCCCATCTTGCCTTTAGCTGTTTATCACCGTAAATAAATACTATGCCTGTTCCAACAGGAGCAGGTATAAGTTCGATTTTAGCAATTTTACCCGAGTGAAGGCAGATACCTTTAACCGATGTGGTCTTTTTTATGGTTTTTTGAAACATCAGCATATATTATTCACCATTCTTTCAAATTCTTCAAAAATCTTTTTTGCGTCATGAGGTCCCGGAGAAGCCTCAGGATGATATTGAACACCCATTATAGGCAAACTGCGATGTTTAATTGTCTCAACCGTACCGTCATTTAAGTTTGATTCAATCACATCAAATGCACCGTTTCCATTTGAAATATCAACAGCAAAGTTATGATTTTGACTTGTTATAGTTACGTATTTATCAAGTAAATTCAGGACGGGTTGATTTGCCCCGTGATGTCCGAACTTCAACCTGTATGTACTATATCCAAATGATAACCCGAGAAGCTGACTGCCAAGACAAATGCCAAATATAGGAATTGATTCGGATATATCTCTAATAAACCGTGTTACTTTTTTATCAACAGCGGCAGGATCTCCAGGTCCGTTTGACAAAAGCAATGCATCCGGTCGTATTCTTTCAACTGCATCAAAATCATACGCAGATGCCACCCATACATCAAACCCTGCATTCACCAGTTGCCTCAAAATATTTCTTTTAGTACCAAAATCATATACAAGAACCTTGGCTCTGCCCAATAATTGATTATCGCTCAAACTTTTGTAGCCGTTGTTCCACAAGTCTTCAGTCCAATGATATGTTTGCTTAGTCGTGACCTTGCTAATTAAATCTAATCTCTCAATGGCAACCACCTGTTTGGCTTTTTTCTTCAATAGTTCGATATCAGATTCCACATCACTGATTACGGCTCTCATAGTACCTGTTTGTCTTAATTTCTTAGTCAAAGCTCTGGTATCAACGCCTGATATGGCAATAATATTCTTGGATTTCAAAAAATTGCTTAGTGTATCCTCCGATCTATAATTAGAGGGTATTTCATTGTCGCTATGCACAATAAACCCTGAAAGCCATGCCATATCCGATTCCATATCGTTAATATTGACGCCGGTATTGCCTATTTCAGGTGCCGTCATAACCACTATTTGACCGCAATATGACGGATCTGTGATAATCTCCTGATAGCCGCTCATAGATGTGTTAAATACCACCTCTCCAACCGAGCTTCCTGAAGCACCAAAAGAGACTCCGGTAAAACATGTGCCGTCTTCCAACACTAAGCAAGCATTTTTAGATACCATTAAATAAATTTTTCATGATATATGTTAATATTACTACTCCGTATTTTGGTAGCGGGGAAAGGATTTGAACCTTTGACCTTTGGGTTATGGGCCCAACGAGCTACCGGACTGCTCTACCCCGCAACAACTTTTGTGATTCTAACACCATAATATTAAATGTCAACTGTTTTTTGAAAAAAATTTGACCTAATCTTCATCTATTCTAAATAGATAATAATCCTTGCCATGATACGCAGGTTTTATAATTTTTCCATTATAATCAAACAACTCCGTTACTCCGTCATTTGACACTCGCAAGATATACATCGCATTTTCTACGGCTCTAAACCGGAGAATGCGGGCAAAGAACGAAGGAGCATAGGTATGGCTAAACCATCCGTCATTAGTTATATTAAGCGCTATATCAGCACCTTTTTCTTTGAATTTCTTCATAAGTAAAGGGAACATAGTTTCATAGCAAATGGGTACCGCTATTTTATTACCGCTTAAATCAAAAACTTTTATTGTGTTACCCGGAATGAGGTCTTGTCCGCTTTGTGTGGCATTAACTATACTGTCAAATACCGATCTCACAGGCAGATACTCGCCGAATGGAACAAGATGTATCTTCTTATATTGTTTAATCTTGTTATGATTAAAGAGAAACGCTGAATTGCTATAGCCGGCAGCATCATGCGAAAGCATACCGGTGATAATCGGCGATTTTAATCTATCAGCAAAATTAACTAATCGTTTCATGTCTTGTGTATCTTCATTCCATATAGTTGGAATAGCCGCTTCAGGCCATACTACTAAGTCGGGAGTGAATCTTTTTGATAATTTTTCGGTTCGATCTATATAACTATTTACGATATCATCATGTATATCATCATCCCATCTCTGATCTTGTGGGATATTTTCCGTAACAGCCAAAATTGTCATTGGTTTAATATGCACCTTGTTGGCAGGAATAAAGTACCCGAATACAAACACTGCGATAACCGCAGCTATATAAATGGGCTTTTTTGTTATTGATAGATAAATCAGCACATTAAGCATAAACAGTAAGAATGTAATAATATAAGATGAAAAATGAGCATAATTTATAAGAGCAATATTTTGAAACTGCGTCAGATACAGATCGAAAATAGGAACACCTGTTAGAATATGGTCTCGCAGGATTTCTAAAATTACCCCTATCACAGGAATAATATATAACCGCTTACGAAAAATTTTGATTGAAACAAAAAAGAGTACCCAATATAAGGAGAGATATAACGCCAGCAAGGCTATAAGAACGGTTGTATAGGCAAGGGAGATTTCCGCATGAATATGTATAGGCTCATACAAAAAACTTATCAGTACTGCTTGGTAAATAAATCCAAAAATCAGTCCGAATAAAAGCTGTTTTTTTATTCTTACACTTATAAAAAGAAGCGGGATAAAAGAAACAAATTCAAAAATAAATAAGTCGGGAATAAAAAATGGAATTAGCGATGCGATTAGAGAAATAAATACCAGCACTATCTGATATTTTTTAAAAAATTTATTCAAAAAAACAATTTTATCAAAATTCAAAATGAATTACGATGATAATGAGACCACTGCATAATGTTAAATTTAAAGAAAAAAAAAGAGATTGCATCTAAGCTACCAATTTAATTTTCTTTTTGCCGCTGCAAAGTTAGAGGTTGAAACATTTCATCCTCTTTGCCGGCTTGAATTCCAAATCATGTTACTTTAAGTGCAAAATCAGACCACGCTGCATGATGGGTTATAAATCCTGTCGAAATATAATCTACTCCTGTCATAGCCGTGTCTCGCAATGTATGAATATCGATATTCCCAGATGCTTCTAATATCACATTTGGCTGCTTCAGCTTGACAACCTCTCTCATTTTGTCAAGTTCAAAATGATCAAGAAGAACAATGTCGGCACCATTTTCCATAGCCTCTCTAACCTCATCAATATTTCTTGTTTCCACTTCGATCTTTGATGAAAATGGAATTTGGGCTTTGATAGCGCCGATAGCAGCTTTTATACTGCCGGCAACTTTGATATGATTATCTTTTATCATAGCGCAATCGTAAAGACCAAGCCTATGATTTATTGCTCCGCCAATTCTTGTGGCATATTTTTCAAAAATTCTGAGCCCTGGTGTTGTTTTACGCGTATCTAAAAGTTTTGTTTTTAAATCGGAAATTTGACTGACAAATTCGTTGGTCAATGCGGCAATGCCTGAAAGACGAGATAAAAGATTAAGCGCCGTTCGTTCTCCTGACAATAATGCCGATGCTCCGGCTGTCACTGTGGCAACAATTTCCCCTTTTTGCATAATGCAGCCATCATTATATCTGCTTGAAA
>CAZAPZ010000090.1:0-6339 GCA_964487285.1 uncultured Campylobacterales bacterium | reverse complement strand
CTTCATATAAACCTCAAAGATCTCATATATACCCTATATATAATCTATTTCTTGATTATACTATCCCTTATATACTTATAATAAGAGAGATAGTATTTTGTCATTTAAAAAGTTAAATAAATCATTCTCTGCAAGAAAAGATTTAGATAATGCAGCATAGGATAATAAGTCAAAAAGAGAATAAGAATATAGAAAAAGTTGTCTTGACAATTTGGGGTAGTTTAGAAAAAGAACATTTAAGCAAAAGGTTTTTTAATAATGTTAAATGAAAGAGAAGAGAGACTGCTCCTGTTGCCTTTGCAGTGATGGATGGTTTTTGTCATCGCAAGCGAAGTAATCGTATTAATATTACTGTCCTCAGCAAAGATAAAGTATCACCGATTTAGATTCTCAACAACTATCCTGCCCTCTTTTAAAGTGTCCGCTTTTTCCTCCCTCTTTTTCTATCAGGTATATTTTATCAATTATCATCGCTCTATCCATTGCTTTACACATATCATAAATAGTAAGACATGCCACGGTTGCAGCGGTTAAAGCTTCCATCTCTACGCCTGTTTTCCCTCTAAGTTTTACAGTTGCTACAGTTTCAATCGAATGATCTTGTATATTAAATTTTAAGTTTACACTTGTTAGAAGAAGGGGGTGACACATCGGTACTAATGATGATGTTTTCTTAGCAGCCATTATACCCGCTACCTGAGCTACAGCTAAAACGTCCCCTTTTTTTATTCTGTTCTCTTTAATCGCCATTATTGTTTCGGATTTCATCCGAATCTCTCCATGCGCAGATGCAATTCTTACGGTATCATCCTTTGAAGTCACATCAACCATTTTCGCTCTTCCTTCATCGTTAAAGTGAGTAAAGTCCACTTATCCTCCTATTCTGCTCATTGAGGCTATTGATAAACTTTCAAAATCGTGTGATTTTGGTTTAATCTCAATCACTTTATCTATCAGGTTATCAATCGGTTTTCCTGTTCTCAGTGCTGCTTTAAAATCAATAGCATACCGACTCATGTGTCCAAGACATGGATATACTATGCCGCTGCTTGACAACCTTATTCTGTTGCACTGTTCGCAGAATCCTGTGCTTATAGCCGATATAAATCCGACAATATTTCCGTTAATATTAATGTATGAAGCAGGCCCCGCACTTTTGTAGTCGCTGTCTTTTATATTGTAATTTCTTTTTATAAAATCTTTTACGATAGAGAGCGGAGCAAACCGCTTATTGAAGAATTTTTGATCAACATTAGTAGGCATAAGTTCAATAAATCGTATTATAATTTTTCTCCCGAAAGCGAAATTGAGAATATCCATTATTTTGTCTTCGTTTACACCTTTCAAAAAAACAGTATTAATTTTTATTGTGAGTCCGGTCTTTAGGGCTTCATCTATTCCGCTTGTTACATCATCTATGTTACCTATTCTTGTAAGTACCTCGAACTTATCCTTGTCAAGAGTATCAAGACTTACTGTTACCGAAGTTAGTCCGTTTGCTTTTAATGAGAACGCCTTCTCTTTCAACAGGCTTCCGTTTGTAGTAATGCTTATATTTTCTATACCGTCTATTGTTCCGAGCATTCCTACAAGCCATTCTATGTTGCTTCTAACGAGAGGTTCTCCGCCTGTTATTCTTATCCTTTTTATGCCGCGTTTTGCAAAAGCTGTCACGATTCTAACTATCTCTTCGTAACTTAGTATATCTTTATGATTTATTAATTTAATACCGTTTTCAGGCATGCAATATTTGCATCGATAGTTGCATCGGTCTGTTACAGATATTCTTATATAATCAACCGTTCTTCCAAATTTATCTATGAGCATGATATTTCATTCCTAATTAACCTCGCTATTTTTGTCCAGTTTGTCAATGCGTAATGGCTGCTATCCCTACCTATTTTAATTGTTCTTATTCCTGTGTTTTCGGCCATCTTGATATCTTTATCAGAGTCTCCTATAATCCAAGATATTTTTAAATCGATATGCCATTTCTTTGAAGCCTTGATAAGCATGCCGTTTTTAGGCTTTCTGCAGCTGCAAAACTCATCAGGGATATGAGGACAATAAAAAAAATCATCTATAATTCCGTCTAATCTGCCATTGATTGCAGCATGTGTTTTTTCTACAAAATCCTTACCAAACAAATTCCTTCCAATTCCCGACTGATTTGTAACTATTATCAGTATATATCCAATGGATTTCAAGAGCTTTAGCGATGTTTTTACTTCAGGAAGAAATTCAATGTCTTGAAGTCTTCTTAAATAATGACGATCATAAATTATTGTTCCGTCTCTATCAAGAAAGAGTGCTCCGTTATAAAATCTTTTATTCTTAATAAAATTTTCTGAGCCATTCCGGTTGCATGCATTGCGAAACAATTTCTGTTTTGAAACTGTCGCAGCAAGAGCCTTGTTGCGACGGAAATTGAACAAAATCGGTATCCTATTTTTCGTCATTGTTAGGAGGCAGTAAGCGTTGCGATCTTTTTTCTTTCTATTTAACATTCAACGCTTAAAACTATTTTTTGCATAGCTGATAGCATCGTCATATCCGTCAATCAATCCGTCTATCTGCATATCTTCGATCTTTCTAAGCAGTTTTCCAATAGACTGACTTTCTTTGAAACCGAGCTTTATCAGATCTTTACCTGTTAACAGCGGTCTTTCAAACATATGCCGTATCGATTCGGTTATTCGGTCTCTTATAAAAGTGTTTCGCGTAAAAGCAGCAAGCGACATAACCGCTTCTATAGGTAATAAGGAAAGTTTTCTGTATGCTTCACTTTTTTTACCCATTATCAGAGTTTTTAGAATATCATTTCTCATTGCTCTTATATATAAATTTTTGTTAATAAAATTTGCTGCCCCTATTCTGATAAATATTTTTCTTAAATCTTGTTCGTTTAAAAATAATCCCAAAAGAAATAGATAAAAAGCAGTCTTGTTAATTTCCTTTTGATAAATAAGATTATAGGCGGAAATAATATTCTCACCTCTTACAATGGCATCTTCGGGAATATTGATGTTTGCTGATATTGATTGCCACACTCCCATCTTTGTAAGGCGGCTTAATATAAGCGACGGCTGTTTTTCTGCAAAAATCAAATTAAGCTCAGGCATAATACGTGATGCCTTAAGATCTTTCATAATGTCTAACGCTATAACATTTCTCATTAAACGTTCCGTTTGACCGCCTATTTGGAATTTATACCTTACTGCAAAACGCACAGCCCTGAATATCCTTGTAGGATCTTCAACAAAACTCATATTATGAAGTACGCGTATTTTTTTACTTTTAATGTCTGTTAGTCCACCGAAATAATCAATCAATGTTCCAAATTTAACAGGAGAGAGAGCCACTGCTAATGTATTTATTGTGAAGTCGCGTCTTTTAAGATCGCGAATCAATGAGCCTTTTGCTACGGTCGGGAGAGCTCCAGGTTTATTATAATATTCGTTTCTTGCAGTAGCAATATCTATTTTAAAACCGTCGGTTTTAAGTACAGCCGTCATAAATTGTTCATGGACAGACACTTTTGCATTCAATATATCGGCGGCTTTTCTCGCAAATGAAACACCTTCACCTATAACAACTATATCAATATCCGATATCGGATTGCCCATAATTATATCTCTTACGATGCCGCCTACAAGATAGGCTGAATATCCCATCTGATACGCGATTTCTCCCAATGCTTCTATCTTTTTTATAAGTTTTTTATTCAGCTGACGTCTCATCACAGTTGACATATTTTTTTCTACAGTTCGAGAGCCGGGCATTTTATAAAGTACACTTAATAAATCTGTTCTCGTTATTGCCCCAATAAGTTTGCCTTTTTCAACGACTGGCAGAAATCGCTGTCCTTCTTCTATCATTATTTTTCTAATCGTTTCAAAAGGCGCATCAGCTTCTACGCATTTAAAGTCTGTTACCATCCATTTTCTTACCGATTCAGATGATAACTTATGGAAAATAGCTCTTTCAATCAACGATCTTGTAAGAATTCCTTTTATCATTCCGTTATCTATCACAGGTATGCTGTTTATTGCATATTTTGCCATTATGCTTTCCGTGTCATATATTGTAGAATTGATAGGCACTGTAATTAGATGAATACTCATAAGTCGTTTGGCTTCAAAGCTTTTAAGTTTAATCTTTTTTACCCATTTATTGATCTTTAGATTTACATCTGCCAATGTCATATCAGAGGTTGCGGATGCTGCATACGAGTGTCCTCCGCCGCCAAAAAGTCTTGCTGCGTCCCTTGCATTAACAATGGAACTATTTCTGCTTCTTATAATTATATAAACCTTACTGCGTAATCTTGCAGTGCATATTGCGGCGGTTAGATCGGATATGATGAGAAATTTGCCTACTACTATGGATATATCGGGAACATATTCATCTTTTGTGGCATAGCTTACGGCTATCTTAGAATCACCGATATTTATAACCTTCTCATTGATAAGAAACTGATTTAATATTGATACCTGGTCGTATTCCAGTTCTCTTGACAATGCAATTTCGGCAGTTTTAAGATCGGCGCCATGTGATAAAAGCCATGCTGCCATTTCAAAATCCGTTGGTGTTGTGCCCTGATATTTAAAGCTTCCGGTGTCAACATAAATTCCTATGATGAGGTTGGTCGCATCGTATTTTGTTATTTTAATATTTTTAGATTTTATTTCACATACCATTTGAGTGGTGTTTGATCCGTAATCTTTATAGTGAATCTTCGCTTGCGGCAATATGTTACCGGAATTTATGTGATGATCGTATATAATAATTTTTGTGTCTTTTTTAAGTCTATTTTTTATGGTTTTATGTATGCGATTCATATCGGAACAATCGACCATAATCAGTATATCAATCTGCCGACTATCTTGCTTTGGAGAAAAAAGTTTGTATTTAACGGAAACATTTTTCTTGTAATAAGCAGTAACTGATTTTTCACTTGAACCTGGGAAAAATAGTTCTGCATCAAAAAGGATTGAAGCTGCAACCAGCGACGAAAGAGCGTCAAAATCAGCGTTTAGATGGCAAGTGGCAACTTTCATTTTTCTCGCGGATGATATTTTTTAAAATCGAACATAAGATGAGAATCAGGAATATGAGTATAAATAGTTGTTGTATTGAGGTTTTTATGTCCGAGCATGGTTTCTATCAATCTTATATCGGCTCCTCCGAGCATAAGATGGGTTGCGAAGCTATGTCTTAATAGATGAGGATGCGGGTGGTCTATCTGAAGTTTAATTCCAATTTTTTTTATTATATTCCATGCCATTTGTCTTGTAATTTTACCATGATGACTCACAAATAGATATATAGATGCATTGCCTTTAAGTATTAAAGTTCTTTGGTTTTTTATATATAGATTAATATATTCTATTATTTTTGTATTTAGCGGTATAGCCCGTTCTTTATTTCCTTTTCCAAAGACAGATATAAAACTATCTTTTAGATGCAAGTCTGCTATTTTGAGATTTACGGCTTCTGATGCTCTTATACCTGTTGAATAAAGGAGAAGAAAAAGCAGTTTATTTCGATGATCCAAGTTTGTTCTAACCTGTAGGTTCAGAGCGTCTTGAACCTTATCAAAACCGATAAATTCCGGAAGCAGTTTTGGAGTTTTAATATTTTTCGGCAGATTAAAATTTATCTTTTCACCTATCTCTTTTTTCCACTCATAAAAATTAGACAAAGCCGCAGTGAATCGGTTGATAGTCACAGCTTTTTTTGTTTTCATACTGAGAAAAATATAACCGCCTATCAGTTCATTATTTATTCTGTTTTTACTGTATTTCATAAATTGCGACATATCCGAAACATAGCTTTCCACGCTTTTTCTGCTTAACCCCTGTTTTATAATCATAAATTCTATAAACCCGTCAAGGTTCATTTTTCTTTAAACGGCAGGCTGGCAAAAAACAGCAGCGAAGCAAATGCCGCTATTGATGCCCCTGTTGGAAAGTTAAGCTGCCATGACAAATAAATACCTGCAAGTGTTGATATTAATGCGGATAGAAAGCTCAATATAATCACAGTTTTATAATGCTTGCTGAGGTTAAGTCCTATGGATGCAGGCAATATTAGAAATGATGAAATGAGCAGTATTCCAAGTAATTTGACGCCTATGGAAACCACAATTCCAAGCAGTGCAAAAAATAGATAATTGAGATATTTAACTGGGATTCCGTTTGCCTCGGCTATCGTTTCTGAGAATGTTGACAACATAAGTCCCCAGAAATTTTTTATTATTATGGCTGTAACGAGAGTTGAAATAACTATAACAATTATGATATCCGAGTTTGTAAGCAGGAGTATATCTCCGAAAAG
>CAZAPZ010000089.1:0-6370 GCA_964487285.1 uncultured Campylobacterales bacterium | reverse complement strand
TCATGATGCTGGATATTGATAAATTTAAAGCTGTAAATGATACATACGGGCATCTCATAGGAGACAAAGTCCTGCACAGTATATCAAAACTATTGAAAAATTCTATTAGGGAATCGGATATGGCTGTGAGATATGGCGGCGAAGAGATGATTTTAATATGCCCTTTGACAAATCTCGAAGAAGCGAAAATGCTTGCCGAAAAACTGCGCTATTTGATTTCAAAACTCCGTTTTCAAGTCAAATCTGGGATATTTTCCGTTACTGTGTCGTTTGGTGTTGCGGAATGCAAAAAAGAAGATAACAAAGACGGACTGCCGATTGACACATTATCTAGAATGGATAATGCGTTATATCAATCCAAACATAACGGACGTAATATGGTGACTGCATTATAAGACCACTGCATAATAAAGCACCTTCACAGCTTTGTTTGCTTTTCCATAGGCAAGGTGAACTTCTGCAGGACTAACCGGTTAATTCAAGAAAGCTCCGCAAGGCATATGAGAAAGCAGATATTGCTTTGAATTTGAATATTATGCAGTGGTCGCATTGTAGTAAACAAAATTTCTAACATGGCAAACACGATAATCAACCAACTGTTACATATTCTTAATTTGTCTTGAAAAGTTAATAAATTATTTTATAATGGGATATAATGCAAAAGAATGGTAATGCCATAGAAGTTGTTGCGCCTATTTCTAATTTAAAGGAAATCGAACTGATAAATAACCTTGCAGACGGTTTCTATTTTGGCTTAAAAGGGTTTAGTCATTCATCAAAAAGTTATGATCTGAAAGCAAAAGATATTAAAAATATGCGGAAACTAACAAAAAAACAGTTGTACTGCGCATTCAACAAAATGCCGTATGCATACGATGAAGATAATTTTTTTAAACAGATTTTGGAAGTTGCTGATTTTGTAGATGCCGTTATAATTCAAGATGCAGGCTTAATTGAGGCAGTTAGTAAATATTGCACCGTTCATCTTTCCGTTGGCAGCTCTGTAATAAATTATGAAGAAGCGAAGTTTTATAAAAATATTGGAGCATCAAGAATCGTTATACCGCCGTCAATTCAGCCTTATGAAATTAAAAAATTGTCATCTGTCATAGATGTCGAAATCTTTGCATCGGGAGTCTTGTGCAAAGCTCTTTTGATGGGGCGCTGCTGGTGGGATAGCTACGAAAAAGAGAGCAGTGCAAAACGATCAGGTGTGTGCAGTAAGCCGTGTATAAATATTACCGGATTATCGATCATAGAACCTGAGGTTAGTTTCATAGATGATGCAGCTGCTTGCGGTGCAAAAGCGGTAAAAATAGCCGGACGCGGGGATATAAAGAGCATAATCAACAGCTGCAAGTTATTGAAAACGCAAGATATAAATAGATATTAAGTTTTAAGTCAAGAAAAGAGATCGTGTATCCTCTTTCTTTTTATTTAATTAAAAAAGGAGTTAAAACATGGAATTAGCAACCCATATTGCTAAGCTTAAAGAGGTTTCCAATAAAGCGATAAAGAATTTTGATACAATTTACCTCGGCGATCCTACATGCCGAAAACTGCCTGGCAACATATCGGAAGGCAATGACTTGGAAGAGGCGGTTGATAAAGTTAAAACTGCCGGCAAAAATTGCTACCTTGCACTTTACTCTGTGCCCAGAAACAAAGATATTGAAGATATCAAAAATATTATTGATAGAGCGGAAAAACTTCCGATTGACGGGTTTGAAATTAATAATATGGGACTTCTAAATTTGATAAAATCAAAAAAAATACATACTGGAGTATTTATCAATCTTTATACAAGTCAGACCGCTAAACTATTTGTCAAAAATAATGTCAGCAGAATTTTGCCAAATCCCGAACTTTCCATTAATGAAATTGATATTATAAAAAAGGTCGTGGATATCACATTTCCAATAAACGGCAACATACCGCTTGGCATATCGGATCGTTGCTTTTTCTTAGACGAGCTCAAATTGGAAGGGAACTGCGAAACTCTCTGTGCTAAACCCCACTGGTTAAATCAAGATAACTGGCAATTAGGCGAAATAGGTATGGCTCCTATCTCAGGCAAAGAGCTCTGCATGGCTGAATATTTTGTTGAACTAATCAAAAAAGGTTATCAATATTTCTATATCTATAGTTTAAGACGTGATGAATTTTATCTTGAATCCGTTTCATCAATATACAGGGAACTAAATAGCGGTAAAATTGATCCTGTTTATGCCGTAAAAAAACTTGATGAATTGGCTGAATTCGGACTTTGCAACGGATACTTTTTTGGACAATCAGGCTATAAATATATAACAAAAGATGCTACGAATAAGGAGGCAACATGAACACAAAACTGCTTGCACCGGGCGGCAATCTTAAAATGGCTGAAGGCGTGCTTGAACACGGCGCAGATGCCGTTTATGTAGGGGCAAAAGGATGGAGCAGGAGAACTGCAAATTTTGAAATGGATATTGATGAGATAGGAACGCTTGCTTTATATGGAAAGACGCATGATAAAGAGATAAGGGTTGCGTTCAATACGATACCTTCATCATCGGAGATTCCGCTGATGTTAAGAACTATTAAGAAATTAAGTGATTACGGCATTAACGGACTCATCATGACAGATCCCGGAGCGATGAATGCCGTCAGGGAAAATTTTCCTGATATTGCAATTCATGCAAGTGCAGGATGCAACATTATCAATGAGCAAGACATTAAGTTCTACAAACTTGCAGGTGCAACATGTATAGTGGCACCGTGCAACATCGGCATTGAAGAGGTTGAAAAAATTCAAAACGATCTCAAGCTAAAGCTTGAAATCTTTCTGCATTCAAACAACTGCTTCACATATTTGGGAAAATGCGCTATGAGCAGTTATATAAAGCAGGATTGGCACATTGAAGACGAAAAAAATAGATTTTACGGGAGTCCTAACAGAGGCGGCCATTGCAATCGTGTATGCCAGGCTGCATGGGATAATGGCAAAACTACATCTAAGCTGGAAAATAACGCTTTTCTAATGTTGAATACCATTCCAACTGCTATCAAAGTCGGCGTTAGTTATCTTAAAATTCAAGGAAGGGAATACAGTAATCAGCTTATTTTTGACATGGTCTCATTATACAAAGAGGTAATCGACAAATGCAAAAACGGTGAAACGAATTTGTCAGGATATATCTTCAAAATGGCTAAGCTATCAAAAAGACGAGATACTGAAAGAGACGGGAGAACGGCGGGACTGCTTAAAATTGCTAAGTCCTGCGACAGGATACGGGAAATTACGATTTAAAAACTAACATTAAATATATATTCTAATACTATGTCTATTAAGATGGAGAAAACATAAATGATGACAGAAACCGAACAGTTTATAACACTTGCTGATAACGAGAAAGATAACTATTTAAAAGCTCTTGCCGATATAATGAAAAAGCATATAAATGAGATAGTTGCACCAACAAGTGAAGATATCGAGAAAGTATTGGTTGATATTGCAGCCCACTTACCGGTTGAGAAAGCCCTATTGTCTTCTTGCAAAAAACCTAACTGGCACTGCAGCAGCTGCCCATTTGGCGTATATCTTCATAAATCGGGAAAGATGGTAAACGGAAGGCCGGTATGCCTTGTATGGATAAGTTTCTTTAAGAAAAATTTACATCTATCCCAAAAGGATATAAAGGTTAATTAAATAGCCTGCTATTGCCGCAGAAAGAAATATCGCAGAGAGGCGTTTTGACAAAAGAAAAGATGAGAATATGAGAATTGATGAAATTATAGGGGTGATGATAGGAATTACCGAATTTGTACCAAGCTGCCATCCGGTTGCAACCAATCCAATGATAACTGGAAATACAGACTGAAATACCATCGCTCCCGTTATATTTGTCAAAGCAAGAGTATCTTTCTTTTTTAAAAGCCATTTGACCGAATTGTACTTTTCCGGTAATTCCGTTGCAAAGGGTGATATAATTATTGATATAACAAATAGCGATGCTCCGAAATAAGCCCCTACCCTGCTAATTTCAATCACAAAAATTTTCCCCGCAGCAATTAAAAACACCAGCGATATTATAAGTTGAATTACTGCAAGGTTTAATGATTCGTTGCTAAATTTAGAGAAATGAAGTTCCTCCACCTCACCTTGAACGCCCGATTTGTCCTTTATAGTTGCCGCAACATACAATATATAAGAAATGATTAAAAATAATGCAGCTGCCAAATGGGTTAATCTGCTGCTATAAACATAAGACACCAGAAACAACACAAGATAATTGACTATAAAAACCGATATATCTCTATATATCGGTTTTCGCGGAACTTGAAAATAGAAGCTTTCTCTTGCACCTGAAAATCTCATTGCAATAATGATCAGTGCCATAAGGAAAGATGTAAGCGTTGAAAGCATAAGCGGGGCACCGAGAATAGCTCCGGTACCAATAGGAACAGCCGCAGCACCTGAAGAAAATGCTATAATAGGCAGAATAGATTCCGGTAATGCGGTTCCTGTTGCCGCCAGCAATGATCCTGTTGTTGAACTTGATAAAGAAAAATAATAGCCAATCCATTCAACCGCATTGCTAAAAAATTCACATGCTGCAACTATTACGGCAATGCTTATAATAAGCAGTAGAAAAACAATCAAGTTATAATCTTCTTATAAATTGCTCAGCTTTCATCTTATCACAATACCACTTGCATTATAGAATTATTATACAAACCGATATTAACCGAAAAATTATATAGAACCGATGTCAATCAAGGTAACGGCAAAATCAAGTTCTATAAGCTTGCAGCCAAAGTTTGACCGATCTGTTTTATTTGCTTTAGATCGTCTTCTGTAGGGCAAAATTTTATTCTGAACGGATCAAGCGGAGTTTTCATGCCAATACTTTTCATATGAGCATTTACCATCTTTGGCCCTTCGCCGCTCCATCCGTAAGAACCAAAAGCAAAGCCTATTTTTCCTCGTCTTTTAATCGGAGTAGTATGCGACAAAAAGTCCCATATAGGTGCAGGTGCATCTCCATTGATAGTGGCAGTACCAATAATTATCGCATCAGCTTCCTCTGCAAGATCTACAATACCGCCAATCTCCATAGGAGATACATTTACTATATCCATCATTGCAACTCTAGCACTTGTTTTTGCTCCAAAGGCAAATGCTTTTGCCAATTTTGCCGTATTGCCATACGCTGAAGCATAGACAATCAATACCAACTTTTCTTTATTTTTACTGACAGGCTGACTCCATTCTCGATAATGCTCCATATACGATTTGGCATCTTCCCTCAGTATTGGCCCATGGCTCGGACATATCATGTCAATATCAAGCAAGTCAAGCTTTTTGAGTGCCATAAGAATATATTCTTTATAAGGCCTCATTATCACATTATAATAAAATCGGAACGGTCTTGAAAAATCATTTGTCAAATCATTGAACATACGCTTATCACAGTAATGCGAAGCAAAAATATCACACGAGTAAAGCAGCTTATCCTCAGGCACATATGTGCACATGGTATCAGGCCAATGGAGAAACGGTGTAATAACAAATTGAAGCGTTTTACCGCCAAGATCAATTTTCATGCCATCATATGCAATTATTGGATTTGCGTCACGATTCAAGATATTTTTCAAAAAACTTTTGCCCGCAGGTGAAACTATGAGCTTAGCATGCGGCAGCTTGTCAAGAACAAACCGCAAAGCGCCCGTGTGATCAAATTCATTATGATTTACAACAACATAATCAATTTCAGCAGGATCTATAAGGCTGCATAAATTTTTCCAGAAAATATCGGTAAACGGTTCTTTAACCGTATCAATGATAGCTGCATGTTTAGTTCCTTTTATAAGATACGAGTTGTATGTAGTGCCTGTCTCGGTTCTCATAATAATATCAAATATTCTCAAATTAGGATCAAGTGTCGCAAGCCACCAACTGCTGTCGGTGACTTTAATTGGCTCTACCGCTTCATTATTCATAATTAACCTTCGTACATTTCCTTAGTTCTCATGTTTTTAAAAAGATCTTTGGCAGCACCGCAATCAGGACATACCCAATCATCAGGCAGGTCCTCAAATGCCGTGCCCTCCGCAACATCATTATCAGCATCACCAAGTTTTGGATCATACACATAATCACATATAGTACAAATATATTTGTCCATAAAATACCTCCTAACTTTACAAATGTAATCTGTCCAATTCAAATGTCAAGTGCGGATCTATATGATAAGAGCCTGTTGATAAAGCCCTATTTATCATTACGAGTACTGAAAAGCGTATGGCAATCCCTTTTTTGCCGGTGCTTTTTTGAGATTGCTTCGTCGTTCTACTTCTCGCAATGACATTTTTCAACAGCCTCTTAAGT
>CAZAPZ010000088.1:0-6578 GCA_964487285.1 uncultured Campylobacterales bacterium | reverse complement strand
AATGAGACAAAATGAGAGCCGGTTTATTAGGTTTATTATGCAGTGGGCTTATTATTTTCTTTTCTTTTTTGTGAATAGGTAATATCCACCTTAATCTTTCTCCTTTCATATTTTTTTGCATAATTTATACACATATCTCAAGTCTAATGATTTGGATCAAAAACCGACAAATGTCTGTGCATATTACCTGGCTCTTGACAAGCGGTTTTTTTATTATACGATAAATAGTAGCTTTGGGTAGCTATGCGAAAAGGCCAATTGTACATAATACTTGACCGAAGGTGCTCAATTGGTGTACAATGTTATAAGGTGAGTTGATTATGATGTGAGGAGGTGGAAAGGTAAAAATTTATCGGTGGGGGGCATGTTTTTTAGATAGTAGCATTTACTTTAATACAAGTTTAAGGAGGATTTATGGCTGAACAAGGACAATTGGCAAACCCAGGACCATTAGGATTAGCCGGATTTGCGATGACAACTTTTGTGCTTAGTGTTGTTAATGCCGGTTTGGATCCGGCCGGGATTCATGCAGTTTTACCATTGGCACTTTTTTATGGCGGATTGGCGCAGCTTATCGCCGGTGTTCTTGAAATGAAAACAGGTAATACATTTGGCCTTGTTGCATTCTGTTCATACGGGGCTTTCTGGATTGCATTGGCAGTTCTTTTATATTCTGGAATTTATCTAAAAATGATACCTGGAGCAGAGCTTGGCGCTGCAATTGGACTTACACTACTGGCATGGACAATCTTTACTGCAATAATGACAATAGTGGCAGTTAAGCATGGACCGGTTTTGGCAACGCTTTTTGTTTCGCTTTTAATAACTTTTATACTTTTAGTGATCGGCAATTATTCCGGAGCAACTATTATTACACGTATAGGAGGCTGGATCGGAATATGGACTGCAGCAGTTGCATGGTATGCAGCATGGCAAGGACTTGAGGCTCAGCTTAAAACTAAATAGTTTTCTATAAAATACAGCATTAAGAATTCTAAAAAAAGACGGAGTAAAATCCGTCTTTTTTTGTTTGCTTCTATTGATATTAACCAAAATCTGTGTATAATACATTTATTAAGTTAAAAGGAGTTTATTATGCAGATGTCAGAAAAAGTTAAAACATTAAGAAAACGTAAGGGTATGACCCTTAAAATGCTTGGAAAAAAAGTTGGGTGTACTGATGCATACCTATCGCAAATTGAAACAAGTAAGGCTGTTCCATCAATAACAATCTTACAAAAACTTGCAAATATACTTGAAACGGATGTAAAACGCCTTTTGAGTGATGAAAAAGAGATCGAACCCATAGTTGTAAGACAAAACGAAAGAGTAAAAATCCTTTATCCCGAGAGTAACGTTTCTGCCGAACTTTTAGTAAAAAAGATTATAGAAAAGCGTATGGAGCCATTATACAGAATAATTCCCGCTCATTCATCAACTCATGGAATTCATAAGCATGACGGAGAAGAATTCGGATATGTTTTAAAAGGCGAACTCGAACTTCAAATCGGCGACAAAACATTCATTGTTAAACAAGGCGACAGTTTCTATTTTAGATCCATCGTATCCCATAGCTATAAAAATGATACGGATATGGATTGTGAAACAATATGGGTGGTTTCTCCGCCTGTCCTCTAAAAGTTAACCTCAGCCTCTGCAAGCAGCTTTTTTAAGACCTCTTAAAGCCGAAGCTTTTCCTTCTAATAAGATATCATCCGATCTTTGTTCTAAAAGTATATTGAAATGTTTAAGGGAATCGTTAAATTTCTCCAGTTCCAACTCGGTTAATGCCATTCCGAGAAGAGCGGCATTGCTGCTTTCCATTGAGAGAATATGTTTGTAAAGGTTGTGAGCTTCGTTAAATCGCCTATGGTCGGCAAGTTGTGCGGCAAGGTGCATAAAACTTAAATTGCCGTCTTCCGTTTTGTCTCCCGAATCGTCTATTGAAAGATATGTCGCCTTAATCTGTTCGTCTGCCTTAAATAGATCGGGGGCTGTATTAGATGGCATTAAAACAGAAAAATGCCATCCCAAAAGCCTTGTCACAGACTCTAAAAGCATCTGTTTATTGCCTGTGGCGAGATCAACATTAGCAGCATACCATTGTTCTGGATCACTTCTCAAAATGGTATGCCCGCTGAACAGTATTTTATTATCAAAATCAGCATAGCATACAGAACCTGCCGTATGGCCTGGAGTATAGATCGCGGTTAGCTTATAACTGTCTAAATTAAATGCCTGACCATCGCTTACTATTTCTATTTTCGTATTCTTAAAATGTGAAACGGCTTCGGATAATTTATGCTCACCGAGTTTGGCTCCGTCAAGGTCGGCATTGTGAATGTAGATTACAGGTGATGCTGTTTGAAGAATATCAACCAATCCTCCAATATTTTCAAAATGTCCATGCGTAAAAAAAATGCGTTCAATTTTGGATGCGTCAAACTTATCGTTTATTCTACGAAGAATGTCGGAAAGATTCCCTGCATCTATCAGCGTTCTACCGTTGTCAAGTAAATATATGTTAGACGAGCAAGATTCTTCAGGAATCATATAAATATCTTTTATCGCTTTGTTATATTCTGACAAATTAATCATTATCTCTCCATAAATAATAGTAATGACTTCATTTAAGCACTCATAGTCAGTGATGTCCCGACAGAGCTTATATGATAGCCGTCAATTTCGTTCATTAGTTTGCAGTGAGCTTTAATACCTGTGCAATGACCGGCAATTATCCATTCCGGACCTTCTTTTCTCAAAGCCGAAACCGTTTTGTTAATGACATCAGTTGAGGCTTTTCCAAGGTGAAAACCCCCGATCACAGCCCTTAAATTCATTTTTGTAAGTTTTTTTGCACTGTTTATTATATTTATAATTCCTCTGTGAGAACATGCTGAGATAACAACCACTCCTTTATTCGTAGGAATAAAAATAGAGTTTTCATCTGTAAAAGTATCTAACTGAGTGTCATCCTCAACCTGCCTGTACGCACCTTTCATTATCTGTTCAAAAGCAGTTATTTTTTCAACAATACTACTGTTAAAAAGACCATTGGCAAATTCTACGGGTCTATCAAGGATATTAATTTTAGCTCCAGCATTCTTCAATTCATCCATTGACAGTGGCCAAGGACCGATATTGCCATGAGGAGTTTTAAGCAGTTTTGGAAAAAATGAATCCTTACCAATGAATAGGTCAATCTTTTTTTTCTTTAATAAACTTATGCTTTCAATTAGTTCCTTAAGTCCGCCGAAATGATCAGGATGTGCATGTGACAAAAATATACCGTCGATAGTTGCAAGATCAATCGACATTGCCTCAAGGTTGTTTCGTAGGGCAAAAAATGAATGCGATGCATCCATGATAATTTTATGCGGAGAATCAGAGAAAGTGTCTTCTATGAGAATCGACAAACCGTGTCCGGCGATAAGCGGCTTCTTAAGCATTCCGGGTTTAATGCGTTTCAAGTCTTTGAAATCATCTAAAAAAAGATCTATATAGTTGTCAACTACAATAGAAATTTTTAGCTGCTTTGCCAACATTATTTCCTCCTTTGGTAGTTTTGCCGTTTCTAAAAAATAGAAAATCGGCTATATTCTCAATATCTTCCCCTTCTTGATCTTTTTATAATAACACTATTTTTTCTTTTTTCCAACTTCTTAAGATACAAAATCTCGTGTATGGCACAACAGATTCTTGAAATAAATCATACAACAAAAATGAAATTCTTATCTTGAAATGTTCCAATGAAAATGTATGCATTGGGGGGGATGGATAGTTTATACCTTTATATATTAGTTTTTTTATCTACCTTTTTGATACATTTATTGCATACACCTTCTATAACAACCCTGTATCCTGAAATTTTAAATTTACTTCTTATATCTTCCGGCATTTCTAAATTATCAAATTCTTTACTGTAAAAATCTACAATTTTATTGCACTTTACGCATATAAAATGGTGATGTTTGCCAAGATTTATGTCGAATTTCCTGCCTTGCAAACTTCCCTCGACAACACTTACCAATTTAAGCTCCGCAAATTTCAAGAGCGTTCTATGCACGGTATCATATGAAATATTCGGAAATGCTTTATGAACCTTTTTAAATATAACTGTTGCAGTGGGGTGCTCTTTGAATTTCATCAGTTCATTGTATATAGCTATACGCTGAGGTGTAATCTTAAAATTATGCGACTTTAGTGTCTGCTTGAGGATATTGGCATATTTTACGGGAGAATTTTTTTTATTCATTATATGCACAATATAACAATAATTATTGTCAGTCAAGAACAACTACATAAATAAAACAAATAACTTGACAAATACGAGTAATAGTATATATTCTTAATTAAGATTATATACTATTACTGATTTAATCTTAATTAAACAAAGTTGATAAATTCCATTTTAAGGAGGTATAACAGAAAGCAAGCTGTTGTCGGGGGTAATTTTATAGTATAAAAGTTCAAACAAACCTAAGCCTGAGAAAAGGAGGTCAAAAATGAATGAAGATAACAAGAGCAAGGTAACGGGCAGATCTGAAAAACCTAATGCCGTTAGTGGCAAATCCAATCAAGACTGGTGGCCAAACAGGTTGAATCTCAAAATTCTGCATCAAAACTGTTCTATAGCTAATCCAATGGACGAAGGATTTAACTATGCTGAAGAATTTAAGAAACTTAACCTGGTGACTCTAAAAAAGGACCTTTTTGTGCTTATGAAAAACTCACAAAATTGGTGGCCGGCTGATTACGGCAATTATGGACCGCTTTTTATCCGCATGGCATGGCACAGTGCAGGCACATATCGCATCAGCGATGGCAGAGGCGGCGCATCCACCGGCAACCAACGTTTCGCGCCAATCAATAGCTGGCCGGATAATATTAATCTTGACAAAGCCCGTCGGCTGCTATGGCCAATCAAGCAGAAATACGGCAATAAAATCTCATGGGCTGACCTTATGATTTTTGCCGGCAACTGTGCACTTGAATCGATGGGATTTAAAACGTTTGGCTTCGGCGGCGGACGCGAGGATATTTGGGGACCTGAAGAAGATACCTACTGGGGTCCGGAGACCGAGTGGCTTGGTGATAATCGCTACTCAGGCGATCATATTCTCGAGAATCCACTTGCAGCCGTGCAGATGGGGCTAATCTATGTAAATCCAGAAGGTCCAAACGGCGAACCGAACGCACTCGCATCAGCCAAGAATATTCGCCAGACCTTTGCACGCATGGGGATGAACGACGAAGAGACGGTCGCATTGATTGCAGGCGGACATACATTTGGCAAAACCCATGGTGCCGGTGATGCAGCGCTGGTCGGTCGTGAACCTGAAGGTGCCGGTATAGAAGAGCAGGGTCTGGGTTGGAAAAGCAGTTTTGGTACTGGCAAAGGAGTTGACACAATTGGTAGTGGTTTAGAAGGGGCATGGACCCCGACTCCGATCCAGTGGGACAACAGCTATTTTGACACACTGTTTAGATATGACTGGAATTTGGTAAAAAGCCCTGCAGGAGCCTGGTAATGGATCCCGAGCGATCCAGCCGCAGCAGACGCCGTGCCGGATGCCCACGATGCATCGAAACGACATGCTCCCATCATGTTCACCTCTGACCTAGCACTCAGGATGGATCCAATTTATGGACCGATTTCCAAACGCTTCTACGAAAACCCGAGTGAATTCGCCGATACTTTCGCACGGGCGTGGTTCAAATTAACACACCGCGACATGGGTCCCAGCTCGCGCTATCTTGGTGCGTTGGTGCCAGAAAAAGAGCTGTTGTGGCAAGACCCGATTCCCGAAGTCACCCATGACTTGGTTGACGAAAAGGACATCGCCGACCTCAAGGGCAAGATCCTTGTTTCAGGACTGTCGATTTCCGAACTAATTTCAACCGCATGGGCATCGGCGGTAACTTTCCGCGGCTCTGACAAACGCGGTGGGGCCAACGGTGCGCGCCTCCGTCTTGCTCCGCAGAAAGATTGGGAGGTCAACCAACCCGCCCAATTAACGAAAGTACTCGAAACATTAGAAAAAATAACAGAAGACGACAAATCTACTCACAATAATAAAAATAATGCCAGTAGTTTGGGGCCAATTGACGATAACAATGATGATAAAATAGAATTACATTTTGAAAATGCTGATTTTCAGAATCTCATTGACCAAATTGCCCTTATTTTTGATGTAACTTTTATTCCTGATGATTCAATTCAACCTCTTACGCAAGGAGGCAAAGCGCTCAAGGGCAATAAAATTACATTCAAAACACATAAACCACTTACAAAAAAAGATACGTGGAATCTATTCACCGTATTTTTGGATATCGGTGGCTTTTCATTAATACCACAACCTGATGGTCGCACTTATAGAATAACTTCGATAGCCAAAGCGCGAAAATCAGCGCTTCCATCATTTATAGGTGTTGACCCAGAAACACTTCCTGAAACTGATGAATTGATACGTTACTTATATTTTGTAGAAAACAGTAACATATCAACCATAGAAAATATTGTTAACTCGCTACGGAGCCCTTCTTCTGCTTTTGTTGTCCTCAAAGAGATTAAAGCT
>CAZAPZ010000087.1:0-6726 GCA_964487285.1 uncultured Campylobacterales bacterium | reverse complement strand
TACTGAAAAAATCATCAAAATAAATATAGCGAAACCAAAACGCTTCATAAGAAACCTCCTTTAAGTTTCATACAATATGAAAAAATAGATAATTGCCTGCAACCTTTCTTCCACACAACTTTCTCGCTAATCATTTTTCATAAATACCTCCTTTAATAACTGACCTTACACATACTCGCAGCTTAGCAAAACCCGATTTCTCTATTCTCTAAGTTTACAATGTTTTACTGTTTTGAATTTATTTTTCATCTTTCCTTATTATTTATCATTTAAAAAATATGTAATGGAATTAAGGAAATGCTGGAGATGCAGAAGCATAGGGCTCATCTCTTTTCTGTCAATAAATTTGAGAAGTTTTAGATGAAACTGCGCATACTCTTTATTAACTTTCTTGGCAGATTTTATGCCATTATCGTTTAATGAGACTTTAATTATTCTTCTATCATGCAGATCTATCTCTCTTATAATAAGTTTCTTTTTTTCCAGTCCGTTTAGTAAATGCGTAAGCCGTGAAGGCGTCAAGTCCATTTTATTCGAAAGAGCTCGGACAGATGTAAAACAATTTTCAGAGAGCCTTTTTACACATCTAAACTCCATTGGAGATAGGCCGCATATCGTAGAGAAGCGCTCCTCTTTGATATGACAGGCTTTTTCCATCTTAAACATCAATTCAGCCATGACATCCGCATAATCCTCAAGTTTCTCAATATTGTTCATTTATCATCCCACTTAAAATATAATCCTATTCATAAATACTTTGTATCATTAATTAATCATAATGTCAACTGTTTTTATAATTTATTTTTTATTTTTGCCGTCATTCATCATAAGTAATCTCTCGCTTTGATATTTGAGCTTATTATTCTAACCGCAGATACTAATGTAAATTTATAATGCTGAAAAAGAGGAAGGACAGATTTTGAATATTTTATTTAATGAGGCCACTGCACAATAAGCATATTCACGGTAATATTGGGTAATCTTCTATGAATAGAAAGAATAAAAATTTTCGAACTAATCGGGCAGCATCTCAAATTTTTATTTTCAAATCTCACCCAATCTTAGCCTTCTGTGGATCTGAATATTGTGCATTGATCTCATAACATAGAAAGACATGAAGAATCTAACTAAATTATAATTCTCGAAGGCATTGAATATCATAAGTTAGAATTTGACATTTCTCGTTTTTATCATTAAACTAGTTAAAACAATATAAAATAGGGGGCAGGTAGCGTATATTTCTGTGTTTCTTGATTTTAATCTTTCAAAAAGGTTTAGATATTTCCATTTTTATTATTATGGGGGGGACTATGGCAAGAAGAGCCATTAGAGAAAATAATGTAAAGGATATTTTATCAAACAATTGGTATGATTATTTTGGGGAATCATTTATCTATAATTTTAAATCGGTAAAGATAACTCCTAAAACTGATTTTGATAAAATGGAGAAGATTTACGGATGGTTAAATGAATTACCGCTTGTCGTAAAGCCCGATATGCTTTTTGGCAAACGGGGAGTTTTGGGTCTGGTTCTGTATAAGAAAAAGGCTCCCGGCGATGTAAATTGGGAAGATGTTAAAAAATGGATAACGGAGAAACGTTCTAAAACTATTGAAATAAAAGGACAACCGGGCCGTTTAACCCATTTTATAGTGGAGCCGTTTATTGCCCATGATGAGGAATATTTCATCGCTATTACGATGGGGTCGGATGAAGATACTATTTACATATCAAGTCATGGCGGAATTGACATTGAGGATAATTGGGACTTAGTAACTAAGATGCTTATTCCGGCTACAGCAATTTCCGACAAAGCGGAAAAGATTATTTATGAGTGTATGCCGAAAGATATAAAAAATCGCTCTAAATTTGGTGATTTTACAACAAGACTTTATAAATTCTTTAGAGATCTGCATTTTACATATCTTGAAATTAATCCGCTTGCCATGACGGAAAACACCATATTCCCCCTTGATTTTGTTGCAAGGATTGATGATACGGCGCAGTTCCTTGTTGGAAAGAAATGGGGCGATGTCGAGTTTCCCGTTGGATTTGGAAGAGAACTGACATCCGAGGAGAAAAAAATCAAAAAGATGGATGAAAATTCAGGAGCCTCTCTAAAACTTACAGTTCTTAATACCGACGGAGATGTCTGGACAATGGTTGCGGGAGGCGGAGCTTCGGTGGTATATGCCGATACAGTTGCCGATTTTGGTTATTCCAAAGAGATAGCAAACTACGGAGAATACTCCGGCAATCCCACAAGATCCGAAACAAAAGAATATGCTTCTACAATTCTTGAGCTTATGACAAGAAATAAGAGCAAGAGGCACAAGTCGAAAATCCTGATAATCGGCGGAGCAATTGCTAATTTTACCGATATATCCAAAACATTTGATGGAATTATTGATGCAATGAGGGAGTATTCTGAGAAGATGAAATCCGTTAACACACAAATATTTGTCAGGAGAGGCGGTCCTAACTATCAAGAGGGGCTTTCCAAGATAGAAGAGGCAGCCAAGTCCATGAATATCCCGATTCAGATTTTTGGACCGGAACATCACATGACATCAACTGTAAAAATCGCATTATCGCAATTCGAGAATTAAGATGAAAAACGATATATTTTCAAACGAGACTACTGCCATATTTTGGAATCTAAATATTACTGCTATCCAAAGGATGCTTGACTACGATTATCTGATAAACAGAAAACCGAGTGTATCTGCGATTGTTGTTCCAACGGGAAACAGAAAATTTGAAAAGTTTATGTATGGTCAGGATGAATTTATGATTCCCATATATAGAACTACGAAATCTGCAGCTAAGGCATTTCCCAAAGCATCGGTTCTGATAAATTTTGCTTCGTTCAGAACGGCATATCAAGTTGCGCTTGAAACCATTGATATACCGTCAATTAAATTGATTGATATTACCGCAGAAGGAATACCTGAGCGTCTCTCGAGATATCTTGCGCATAAACTTAAAGATGAAGGAAAAATTGTAATAGGGCCGGCAACTGTAGGCGGTATAGCAGCGGGAGCATTAAGAATAGGAAACGCCGGAGGAACAATAGAAAATATCATATCGGCAAAACTTTACAGGCCGGGAAGTGTTGGACTTGTTACCAGATCCGGCGGATTATTCAACGAATTATCCAACATGATAGCAAAAAACGCCGATGGCATAGCTCAAGGTGTTGCCATAGGAGGAGACCGCTATCCCGGCTCTACATTCTTAGATCACCTTTTGAAATATGAAGAAGATGACAGAATAAAATTTAGCGTGATGCTTGGTGAGATAGGAGGAGAATATGAGTATCAGGTTGTTGATGCCCTAAAAAAAGGACTTATAAAAAAACCGCTTGTGGTATGGTGTATTGGAACGGTTTCAAAATATTTTGCCGATGAAATTCAGTTTGGTCACGCCGGAGCTAAGGCCGGAATAAACAGGGAGACCTCAGATGCTAAAAATAGGGCGTTAAAAGATGCCGGTGCACTTGTTCCGGACACTTTTTATAGTTTTCCAGATCTTATAGGATCCGTTTATGAAAAATTGAAATCGGAAGGAAAGATACAGCCTGTCATTGAACCTAATATTAACAAGATGCCGCTTGATTGTCAGGCTGCCGAAAAGCTTGGCCAAATAAGAATACCTACCAATTTCATTTGTACTACTTCAGATGATAGAGGCAAGGAAATTTGCTATAATGGAGTCCCAATAACGGATGTTATCGGAAAAAATTATAGCATCGCCGATGTAATAAGCATGCTATGGCTAAAAAGAAAATTGCCGATTTGGGCATCAAATTTTATTGATTTAGTCATAAAAATGGTGGCTGACCACGGACCGGCTGTTTCGGGTGCGATTACCAGCAAAATTACAGCGCGAGCAGGCAAAGACATTGTATCTTCGCTTGTGGCAGGCCTGTTAACAATAGGTCCTCGTTTCGGAGGAGCCATTGACGGAGCTGCCAAACACTTTAAAAAAGGATCGGAGGAGAATATTGGCCCGTCTGATTTTGTTGAATATGTAAAAAATATAGAAAAAATTCATATACCTGGAATTGGTCATAGAATAAAAAGTGTTAGAAATCCTGATACAAGAGTAGAACTGCTTAAGAATTATGCTTATAAGAACTTTCCTTCAACTAAAACTTTAGAATACGCATTAAAGGTAGAAAAAATTACAACCGGTAAGAAAGAAAATCTAATATTAAATGTTGACGGAACTATTGGCGTGTTGTTTATTGATCTGTTTCTTGGTACAGGATATAAGAGCGATGAAATAGATGAGATCATTGAAAATGGAACATTAAATGCATTTTTTGTATTGGCAAGAAGCATAGGGTTTATCGGGCATATTTTGGATGAGAAACGTCTCGGGCTTCCGCTTTACAGGCATCCGAGAAGAGATATTTTGTATGATACAGGATGCGATATATAGTAATTATGATGACCGATGAACTGAAAAAAACCGTAACTATAAAAATTGAAGGCAGGGAGATAGCGGTTCCCTGCAGTATGACCGTTACGGAAGCTCTTTGGAATACAGGTTACGATATAACCCGAGGAATAGGCTGCTTATCAGGATTGTGCGGCGCGTGTTCTATGATATATAGACCAAAGGGTGCAAAACATGTTAAATTCGGATTAGGATGTCAAACCGTTGTTCAAAATGGTATGGATATAATTATGGTTCCGTTCTATCCGTCCAAAACCGCCGATTACAATATATCCGAACTCAAATCTCCTCTTGAAAAACTTCGGGTAATGTATCCTGAAATAGATAAATGTACTCAATGCGGCAAATGTACGATCGCTTGCCCGGAGTGGATACATGTTTCGGATGCTGTACGAAAATCGGAAGATGGCAAATATGATGAGGTAGCTAAAATGATGAAGGGGTGTATAATGTGCGATCTATGCGCGGCTGTATGTAATGAAGACATATCGCCTCAATATGTCGCTTTGTATATACAAAGATCACTTGCAAAAAAGCGGTTGATGCCCCAAAAATTGATAAAACGATTTTCCGATATTGAGTTATTTTTTCAACAAAAAGAGTGGAAAGAACTTCTTTCTATGAATGCTGACGAATTTATAACATATTGCAGGAAATATGAATAATATATATCCTGATTATTTAGAAAAGCTTATAAAAATTGTCGCACTATCCAGAAGTAAACGAATTGGCAGCAAGTTAGCAAAGTTATCCGATGCAGAGAAACCAATACTTTTAAAAAGATATCACCCTGATTTTAGTAGTTCTGCATTCAGAACATTGAGAGTCGGTGTTAACAGAGGTGGGAGAATTGCCAATGAGGTGGCTGACCTTCTGGAATCTTTCAGCAACATAAATCTGCATAATATAAGGCTTGAGGCGGAACGCGATACGGATGTTCTTGTCATTGGCGGCGGTGGTGCAGGAGTCACTGCCGCATTGTTTGCTCAAAGTTCAGGTGCTAAAGTTATACTTGCAAATAAATTGAGACTGGGAAATTCAAATACTATCATGGCAATGGGAGGCATGCAGACAGCAATTGGAGAAAACGATTCTCCGGCAAGGCATTTATGTGATACATATAAAGGTGGAAAATTTTGCGGTAAAAAAGAACTTTTACAAGCGCTCATTGAAGATAGCGGCAAGATTGTCAAATGGCTTATAGATATAGGGATTAATTTCGATAAAGATACGGATGGAAATCTTATTTTAAAAAAGGGCGGCGGTTCATCAGCCCCAAGAATTTTGTCTGTCGGCGATCATACCGGACTTAATATAATGAAAGTTTTGAAAGATGAACTAAGAAATCGAGACGGTATAGATGTTGTTGAGTTTGCCCCTGCGGTAGAGCTGACTACAAATGAGATCGGAGAGTGTAACGGTGCTATATTCTATGATCTTGTAAGAAAAAGATATTTCGTAATCAAGGCTAAAGCTGTTATTCTTGCTGCCGGCGGATCCGGAAGGCTTCATATTCAAGGATTTCCTACATCAAATAATTTTGGTGCAACAGGCGATGCTATAGTTTTAGCATACAGAGCAGGTGCAAAATTGATTGATCTGGATTCTTATCAGTATCATCCAACCGGTGTTATGTTTCCATCGCATATGTTTGGACTTCTTGTTACCGAAGCAATAAGGAGTTTGGGAGGTCAGCTAATAAATGTAAACGGTGCTCAATTTGTTAACGAACTTGAAACTAGAGATATTGTAAGCGCGGCTATGATAAAAGAGGTTGGAATAAACGGCGTTAAAACACCTGATAACAAAACGGCCGTATGGCTTGATACACCGTTAATCGGTGTTGTCTATGGGAGAGGATTTATGGCAAACCGTTTTCCTTCACTTTATATGAGATTTAAGGTTGCAGGCATTGACCTGTTTAAAACGCCGATACTTGTTTATCCAACACTTCATTATCAAAACGGCGGCATACTAATAAACTCTGATTCGGAGAGTACAATTAACAATCTTTTTGTTGCCGGAGAGGCAACAGGAGGTATTCACGGAAAAAACAGGTTAATGGGAAACGCTCTTCTTGATATATTTGTATTTGGTAGAAGAGCTGGAATAGCAGCTGCAAGAAGAGGCCATCCCAATGATGGCAAACAGACACTTTACCATATAGATAGATATGATTCCGAACTTAAAGATATGAGGATAACAAGCAAAACCCACTCACCTCTCTTGTTTCAAGACTTTATTATCACAAGATTGCAATAA
>CAZAPZ010000086.1:0-6857 GCA_964487285.1 uncultured Campylobacterales bacterium | reverse complement strand
TTGCATGTGTTAAGCACGCCGCCAGCGTTCGTTCTGAGCCAGGATCAAACTCTCAAAAATTGCTCTATTGAAAGAGCTTTTATGTAGTATTAATATTATTTCCTAACTAAACGTCATCTGATAAAGAACAGGTCGCTATGCAAGAGGTAAGGTTATAAAACCTCTTCCTTTCGCAAGGACGAATAGGGATACTATACCATCCGAATCTTATTGTCAAGGGGAAATATAAAGAAAGTTGAGAAAGATTTATGAAGAGTGGTCTCATTATATTCTAAGATGCAGTGTTTTAAGATTTTTATTGCCTCTTTAACACTGATTATATGTTTATTGGATAATCTATGTCTGCTTAGGCAATTGAATCATTAAAAGAAAGGTATTTTTTATTAGCAAGAAAACCTCACAGGTTTGTTGTTTTATAATATTTTCTACCGTCAAATTTTTCCTGTTTTATCAAGCCATCGTCAATCAATCGGCATAATATGTCGTTTAACTTGGGATTATCCCCATATAATAAGGTTAAATCATTTTTTGTAAGTGGACGCATCCTACAGCTTGACAAAATTCTTGCTTCCGAGATACGATCTTCTTCACCATCAGCCTCAAATTCGCTTGCTACCTCTACGGCATAATTAAGATAACTCCGTAGAATACCGGCAATTCTCTGTAGTTCGATTGTTGTAGCCGGCATAACATCCGCTGCAGGAGGTCTGACTACGCTGCCTATCTGAAGTTTTTCAGCTTTTACGGTAGATGCCCATTTTCCAAGCTGTTTTATGCTTTCCAAGCTATCGTTGATATTTTTTACAATTAAAACCTCGAGCCATAATCTGCCGTTATAAATATTAGAAAAATTTCTTATTCCATTTAGAATGATGTCGATGTCGCCATTGCCGGATCTGTCCACTTTGAGAAAATCGCTTTTAACTACGCTGTCCACAGATGGTATGACAATATCTGCATCAAACAGCCTTTGTTTGACTCTATCATCATAAAGAAGCGATCCATTTGTCAACACGGCAACAGGAGTAGAAGTTATGCCCTTTATCAATCCGATCAGTCTGCCTATACCTGAATTGAGGGTAGGCTCACCTGCTCCGGTAAGCGTTATAACATCAATAGCATCACCGCTTTTGACAAACTTTTCTATCTCATCGAATATTTTGTCAATGGAGATATATTCTTTTATTGCCGATGCCGCCGACAGCGTACTACCTATTTCGCAGTAAACGCAATTGTAGTTACAGATTTTTTTGGGCACGAGATTAATGCCGAGCGATCTTCCGAGTCTTCTTGATGGAACGGGTCCAAAAAGATATTCCGTTTTTTTTGTCATAAGCATTATTATAACCTATGATACTTGATATGGAAAGAAAAATAAAAATAATCGGGGCTTCGGAACATAATCTTAAATCAGTATCAGTTGAGATTCCTAAAGGTAAATTTGTTGTCATAACAGGTCCTTCCGGTTCAGGAAAATCAACTCTCGCCTTTGATGTACTCTATGCTGAAGGACAAAGAAGATATCTTGAGTCACTTTCATCTTATGCGAGACAGTTTCTCGGTAAAATAAAAAAGCCGGATGTGAAAAGCATACATGGTTTATCACCGTCAATAGCGATAAAACAGCAGACTGTGTCTAACAATCCGCGTTCCACCGTAGGAACGGTGACAGAGATATACGATCACTTGAGAATACTATATGCTCATATTGCAGATGCATCCTGCTACAATTGCGGCAAGCCGCTTTTATCTCAAAGCGTTGATGAGATGATAGAAGAGATCTCAAAAAAAATTGCTGCGGGTAAAAAATTTATACTTCTGTCTCCCGTTATAAGGAATAAAAAAGGACAGTATAAAGAGCTTTTTAGCAAACTATTGAAAGACGGCTACTTGCGAGTGAAGGCGGACGGTAAAATTCTGATGCTTGAAGATGACATCAACCTTGATAAAAGAAAAAAGCATGATATTGAAGTGGTAATTGATAGACTCGTTATGAAAGACGGCATAAGGTCAAGACTCGCAAACTCCATAGATGCAGCGTTAAAACTTTCAGGCGGTATCGCATCGGTTCAATCGGAGGAGGATAATTTTATGCTTTCAAGCCATCTGGCATGTCCTCACTGTCTTATCGGCTATCCAAAAGTAAGCCCGCAACTTTTTTCATTTAACGCACCTCAAGGCGCCTGCATAGAATGCGGAGGACTTGGCGTGCGATATCAGCTTAATATAGATAAGCTTATCAAAGATCCGTCTCTCTCTATCAGAGAAGGTGCCATTCCGATTTTGTTTCGTAACCATTTTAGAGCTTATAGAAAAATGCTCAGGCAAACCGCTTCATTTTATAATATAGACCTATACGAATCATTTAATCTGTTGACTGAAAAAGAAAAAACGATTTTGCTTTATGGCGTAGCATCGGATAAAAGTAAGGCAAAAGGAGCCAAGTTTGCAGGCATTGTTCCAATTGTAGGAACGGTTTATGGAAACACGGAATCATACGAACTGAAAAGAGAAATTGATAAAATGATGATAGAACTTCCTTGTAAAAGTTGCAGCGGAAATAGGCTGAGCAAAGTTCCGCTATCTTTCAAAATAAATGGCAAAAATATTATAGAAGCGGCCTCTCTTGAAATATCAAATTTTTATCAATTTATTAATAAACTGGAAGCTAACCTTTCGGGTTCTAAAATAAAAATCGCGGCCCCGATAATTAAAGGCGTTGGAAGAAGAGCTAAATTTCTAATTGATACTGGACTCTATTATGTAACACTTATGAGAAAAACAGCTACTCTTTCAGGCGGAGAGTCTCAACGCATAAAACTTGCCACTCAGATAGGGTCGGAACTGACAGACATAATTTATGTGCTTGATGAACCCTCTATCGGTCTTCATCCCACAGACAGCGCCAAGCTTATAAAATCATTAAAACAGTTGGTTGATTTAAGAAACAGCGTAATCGTAGTGGAGCATGACGAGCAGATAATAAGAGCGGCTGATTATCTCATTGATATGGGACCTGCCGCAGGAAAAGATGGCGGTGAGATTACAGCGACAGGAACGGTAGATGAGATTGAGAAAAACAGTGCTTCATTGACGGGGCAATATCTTTCGGGAGCAATAAGAATGCCGCCTAAGCATACCGTTCGAACTTCAAAGAGTTTTATAACTCTTTATGAAGCCGCCACGCATAATCTTAAAAATATAACTGTTAAATTTCCTTTAAAAGAGATAGTGATTATAGCAGGCGTTTCAGGATCCGGAAAATCGAGTTTGGTTTTTGATACACTTCTACCTGCAATCGAAAATTCACTTTTTGACAGACAGGTACCTTCCGATACAAAATATAAAAAGATAGACGGAACAAGCAAAATAACAATGGTGATGGCTGTTAATCAGTCGCCGATAGGACGGACAAACAGATCAAATCCTGCCACCTATACGGGTGTTTTAACTGATATAAGAAATATATTCAGCGAAACGGAGATTGCCCGGCAATGGGGTTGGAAGGCAGGACGGTTCAGCTTCAATGTTTCAGGCGGAAGATGCGAACATTGCAAAGGATCGGGAACGATTAAAATAGAGATGCAGTTTATGCCCGATATTTATGTACAATGCGAGGTTTGCGAAGGCAGTCGATTTAATAAAGAAACATTAAAAGTAAAATATAAAGGAAAGACTATTTCCGATGTTTTGGACATGACTATAAAACAAGCATCGCTATTTTTTACCAACATTCCTTCCATAAAGCGAAAACTAAATATACTTGTTGATATTGGGCTTGGATATCTCACACTTGGACAGCCTGCCCCCACATTATCAGGAGGCGAATCGCAGCGAATAAAATTATCTAAAGAGCTGACAAAAAAGGATGCCGGAGGCACTTTATATCTGTTGGACGAACCAACCATAGGACTTCATAAAGCCGATATCTCAAAATTAATAAATCTATTCGATAGATTGGTGGACAAGGGTAACAGCCTGATTATTATTGAGCATAATATAGACATTATGATGCATTCCGATTATATTATAGATTTAGGTCCTGAAGGCGGCAGAAACGGCGGCACGGTGGCTGCATGCGGTACTGTAAAAAATGTTGCCAAACAAAATAGCAAAACGGGCAAAGTTTTATTTAAAGAATTAGAAAAAAAAGCCGAATAGATATATAAGCATTTTTATACAAGCAAAAAGCCAAATAGATAAATTTAATTTGGATACTCTTGGTAGAATGATGGCAACTATAAGGAGGAAACCATGGAACTTGGGACGATAACAGGACTTGGGGTCGGGTCGGGATTGAATCTGCAAAGCATGTTAGATAAGCTTAAAACGATTGATGACATACCGGTAACGATTATGCAATCCAAACTGGTTGTCTTGGATGCTAAAAATGGAGCTTACAGTGCCATCTCTACTAAACTAACCGCATTAAGCAGTTCGCTGAATGATCTCACTCAATCTTTTGACAAAGTCAAAACCTCAAGCAGCGATAGCACGATTGCCACAGCATCAATAACAGGCCAGACAAATACAGCAACTTATGATTTGAATGTAAGCAGTATGGCTCAATCCCAGCAGCTTCAATCCAACGGATTCGCCGCTTCAACAACACCGTTATCTTCGGGTACATTCAGCTTTAGTATAGGAGGAGGAGTCACTTATAGCATAGCTACCGATTCGAACACAACAGATTCAACCGAACCATCAACACCGGCAGAATTAGTAGCTGCCATAAACGGGCTTCAAACAGGCGCCACTGCCACACTGGTAAACACAGGTGCAGCATCAAATCCGTATGTGATACTGCTTTCAGCTCCATCCGGAACTGCAAATACAATATCAATTACCAGCACTCCGACAGGCACAAGTTTTACGCAGACTCAATCGGCAGCCGATCTGTCAATGACATTAGACGGTTTATCGGTTACAGAATCGTCCAACAACGTAGGGAATCTTATAAACGGGGTTCAGTTTCAAATTATCAATACAGGTACAGCTTCCATAACAGTTTCGAATGATAATTCACAAATATCGGATTCGATCAAAAACATGGTTGATGCATATAATGCGTTTAGAGCAACTTATAGTACTGAAACGCATTATGATTCTAATCCCAAGAAACAGGGTATTTTAATGTCTGACAGCAATATCAAACAAGTTTTAAGCCGTGTAGAAGCCCCGTTTTTGTCTTTTAATTCATCGCCTTCCGCTAGCTCCGCAAATTTAAATTCTTTAAGCGATATAGGTGTTTCACGAAATAGCGACGGCACTTATAGCTTTGATTCTACAAAACTTGATGCTGCGCTGCTATCAAACAGAGCTGGTGTGAAGCAACTTCTTGTTGGAAATGAAACCAGCAGTTCCGATAGTTTTTTTGGACATCTTTCAACCGTACTTAGCTCAATCTCAAATGACATAATCACTCCGGAGGAAACACTGTTTAACACTCAGAAGGACAATTTAAATACACAGATCGCAACAACAAACAGTTTTATACAAAAGCAGCAGGATCAATTAGCAATGCAATTTGCAAATTTAGATACTTTCCTCGGAAAGCTTAAAACCATTGGAAACTATTTAACTATTCAAATAGCCAGCTCTACAAAAGCAAGTAGTTAAGGAGGAGAAAAATGAATAGCAAGATAAGCGCCGTATCAAACAGTTCTTCGTCTATAAAGCAGGAAGTGTCAAGGGCGTTGCAGATATCAAGTGCGAAAGCTGAAATTAAGCAACGATTACAATCTGAAAGTTTACTTCAAGAAAATAACAAAACACATAAAGGTTTAAAGGCATCAACCGTTGCAAGCATCGTTAACAATATGAATAACAACAGTCTTCTATCGCAAAAAATAATGTTTTCGTATTCGGATAAACTCGGGGAGCTTTATGTAAAAATTATAGATGTGGAAACAAACCAAGTAATCGGACAGATTCCAGCAAAAAACTTATTAAGACTTGAAGAAAATATGAGAGAAATATCAGGTTTAATAGTAGATAAAACGCAATAAGGAGAATGACAATGACTAAAACCCAGGCATATAAACGATACAACAACATGCTTTACAACAATGTTGAGGATCCGGATCAGATAATAGCAATGCTATTTGCAGCAGCGCTAAAAGAGACGGCTGCAGCGGAAAGAAAACTTGAGAATGGCGATGACATAGAAATAGCGGACAATATAAATAAGGCTGTTGAAATACTGATGACATTGAGAGACAGTATAGATAAAACAACCGATGAAGTCACCGTAGAGTACCTTGCGGCACTGTATGACTATCTAATTAACAAACTGATGGATGGATTTAAAGAGAAAAATATAGAAAATATAAAAGTCGTTGCACGCTATCTATCAAAAATTCATCAAATATGGAGCAATACCGTAATTAATCATAAAAATGATATTAAACAAAAAACAGCTGTTAGATGAGGTAAACATCCTTGATAGTTTATCAAAAAATGATAGATGGGATGGGTTTGGAAAAAATCTGCAGACTTTGGAAAATGAACTTGGATACTTAAAAAAGATAGATTTGCCAACATTAAAAATAATGCTTTCCAATATAAGGGCAATTGAGGCAAAAGTTGCACTTAAAAAACAGATGGTAGAGAAGGAGATTGCCGAAATAGCAAAAAAAAAGAAATTGACAAATAAATATCTAAAGATAAATAGCGATCTCTTTCGTAAATTTTAAGTAACTGAATGCATAGTTATCTTGTATTGTTAGCAAAATAATTCGCAATCTAATATATCTTTTCAAATTCAAAAAAAGAAATCACTATTTTCTCTCACTAAGCCCATCCCCTCCGCACTAACCCAACAAAAAACTTCAGTAACTTCATATAAACCTCAAAGA
>CAZAPZ010000085.1:0-6913 GCA_964487285.1 uncultured Campylobacterales bacterium | reverse complement strand
TGGCTGAATTTGGTGTTTCAAGAGGATTTGAAGGAGATTATCCCACTGATTACGATGATCATAAACCATACACACCGGCATGGCAGGAGCAAATTACAGGAATCGGTAGAAAAACCGTCATACGATTTGCACGAGAATTTGCTAAAAATGCCGAGCTGACAAAAGGAAAATCAATGGTTATTATAGGCCCGGGCATAAATCATTGGTACCACAATGATCAAGGTTATAGATTACCGGCTACAGCACTCATTCTTACCGGATGTCCGGGAACTAACGGCGGCGGAATGAACCATTACGTAGGGCAGGAAAAACTTGCTCCGGTTGCACCATGGGCAGCTATTCAAAGTGCAGGCGACTGGACAAAGCCTCCTCGTTTCCAGCAGTCTCCTACATGGCACTATATGAACAGCGATCAATGGCGATATGAAGGGGATTTCACTGAATATAATGCAGTGCCCAAGCATGTTAAATGGGCAAAGGGGCATGTCGCTGATCTTATAAGTGATTCCGTGAAAATGGGATGGATGCCCTCATATCCTCAGTTTAACAAAAATCCATTAGAAGTTATGAAGGAAGCCAGAAAAGATGGAGTTAAAAGTGATGCTGATGTATCAAACTATGTGATAAATAAGCTAAAGTCCAAAAAACTTGATTTTGCTATAGATAATCCTGATGCAAAGGAGAATTGGCCCAGAGTATGGATTATATGGAGAGGCAATGCAATAGGCACAAGTGCCAAGGGACATGAATATTTCCTTCGTCATTATCTGGGCACTAATGATAATGCTATAGCTGATGAACGTGCGGAAGGAAGTGTAAAAACAGTCAAAATCGATGAACCGGCTCCAAGAGGAAAAATGGATCTTGTAGTCGATATAAACTTCAGGATGGACACATCTGCTTTATATTCGGATATTGTATTACCGACTGCCATGTGGTATGAAAAAAACGATCTTAATACCACAGATATGCATTCGTATATACACCCGCTTGGAGCTGCGGTAAACCCATCATGGCAATCAAAATCGGATTGGGATATCTTTAAATTACTTGCAAAAGAAGTCAGCAGACTTTCTAAGTATGCCTTCGATGAACCGGCCGAAGATATAGTAATGTCTCCGCTTATGCATGACAGCCCCGATGAAATATCGCAAACCGATGTCAAAAAATGGTATGAAGGAGAATGTGAAGCAATACCGGGCAAAACTATGCCGCACTTTAGCATAGTTAAAAGAGATTATTCTACTATATATAATAAATTTATATCATTTGGGCGCAATGTCAGGGATCAAGGTATAGGAGCACATGGAGCTCATCTGAATGTTAAAAAATTTTATGACGAATTGATGGAAAGACCGGTTGGGGGAACAGTTGACCCGCGCCGTACAAGATGCGTTGAATGGGAAGGAGAAAAGTATCCAAGTCTCGAAGATGTCATAGATGCTGCAAATATCACTCTTTATCTCGCTCCCGAGACTAACGGCGATGTTAGTTATGAAGGATTTAAATCTATGGAAGAGAAAACCGGAGTTAAATTATCTGATCTTGCTCAACAAAGAGGCAGAAGGCTCAGCTTCCTTGAGCTTCAAAAACAGCCTCAAAGGCTTTTAACAAGTCCATGCTGGTCGGGAAATATAAACGAAGGCAGGGCGTATTCGGCATGGACACTTAATAAAGAACGACTTATTCCATGGCGTACACTAACCGGAAGACAACATATATATCTCGACCATAAATGGTTTATCGATTTTGGTGAAAACTTCCCCGTTTATAAACCGAAACTTTCTTATAACCCAACCGGAGATCTGCGAAATTCACCGGATGGAATAAATGCCGAGAAATTTAATCTCATTACTCCGCACGGGAAATGGCATATCCATTCAACATATGGTGATACGCTAAGAATGATGACCTTATCAAGGGGCATTGAGCCGTGCTGGATGAGCGAAAAAGATGCCGAAAAGATGGGCATAAAAGATAACGATTGGGTAGAAGTATTCAACGATAATGGAGTTGTGGTAACAAGAGCCGTTGTAAGTTCGAGAATTCCATCCGGCACTTGCTGGATCTATCATGCCACAGAACGCACAATAGGCGTGCCTAAATCACCTCTGCGAGGTAATAAACGGGCAGGTATGAACAACAGCTTAACAAGATGCAGGTTGAATCCTGTACTTTTGGCCGGAGGTTACGGGCAATTTACATATCACATAAATTATTGGGGCCCTACAGGCGTAAACCGTGATTCATTCGTAGCAATCAGGAAACTTGATAAAGTAACCTTTTAAAAATGATTATATCAAAGGAGTAACAATGAATATACGATCACAAGTTTCTATGGTATTCCATCTTGACAAATGTATCGGATGTCATACTTGCAGCGTTGCATGCAAGAATCTCTGGACAGATAGAAAAGGCGCCGAATATATGTGGTGGAATAATGTTGAAACAAAACCAGGAACCGGTTATCCCACTAAATGGGAAGACCAATCGCAATATAAAGGCGGTTGGAAGATGGAGGGGGATACATTAAAACCGAGAATAAACGGCAGACTCACAAGGCTGTTTAATATATTTGCCAGTCCTCCACTTCCAACCATTGATGATTATTATGAACCATGGACATATAAATATGAGGATCTGTTCAATGCGCCGGAAAGCGATGACCAGCCCACAGCAAAACCAATATCATTGATAACGGGAAAACTAATAGATATTAAAGCAGGCCCTAACTGGGATGATGATCTCAGCGGATCTCCAATCTATGCGAGAGGCGATATTAATCTTGAGAAATTGACTGAGCTGGAGAAAAAGCAGCTTAACGAACTTGAACGACTCGTGTTTTTTTATATTCCCAGAATATGTAACCACTGCTTAAATGCCGCATGTATTTCTACATGTCCATCAGGAGCTATATATAAGCGCGGCGAAGACGGAATAGTTTTAATCGATCAGGAGAAATGCCGCGGATGGAGAATGTGCGTTTCAGGATGTCCGTATAAAAAAAGTTATTATAACTGGAACACAGGGAAATCTGAAAAATGCGTTCTGTGTTATCCGCGATTAGAAGCAGGAGAAGTCCCCGCATGTATGCATTCATGTGTAGGACGAATAAGGTACCTTGGTGTAATGCTTTATGATGCAGATAAAATTGAAGATGCGGCTAAGGTTCCTGAAAACAAACTTGTTGATGCCCAACTTGATGTACTGCTTAATCCATTCGATGAAAAGGTGATAACTGCCGCAAAGATTCAAGGAATACAAGACGATGTTATTGCTGCTGCTCAAAACTCTCCTGTATATAAATTTGTTAAAAAATGGGGACTGGCTCTTCCTCTTCATCCTGAGTTCAGAACCTTGCCGTCGCTCTTCTATGTGCCGCCTCTTTCGCCTATTATGGCAAAAGTAGAAGGTGAAAAGTTCGATGTGATAAACTTAGACTCCGATAATGAAGCAGCAGATCATATGAAATTATTTCACTCATTAGAAGATTCGCGAATTCCTATTAAATATCTCGCATCACTCTTTACTGCAGGAGATACAAACAAAATTGACGCAGTTTACAAAAAGCTTATTGCCGTGCGCCTTTACAGGAGAAGTGTTACCGTAGGAGATGTAGCGGAAGCGGACCTTAAAAAAGCTTTTCAAATAAGCGGCATTGATGCGCAGGAGGCCAACGCAATTTATAGGCTGACTTCATTGCCGAGTCCGGAAGAACGATTTGTCATACCTCCAATGCATCGCGAGGAGGCAATTGAAAGTTTTGAAGATGTATATGATCACAAGGCTGAAAGTGGATTCGGGTTTCTGCAAAAGGCAAAAAGAAGATTGTGAATTATACCGACAATAAGCAAAAAACACTTGAACTGTTTGCTGTACTCATTGATTATCCTGAATCCAAAGATGATATCGAATACCAATTTGATGCCCTGATTAGATTATTACCTGATAAAAACAGGTCTGCTCACTTGAAAAAATTAAAAATATGGCTTAACAAACAATCTTTAGGTTATATCCAGGAGGCCTATACCGCAATTTTTGACATAAACTCCTTATGCTCGCCCTATGTCGGCTATTATCTTTTTGGAGAAGATTATAGGAGAAGCCTTCTGATAACAGGATTAAAGGAAAAATTTAGGCAATTCGGATTTAAGCAGCAGGGAAACGAAATGCCCGATCATATTTCCGTGCTATTAAAATTCCTGTCAAATTTAAAAGATAGCAGCTTTTATTGCGAGATAATAAATGAAGCACTGATACCTTCTGTGGATAGAATGCTCCTCGAGGTAAGCCGAACCAACACTGAGATTGGCAATGAGAAGAGCAGTGATATGTCGGCTATAGATTTTTATGCATCAATAATTACTTTCTTGAAAATTTTTATAAAATCGGAGGTGATAAATGCTCAATAATTTTTTGTTTATTGTTTTTCCATATATAGCGGTGATTATCGCCGTAATGTTCACTATTTATCGATTTATAACAGACCGATATTCCTATTCAAGTTACTCTTCTCAATTTTTGGAAAGTAAGGCTCTTTTCTGGGGTTCTGTTCCATGGCATTACGGAATAATTATCATTCTTCTGATCCATATCTTCGCATTGATTATACCGGGAGCTTACAAATGGCTGCTTGTCGGCAGTAGGATCGAGCTTTTCGAATCAATAGGGCTTGGATTGGCACTGCTTTCATTCGTCGGCCTTATAATATTGGCTGTGAGAAGATTAGCCAACAGCAAGGTAAGTGCGGTTAGTTTTGCAACTGATTGGCTGCTTCTGTATCTCTTTTTATTTCAGATTGGAACAGGAATTTACATTGCTCTTACATACAGATGGGGAAGCCTCTGGTATCTCGGCACTATTGTTCCTTGGATTGATTCACTTGTCAGCCTAACTCCCAATAATAGCTATGTGACTGTGTTGCCTATGGTAGTAAAACTTCATATTCTTAACGCATTTTTTCTGATTCTTATTTTCCCTTTTACGCGATTGGTGCATATGATTTCCGTTCCAATTCCATACTTATGGAGGCCTTATGAATTAGTAAGATGGTATAAAAACAACAGAGGAGGTATTTAGATGAATAATAAGTTAATTTCGAAATACAAACTGAAAGGAAACCCTAGATTAGGATTAACTGCGGCAACATGGGGATTTTTTATCGGTTTTGCCGCTGTAGCATTGTATGGGCCTGCGGCAAAGGAATTCAAGACAATAATGCAGCTGTCCGGAATGCAGGTTGGACTGCTTGTTGCTGCACCTATGCTAACAGGTTCGCTTATGAGAATTCCGTTCGGGGCATGGGTGGACAAAGTAGGAGGCAAAAAACCTCTCAGTATCCTTCTATCGCTCGGTATCATAGGTATGATAGGATTGGCGGGAATCCTTTTTCTATTGTATCCCAATAAACTGACCGCTAACTATTACCCGTTAATCTTACTATTTGGTTTTCTAAGCGGATGCGGTATAGCAACATTTTCAGTCGGAATACCGCAAGCTTCTTACTGGTATCCTCAATCCAAACAAGGAATTGTACTCGGTCTGTATGGCGGTTTGGGCAACACGGCACCGGGAATTTTTACAGTGCTTCTTTCTTTCATATTGCCGGTTTTAGGTTTAGCTACCTCGTATCTTATTTGGCTCATCGTACTTATTATAGGATCATTAATATACCTCGCCATTGCCCATGATGCATACTTTTTTCAACTTACTAAAAAAGGAGTAAACCCGGAAAAAGCTGAAGTCGTTTCAAAGAAACTTGGCCAGGAGCTTATACCGAGTGGAAAAGTTATGGAATCCCTTAAAATCTCTGCTTCAGTATGGAGAACCTGGGCTCTAGTTGCACTATATTTTACATCATTCGGCGGTTTTCTGGCTCTTACTGCATGGTTTCCTACATATTGGAGCATTTTCCATGGATTCGGCATAAGAGAAGCAGGTCTATTGGGCGGTGTAGGTTTTTCTTTATTAGCTTCTTTTATCAGGATATATGGAGGTACGCTAAGTGATAAAGTAGGCGGCGAAAAAGTTGCAACGGGAAGCTTCTCGCTTGTTTTGATAGGAGCGATACTGCTGACCATATTCACAGCTTTCCTGCCCGATTTTATTGGAGAGCTATTTATAGGAGCAGGAATGGGAATGGGTAATGCTGCGGTTTTTAAACTGGTTCCTAAATATGTTCCTGAGTCAGTAGGTGGTGCAGCAGGCTGGGTCGGAGGGCTGGGTGCTTTTGGTGGATTTGCCGTTCCGCCTATTTTAGGCTTTTTTGTTGACAAAATGGGAACCATTGGTTACGCCAGAGGGTTTATGGTTTATATCGTACTTGCCGTTATAAGCATTTTTATAGCATATATTCTTAAAACTTTATCAAAGGTAAAAGTGACTAACTAAGAAATTTAGCGAAAGACTATAGGCAAGAAACAGGAAATGGAGACAAGATATAAATATTTTAAGTTCCTGTCCTTGCCTGCCATATAAGAAAATTTAGGTTTTAGAGAGCCAGAGTATTAAAAATATTAAATCCTAATCACAAATTTTGCTATCTCCTCTTTCGTGTGGTTGGGTTAATAAGTGCAGACTATTGTTGCCATAGGAATGCACCGACCGGCGAAGAAGGTACATCCAACTTTTTAGCTGAGAAACAGCCGCTTTATTAATATTTTTTACACCGTTGTTTTAATACGGCTCGTTTAAGACAAGCTCAGGCAAAATTTATTACATTTTGATAAAAACGATAGTCATCTAATACCCTGGTAACCAAATTCAGCTTTAATGCTGCATCGACAGTTAGGCTTTTTGCCGTTATAAAAAATTCGCTTGCCTTCTGCATAAAATATGTTCCGCCCCATCCTGTTAGTGAGCCCACTGCATAATAAACCTAATAAACCGGCTCTCATTTTGTCTCATTTATCAG
>CAZAPZ010000084.1:0-7050 GCA_964487285.1 uncultured Campylobacterales bacterium | reverse complement strand
CCATGGCTCAATTGGTTAGAGCAACCGGCTCATAACCGGACGGTTCCAGGTTCGAGTCCTGGTGGGCCCACCACAGTTTAAGTAAAGATGGTTATTGATGGAATTATTACCAATCTTGAGAAAAGGTTTCCTTCTGCATCGTCAGCAGAATGGGACAAAACCGGATGGCAGTATAAAAGCAACAGAAAGGAAACCGATGTTGTATTGGTATCACTTGATATCACAGAAAGAGTTGTTGTTCAAGCGGCTAATATTGGAGCTAATCTTATAATATCTCATCATCCTATTTTATTTAACGCTCCTATCTATTTTGATTCTCACATTTACCCTGCATCAGCAATAATCAAAGCTATACAATCGGATATCTCCGTCTATTCATTTCACACAAATATTGACTCAGCTACCGGCGGAATGAATGATTATCTTGCCGGCATGCTTGATATGGCAGACATACATATACCAAAGGGCGATAACGAAGAGATGGCATTTGCGAGAGTCGGGACAATAAAGAGAATTTCCGGCACGGAAATAGTTGAGAACTGCCGCAACCTATTTAACATAACCTCAATCAATATCATTGGACTTCTACCTAAAACCGTTAATAAACTGCTCGTGGTATCAGGATCCGGCAGTTCAGTCATAAAAGGCATCGACCCTACATCTTTTGATATAGCTATTACAGGTGATATTAAATATCATGATAGAATATTCTTTAGAGAAAATGGATATTCTATTTTGGATGTAGGACATTTTATTGAAAAAATTCTTTTTACAAAAATTATACAAAACAGTTTGGAGGAAATTTATGAAGGAAAGCTTGTGTTTGTTAAATCAGATGAACTTGCGATATAAGGGGAGATAGTGAATTCAACAATTAAAGTTCTACTTAATGTTCAAGAAATAGATAGGACTATACATAAACTAAGAAAAAAGATAAAAGAACTCAATGGAAACAGTCTGCTTCAGGAAAAAGATATTGATAAAGCAACAAAAGAATCTGAAAAGTTTGCATCTCAAATAACGCAGTTAAAAAATGATAAGAGAGACAGTGATCTTCTGATTGAAGAAAAGACAATTCATATAGATACATTAAACAATAAAAGTAAGCTTATTAAAACAGCAAAAGAACAAAAAGCTCTTGAGGTAGAACTAAACACAGCACAAACCGCTATAAACAAAATAGAAGATCAGATGTTGTCTATACTATCAGATATTGATGAATATACTGAGAAACTCAAAGTAAGCCAAGATTCTGTTGATTTGCTACAAAATAAATACGCGGAAACAAAGAAAGAAAGAACGGCACTTATTGATAGCATAATGCTTGAAATTGATGATAAGAAATCTAACAGATCTAAGATATTAGAAAATCTTGATGATTCTGTCATAGCGAGGTATGAAAATATCAATAAATGGGCTGAAGGAAATTCACTCGCAGAACTTAAAGTAGGTTCATGTCTCGGATGTTTCTTAATGCTTCCGCCGCAGGTGGCAACAACTGTAACAGAAACAGATCAGTTGTCTTTATGTCCTAATTGCGGACGAATTCTATATATGAAAGGTTAATTTTGAAAAAGATTCTTCAAAGTAGAAAGATCCGTCTTGTAAGCATCAATACCTCCCGGAGTTTCAAGTACCATAGGAATACCATGCATACGGATGTCATTAAGCAAGAAGCTAAATGCATCCTTTCCGATAAAACCTTTTCCTATGTTCTCATGCCTATCTTTTCTACTTCCAAATTCTGTCTTTGAATCATTGAGATGAAATGCTTTAAGTCTCGGCAAACCTATGATACTGTCAAACTCACTCATCGTTTTCTCATATCCCGCTTTTCCCCTGATATCATATCCTGCGGCAAAGATATGGCATGTGTCTATACATACTCCTACCGATTTGTTATTAGTCAGATCAATAATTTTAGATAGATGGTTAAATTTGTATCCAACATTCGTGCCTTGCCCGGCTGTAGTCTCTATCAAAACCATAAGCTCACCTTTTTGAGAATCATTTTCAATTGCATATTTTAGCGAATCGGCAACCAATTTTAAGCAATCATCATCTCCTATACCAAGATGACTTCCAGGATGAAAAATGAGATAATCGGCATGCAGCACTTTGGCACGTTTTATCTCATCAATAAAAGCATTAACGGCTTTTTCTCTTTTTGTTTCATCCGGATTGCCGAGATTTATCAAATATGAATCATGAATAAGCACATATTTAACCCCGCTCTTCTTGCGCCTTGCTATGAAATTAGCTGCATCTTTATCGGATATGTCTTTGGATTTCCACCTCATCTGATTTTTAGAAAAAATCTGTATGGCTTCGCAACCCAGCAACTCTGCTTCATCGATAGATTTTGTAAATCCACCTGAAATAGATGTATGTGCTCCTAAAAACGGCCTTTTCTGTTTTATATTCATAGCAACTGATTGTAGTGATATAAAAAAAGGATTCAACGGAGATTTAAAATGATATAGACTAACTATTTGACAAAACGCATAAAATTGTGAAAATAGAGAAAAATCAAAACGGAGATATCAACAAATATGGATAACGATATAGTATCAAAATCTGAATCAGCAAAACACGGCTTAAGCAACGCTGAATATGATATGCTTAAAAGTGCACTCAACAGATCGCCGAACGAAATTGAAGTTAAAATGGCAGCAAGTTTATGGAGCGAGCACTGCAGTTACAAAAGCTCAAAACTATTTTTAAAGCGATTTCCTACAACCGGAAAAAATGTTTTATTCGGTCCGGGAGAAAATGCCGGAGTTGTTGCGGTTTCCGATAAATACGCCGTTGTATTTAAAATGGAATCACATAATCACCCGTCATTTATCGAACCTTATCAAGGTGCAGCAACAGGTGTCGGCGGAATACTCCGCGATATATTTACCATGGGAGCAAGACCGGTGCTATCACTCGATGCCATTTGGTTCGGAAATCCAAAAAATAAAAAGACAGCTTACTTGGTTGATGGAGTAACAAGAGGCATAGGTGATTACGGAAATTGCATGGGAATTCCAACAGTAGGAGGTCAAACAAGATTCGCTTCATGCTATGATGGAAACAACCTCGTAAATGCATTTAGCCTCGGTATTGTAAAACGAGATGAAATTTTTACAGGAAACGCACCTGCTGGTGATTCTGTAATCTATGTAGGAAGTAAAACCGGACGCGACGGTCTCGGCGGAGCTGCCATGGCATCTTCCGTTTTTGATAAATCATCAGAATCAAAGCGGCCTACGGTTCAGGTAGGTGATCCGTTCACAGAGAAATTACTACTTGAAGCATGTCTTGAACTTTTTAAAACGGATGCCGTATCTGGAATGCAGGACATGGGCGCAGCGGGACTAGCGTCAAGCTCATTTGAGATGGCAGAGCGTTCATCAACCGGAATGATTCTTGATCTTGATAAAGTTCCTTTACGTCAAAAGCTTTCTGCCTCTGAAATTATGCTATCCGAATCTCAGGAACGAATGCTCGTTATAGTCAAAAAGGGTCTTGAAAAAACCGTTTTTGACATATTTGAAAAATGGCAGCTTGACGCTGTCAAAATCGGAGAGGTGATAAAAAAGCCTGTAATGATTTTAAGCAAATCCGGCAATATTTTTGAACTTAATGTAGATCTTTTCAGCAATACTAAACCGTGTAAAAAAAAGATTGAGCAGCTCTCCAAGCAATATACAATTGTTTTAAACGAAAAGATAGACACTAGAGAAACCATACTCAAGATGATAGCCGATCCAAATATAGCCGATAAATCATGGATAACGACTCAATACGATCAAACCATCGGCAGCGATACAATCTATACCGGATACGGTGCGCCGCTGATTAGAGTTAAAGATGATGATTTTGCCATATCGGCCACTGTTGTAGGTAAAAGCAATATGGTTGAAGCGGATGCGAGATATGGTGCGGAACGCACAATGCTTGAGGCTGCGAGCAATCTTGCAGTTGTGGGCGCCACACCAATTGCGGTAACCGACTGCTTGAATTTCGGCAGCCCCGATAGCAGCAACATACTCTATAGCTTTTCAGAATCAATTGAGGGAATTTCAATTGCATCGGATAAACTCAATACGCCTGTAGTCAGCGGAAATGTAAGCTTTTACAATGAGACCGAAGGCGAACCTATATGGCCTACTCCTACAATAGGTATGGTAGGAATCAGAAGACCAAAAGTGAAACCTGAATATAAAGTAGCCGAATCCGACAATCTTTATGCCGTAGGCGACATGAGCGACAAACTCTCATTCTCCGGTTATGGATGGCTAATAAAAAATAATGTTTATTACAATCTTTCTGAAAAAGCTTTTATAAATTGGGAGCAATCTGTAAAAATTATTAAAACCATTACCAAACTAACAAAAGATGGCAAGCTCAGATATGCTTATGATGTTTCCCTCGGCGGAATTGCCACCGGTATAATAAAAACAGCCATTCGGTTTAGCATAGGTTTTAATCTTGAACTCCCTAATAAATTTTCAGACCCCGCATTTCTTTTTTCCGAACCTCCTGCTCTATTTCTAATTGTAACTGACGATGAAACATGTGAATCTTTAAAAGCTAACGGTATAAATTGCGATAAAATAGGAACATTTGGAGGAGATAAAATCAAAATTAATAATTTAGATACAACGGTATCTGACATAACGAAACTATTTAAGAATGGATTTACAGAAAATATCGGCATCAAATAGCGTTAAAAAGCTCTATTTAATAAGTCTCGGATGCCCTAAAAATAGAACCGACACCGAACTTATAGCGTCTAACTTCCTCAATGATAATGCAGTCGTTGTGAATGATCCTCATTCTGCTGATATGATTATGATCAACACTTGCAGTTTTATTACCGATGCAGAGGATGAATCAATACAAGAGATATTTAAGGCAATAGAGATTAAAAAAGAAACAGGAGCCAAAATTATGGTGGCAGGATGTCTAATCTCAAGACATCTTGATATTGTTAAAAAAATACCCGAAGTAGATTTTTGGCTTGACACCAAAGACTTATGGTTTAGCAAACCTTATGTTAGAACTCTGCAATCAACATTCCCATACTCGTATATAAAAATCGCCGACGGATGTAACCATCTGTGCAGCTTCTGCACAATACCATCATTTAAAGGCAAATTTAGATCTATCCCCGCTGAAACAGTTATTAAACAGGCAAAGCAGGCAATATCATCAGGCATAAAAGAGCTGATTCTTGTTGCTCAAGATAGCTCTTACTATGGAAAAGACGGTAAAGAGGATTTATCATATCTTTTAACTCTGCTTGAAAAAATTGAAGGTGATTTCTGGATAAGAACACTCTATCTTTATCCTACGGAAATTTCAGACAGTCTGGTAGATACGATAAATTGTTCAAAAAAGATAGTACCGTACTTTGATATTCCAATACAGCATACCTCAACATCGATACTTATGAGTATGAAAAGAAACTACAGTAAGGTATTTCTTCTCCAAATGATCTCAAAAATTCGTAAAAAAATTAACAACGCCTCATTTCGAACCACGATCATAGTTGGATACCCCGGAGAAACGGACAGAGATATTGAAGAGCTTAAACTATTTTTACAAGAGGTAAAATTTGACAATGTAGGAGTTTTTGTGTATAGAGACGAAAATCACCTTGAAACAGATACAAATCGAGTATCAAAAAAATATGCTCTGATAAGAAAAAATGAAATTATGAATCTTCAGAAACAGATATCCTTAAATACGAATCAAAATTTAGTAGGTAAAACGATATTATGTCTCGCTGAAAGTGATACTACTGCAAGAAGCTATAGAATGGCACCGGAAATTGACGGAGCTATTCACGCAAATAATATGAAAGCGGGGGAATTTTATAAATTGAAAATAGAAAGAGCCGACAGCTACGATCTATATGGAAAAATAAACAAATAAATCTGTCATTATGTAGGTCAAAATCAATCCCCGGTTTTTCTCTAAAAGTTTGGAGCAGTCTATTATCAAAATTATCCATATAAAATATAGACGAGTCCTTTCTTTTACGGTCAAAACTTTTATAATACAAGAAAAGCTTGGGGGATATATGAAATTCAGCGGAAAAGTGTGGAAATTTGGGGATAATGTTGATACCGATGTAATCATACCTGCTCGATATCTTAACAGTTCAGATCCTGAATTCCTTGCATTGCATGTTATGGAAGATATTGATAAGGATTTTAGCAAAAAAGTTAAGATAGGCGATATTATAGTTGCAGGATATAACTTCGGATGCGGATCCAGCCGGGAGCATGCGCCCATTGCCATTAAAGCTGCAGGTGTAAAATGCGTGATAGCAAAAAGTTTTGCTAGGATATTTTTCAGGAATTCATTTAATATGGGCTTATTAATCATAGAATCAGATGCGGTTGATGAAATCAGACCTTCCGACTTGCTGACTATTGACACAGATAACAGCATGATAATTAATGAATCAACAGGGGAAAAATGGCAAACAACAAAAGTCCCCGATTTCATACAGGAACTTATAGAGTTGGGAGGACTTATGAACTATGCGAAAAAAATAGAGGCTAAAAATGTCTGAATTTAATATTGCTATGATGCCGGGAGACGGTATCGGCCCTGAGATTTTGTCTCAAGCTAAGCGAGTTGTAGATAAAATTGCAAAGTTGTATAAGCATACTTTTCACTATAAAACGGTTTATATAGGAGGCTGCTCAATAGACAAGTTCGGCGAGCCCCTCACAGAAAAAACGATAAAAGCTGTCCTATCTTCCGATGCTCTGCTCTTCTCCTCAGTCGGAGGAGAAAAATGGGATGATCTCCACCAGAATAAGCGCCCTGAAGCCGGATTGCTTGGTATCAGAAAAGCAATCGCAGGATACGCAAATCTTCGTCCGGTAAAAATTTTTCCCACAATGAAGTCATTCTCAACTCTCAAAGACAATGTCATAAATGGAATTGATATGATTATTGTAAGAGAACTGGTAAGTGGAATCTACTTTGGGGAACCGAAAGGTATTGTCACACTGCCAAACGGTACAAGAAAAGGGTTTAATA
>CAZAPZ010000083.1:0-7268 GCA_964487285.1 uncultured Campylobacterales bacterium | reverse complement strand
GGAAGAGGTAATTTATCTGGATAAACGCGTTCAGGAGACAGCCGTTATTGGATTATTTCATCCAAAATGGATAGAGGCTGTTAGCGCTGTAATTGTGCCTAAATCAGATGAAAAGATTACTGAGGAGGAAATTATTAAACATTGCGCAAATTATCTGGCTTCGTTTAAAGTTCCCAAAAAAGTTATTTTTGTCCGGGCACTGCCCAAGACTCCGACGGGAAAAATTTTAAAGAGAGATTTGCGTATAAAATATAAGGATACATTTAAAGAATAGACAAATAAGATTAAAAATCAGGAAACTAAAAAATGTATCGGATATTTATTTATGAAAAGATAAGAAATGATATCAAATATTCGCTGAGGCAAGAATTAAATGTATATTTAGGAGGTAGGGATGAAGATAGCCGTTTTGGTTAAGGTTGTAAGCGATTACGAAGTGCCGTCATCGGATTTTGAGCTTAAGGGTAATCGTGTCAAGGATCGTTATAACAAGATGATAGGATTGTATGATGAGCATGCCGTTGAACTTGCAATACAGATTGCCGAGAAATCCGATGCTCAAGTAGAAATAATCAGCTATGGGGATAAATCAGATGTATCGGTTTTAAGAAAAGCGCTTGCTATGGGTGCAGATTCATTAATTATGATTGATGGAAAAAATGATGACCCGTCTGTTATTGCATTTGCATGCTCTAAAATAATCAAGGAAAAAGGATATGATCTTGTTCTTGCCGGACGTCAATCTTCTGATCTTGAACGCGGCATTGTGCCTGCATTAACTGCAAGTATGCTTGATATTCCATATATTCCCATAGTAAAGCAGATTGATGTCAGTGGAGACGAGCTTATGCTTGTTAAGCAAATTAAAGGCGGCATATTAAAGCTTAAAGCAAGTGTGCCTATTGTGTTGTCTATTACTGATGACCCCACGAATGTTCCAAGAATTCCGGCGGTTAGGGGAATATTGAAGGCAAAAAGAAAACCTGTAAGTTATGAAACGACTGACTCAACCGGAGATTCAGGAATGAAAGAAATTTCCGTAGAAGTTCCGAATATTGAATACAAATGTGAAATTTTGCCATCCGATGATATCAATGAAGCGGCTAATGCACTTGTAGAAAATTTAAAAAAGGAGCATCTATTATGAAAGCACTGATAATAAGCTTGGATAATCCGAAAAGATTAGGAGAATTAAAAACCGTTGCAGGTAGATTGTGTGCTGATCATGAGGTTGTTGTAATTACCGATCAAAACAATGTTTCAGGATCATGGAAAAAAGCATGGGTAACGACAGAATCTATCGGTGCAAATTTAGTCGGTTCATTGATGGAACTGGCTAAAGATGCCGATTATGTAATATCATCAGGTGACATCGGGCTTTCTATCCTTCCTGAGCTGGCATTTAAACTTGGTGCATCCATTGCAGCGGAGATTACCGATGTTCAAAAAGAGGATAATCGTATCATATTAACGCATCCTGTTTATGGCGGTAAAGCGGTTGCTAAATATGAGCCTGAAAAAAAGAAAGCATGCATCTCTCTCCGGGAAAACTACTTTGACCCCGATTCTTTGGATGGTCAAACTGAGGCTGATAAGTTGACCGTTTCAGAAAAAAAAGTTGAATTAGTGGAAAAGAAAATGGAAGAGACGGAAGGAATTAGTCTCGAAGATGCTCCTGTTATCATATCAGGCGGAAGAGGCATCGGAGGAAAAGAGGGGTTTGATAATCTTTCAAAACTGGCAAAACTTTTTGAAGGAACTATTGGAGCTTCAAGAGCAGCGGTTGATGCAGGCTGGGTTCCTAACAGCCTTCAGGTTGGACAGACAGGAACTATAGTTGCGCCGGACTTATATGTTGCAGTTGGAATTAGCGGAGCAAGTCAGCATTTGGCTGGGATTACCAATGCAAAAATTGTTGTTGCTGTTAATAAAGATGAGGAGGCTCCGATATTCAAAAGAGCCAGATATGGAATTGTGGCTGACTGGAAAAAGTTTATACCGGTTTTAACGGAAGAAATAGGGAAACTGAAATGAAAGATGTTGTAATTTTAGATGGCTTAAGAACACCGTTTGGTAATTTCGGAGGATTGCTTAAAAATTTTTCAGCGATAGATCTTGGTGTAATAGCAGCAGAAAGGCTTTTTGAAAAACTGAGTTTTCCAAAGGAATCTATCGATCATGTTGTGTTTGGAAATGTTATACAAAGTTCAAAAGATGCAATCTATCTTGCAAGACATATTGGTTTAAAAAGCGGAGTACCTATCAAGACGCCTGCATTAACGCTCAACCGTCTCTGCGGTTCAGGGTTTGAATCTGTAATAGAGGCTGCAAGACAAATAATGATAGGTGAATCGGATGTTGTTTTAGCCGGAGGCACAGAATCAATGAGCCGGGTGCCGTATTGTTTGAGAAATGCTCGTTTTGGTAAAATGAGACTCGGAGGAAATCCGCCTCTCGAAGATTATCTCTGGCAGTCATTAACTGATACATATACAGATTTGCCTATGGCATTAACTGCTGAGAACATTGCCGAAAAGGATAAAATAGAAAGAAATCAAGTGGATGATTTTGCATATATGAGCCAGATGCGAGCAGCTAAAACTGCAGAATCCGGTAGATTAGGCGATGAAATTGTTGAGGTATATGATTCAAAAAAGATGAAAAAGCCGCTAAAAATTGATGAGCATATCAGATTTGATATTTCACGGGACGATCTATCAAAACTTAGACCGGCTTTCAAAAAAAACGGTACTGTAACGGCAGGCAATGCATCGGGAATTGTTGATGGTGCCGCAGCAGTTATTGTAAGTTCAGCTGAATGGGCAAAAGCAAATGGCTATAATCCGATCGGCAGAATCATTTCATGGGGCATAAGCGGTGTTGATCCGGTTTTTATGGGCTTGGGACCTGTGCCGTCAATGAAAAAGGCTGCAAAAAACGCAGGTATCGCTATTGGCGATTTTGATCTCGTGGAAGTCAATGAGGCGTTTGCCTCACAATTTCTTGGAGTTGTAAAAGAGCTCAATCTTGATCTTGATAAGACAAATGTTAATGGAGGAGCGGTGGCAATTGGACATCCTCTCGCTGCAACCGGAACGAGGCTGGTAATCACCGTTTTGAAGGAATTGAAAAAAAGAGAAAAAAATAAAGGTATTGTTTCAGCTTGTATTGGAGGAGGTCAAGGGACTGCAATTGTTTTGGAGGCTATGTGACCAAAGGCTTAGCTGTTATTGCAACACCGAGAGGCAACGGAAACAGCGAAATTGCAGCAAAAATTATTCTTGATGCGGCAGGATTTGACCATAAATCAGTTATTAACCTTTATGATCTTAACATCAAGCCGTGTACCGCATGTTACCAATGTCTTTTTAAAGAAGGATGTGTAATAGATGATGATGCTATATGGGTGTTGGAAAAAATTGATGAGGCAGACGGACTTGTCATTGTCAGCAATACTTATTTTATGGGGATAAACGGCATGTGGAAGCTGTTTGCAGATAGAATGCTGCTTCTTAACCAATATAAAAATATAAAGGGAACGCCTGCTGCACTGCTGTCTGTTTCGGGAATTAAAGGATGGGAGGGACTCACGCTCACATCGCTTGCTGTAATTGCGTTTACTATGGAACTTAATGTAAGATCTAAAACGGATTTCATAGCCACCCTTCCTGGCGAAATTGAAAGCCAGAAAGAGAAACTTGCCGTTCTCGGGAAGATTTTGATCGGAGCTGAAAATGAGCATAGCAATGATGAATTCTGTGACTTTTGCGGTTCAAACTGCTTCAAGCTTTCTTGCGGTGATATCATCTGTGCAATATGCGGAAAGCCTCATAAAACAGGAAAACCTCTTATTACGGCAAGCTGGACAGATCACGGAGCTTGGCTCAGAGGTAAAAAAGATGAATTTATGGCAAGAAAAAGAGAGCTTTTAATAATACATAGGAAATATAATAAACTAAGATATAGAATTAAACCAAATAAGGGGGTATAAAGATGATTAGAAAAATTTTGATTGCGATGATGTTCGTATTGGGTCAGTCGGATTATCTGAATGCGGAGGAGGAGGCAGCGGCTCGAATAGCTCGATAATTTTACCTTCCGATAAACTTGCATTCAATTTGGCCACTGAAACTTTTCCTTTTCCAAACGATATAGCATGGGCAGCTCCGAATCCATATGATTTAGATACATCTGGATTTGTTGATTTGGTTAGCCCAAAAAATAGTTCTGCGGAAAACGCTCTATATACCGAAATTGCAAATCTGAAAATCAAAGGATTAAGCCCAAATGCACCGATAGCTATTCCGCTTGATGCAAACAGCAGCAGTGCGCTTACAAATCTAAATGGGAATATAATTTTGATTGATTTAACAAAACTTATTACACCATGCGCTTCCTTTGGGCCAAAAGGCACAACGCCTGATAAAACAAAATATAATGGTTGTCTTGCGACCAATCTTGTCAATAATAGTGAGATTGACCAGACAGCAAAGATAAAAAGCTTCTATCAAACGGTTGAAAATAACAGCGGAAAGGTACTAAATTATGCTATAAAAATTTATCCTATTACTCCACTTAATGCAGGCGATAACTATGTTGTCGAAGTAAAGAAGGGAATAAAAAGTGCTAACGGTGCGCTTTTGTCAGCAACTGCCACGCTTGATATGCTAAAATCCGATACTAAGCTTGCCAATTCTCAGATGGAAGCGATAAGGCAGAAATATGTACCTCTTTTTGGCTTGTTTAAACAACTGTTTTTAACGCCAAAATCGGATATTTTGGAGCTGTTCACATTTACCACTGCCGATAAAACGCTGAGTCTTCAGGATTTTGCTCAGCTTGCTAAAGGTGATCCCTTAAATGTCACAGGTTTGCCGTATAATGCAACAACGAGCGATCCTGAGGCAATTACAAGCGAATACGAGGCAATAGGGGCGGCGGAAGCGTATTAGCGGCATATTCTGCGGTATCATCGGATGTCACGAGCTCTTTTATGTCAACTCCTTTCCTTGAGACCGGATTCAATTCGTTTGACGTTACAACGCTTGATACAAGTACACCGGCAGCAGATCGGTTCCAACCATTATTGTTCCTCCTCCTGCAGCCGTAGGTGACTATAACGGTAATGTGGTTATTTTTCAGCACGGTTTAGGCAGAACAAAGATGGATGCATTTGCGCTCACGGCAAAACTTCTTCCGGCAGGATACACTATTATCGCTATGGATTTACCCGATCATGGAGGAAGGGCTCTTTCTTACTATAATACACACGTACTGTTTGGAGATTGCGATACAAGTTCATCGGGAGGATGCTTTTTTACGGCAAATATGCCCCAAGATAGAATCAACCTTTATCAATCTGCATTTGATATGACAATTATGCTTAAAGATCTTCAAGCCGGAAAATTTGATCTTGACGGCAATACAAGTACAGTTGATAAACCAACCAAAATCTATTTTGTCAGCCAGTCTCTCGGAACGATCACCGGATCAATATTCGACAAATTCAACAATGCAGCCATTGCAAAATCAGTGCTTAATGTAGGTGGAGCTAACCTTGCGGCACTTCTTGATGAAACTTCGATAGCAAGCCTCAAATCAATGGTTACAGCTATGGGCTATACAAAAAATACCGTTCCGTATATGACATTTTTGGGCATTGCACAACTGCTTCTTGATCCTGCCGATCCTGTTTATCTTGCAAATAATGTTAAGAATGCTTTAGTGCAGACTGCAAAGAACGATATTGTTGTACCGAATATTTCTAATGAAATATTTGTAAAGTCTGTTCTTGGTCTCTCAGCGTCTCCTATTCTGTTAGATCCGGCACAAGATCTATCGGTGAATACGGCTATTACAACTCCTATTGCGCGTGGTATCAATACGGCATAACAGGTCAATATATACCGCATTTCTTTATGCTAAGCGATGATATTTCCAGCTATAAAGGTACTCCGATTTATCCTATATATCAATCGGAGCAGCCTATAATTACAAGTGCGCATACTGCAGCTCAAAAACAGATTTTGAACTACTTTAAAACCCAGTAATAAAGAATGATTGAATCGGGCATAGCAGCATCAGACTGCTTTGCCCGAAAAAAAACAAGTGAATAAGATGCCTCCATGTTATATGCAACTGTGCAGTGGCCTCATTATATATAGCGCTATATACGACGATTCTATAAAATCGTCTTTTGAAACAAACCGGACATCCACGATCCAAAACTCGTATATATCCCGTTGTATAAAAGCTTTATATACAAATCGATCTAAGGTTAGAAATTGAATTCAATAAAATGTCCATGTTATAGATGATTTATAGAAGGCAGATACTTTTTTAAGCTGATAAATCAATGGAATATGAAGTACGTTAGTTATGCAGCAACCGTTATATCACCGGTTAACTAATTTATCCCTCTCGTATTTAATTTCTATTAACGAGAGAGACAAACAGTTGCAAATTGGTTATTTATCTGTTTTAGATTTTAGTTGACTTTTAAAAATGTATACCATTTCTTTTACCATGTTTTCCGGCTAAATTGTACTTTTTTAGCCGGAATCAAGTTCTGAGAAAATCATGTTTAAGCATTTAGGCATCATTGTTGATACAATTTCAAGACGATCTTTACCCGTCCCGATTTTGATACTTTATTCGAACAAACCCTTATTCCACGGGCTTTACAGTTCTGTCTTAAACCATAATTTCTGTATCTATGTCATTTTTGTTTTTAACATATTTTGCCCTCATTGTTATTTGTCCAATTTTTATTTTTATCAACAGAACGCTGTTCAAATCATTTGCAGGAAAGTCAAAAATTTCTTTCGTTTCCATATAATTGTTTACAATTATATTTAAAGCTATCTTTTTCGCTTTAATATCTTGGATGAAATATGCCTTTCCATAACCGATAACGCTATTAAACTCCATACTGTATTTGCAAACATCTTGAGATTTAACAAGTTTACGATTTACATCAAATTCAAAACAAACATTGTTATTTTTTCTGAGAATATCTATCTTTTTCCCTTTGCAGGAAGAATGGAAATAAATCGTATTATTATTGTAGCCAAAAGAAACCGGAACAATATATGGAATATTGTCTGAGCTTAATGCTATCCTACACACCTTGGCAAGTCGTATAACCTTCTCAGCGATAGCAATATTATTGCTTGTTTCGCGTAACATCATTTTTTGATAACCCTCCTGTTTAATTAAACCGCACCCCATTGTCAAGACCATATCCAAACTGTTTTTAAGGTGTATTC
>CAZAPZ010000082.1:0-7363 GCA_964487285.1 uncultured Campylobacterales bacterium | reverse complement strand
AGCTTTAATCTATTATGCATCATAAACACAAAACATCCTCTTAGAATTTTACTTAAACTAATTATCTTTTTGTTGTAGTGTGAATGAAATTCCGGCATACTTTCTTCTGCTTTTTTAAGACAATTCAATATAAATAGACACATAACTATTCTCTGTATAATAACGTATCAGTGAAATCTTATACTGTCAAGTATCAATGCTCATTTTTTTGACTTATTTTTAATTTGCCGACCTTGTGCATCTTTGATTTATGAATTATGCCTATATCCTATAGGCAAGATGAGTGGGATTCTAAAAGCAGCAGAGAGGCTGCTATATTTTGTAACACTTTAAAAGAAACGAAAGAGACAAATTAATAACTCTTTTTTACATATCTCCCGGAGTCCCTAAGATAAGTTACATATCTGTTGAAAGAGCCTGATATTTCTTCCATAGTATCACCTCCGAACTTTTCTAAAAATAGTTTTGTCAAAACAATTGCCACGGATGCTTCCGCCACAATACTTGCGGCTCTCACGGCGGTTGTGTCTGATCTCTCCTGTATGGCTTTATCTGCCATACCTGTTTTCAGGTTAACTGAATTGAGGGGTTTCATTAGCGTTGGAATCGGTTTCATAAAACAGCGGATGTCTATCGGCTCACCGTTACTCATTCCGCCTTCTATGCCCCCGGCTCTATTTGTCTTTCTTTTAATATATTCGTTGTCTGGAAAAATCTCATCATGTACTTCGCTTCCGAAATGTCGACTGTTTTCAATGGCATTTCCTATTTCAACGGCTTTGATTGCCCCTATGGAAATTACGGCACTTGCAATATTGCTGTCTAATCGTAAGTCATCATCCGTAAAGCTTCCTATGCCAGGCACAACTCCGGTTGCAATAACTCTAATGATTCCGCCTATTGTATCGCCGTTCTTTTTTGCTGAGTTGATTATATCCGTGAATGCCTGTTCATATTCTTTATACGGCGTCCTGAAAGATGAGCTGCTAATATCTTTTTTGAGTGTTGACAAATTAATTTCACCGTTTGTTCGGATATTATGCATAGTTTCAAGAAATCCTATTACATCAATTCCAAAAGTTGAAAGAAACTGTTTTAGCAGGCTTCCTACCGCAACCTTTATTGCTGTTTTCCTGGCACTTGATCGTTCTATAATATTTCTTAAACCGTTAAGATGGAATTTTGTTGCTCCTGCCAGATCTGCATGTCCGGGTCGTGGTACGAGCAGTTTTTTATTAATGCCCTCTTCTATGGGATCCATAACCGCTTTCCAATTTTCGAAATCTTTATTTCGTATCTGAACTGTTACAGGCGATCCTATGGTGATTGCTCCTCTGACGCCGGATGCAATAATTACCTTATCTTTCTCTATTAGCTGCCGCAAACCTCTTCCATGCCCCTTCTGTCGTTCGGACAAATCTTCATCTATTTTTTCAATGTCAATTTTTAATCCTGAAGGTAATCCTGAAATTATTGCCGTAAGAATAGGACCATGGCTTTCACCCGAATCTATAATTTTAAGCATTACCTTTGAACGCCATGCTGTATTTTGCATACTTAGTGAGTTTTTTATCAATTAGATAATGGATGCTGTTTTTCTCATAACCTGAATCAAGCAATTTGCCGGCAAGCATTCCGGTAAAAAGTTCTATTGCATCGTCTATAATAGTCATGGTATGCAAATGAAAATTACCATCTTTAACCGCCTGCTCAACCTCATCGCTTAATATTAGGTTAACTTTATTTTGAGAAGGAAATAGAACGCCTTGATTTCCAGTTAAGCCTTTTTCTTTGCATATTCTATAAAATCCTTCAATTTTTTCGTTAATTCCGCCTATTGGTTGAACTTCGCCTGCTTGAGAAAGAGAACCTGTTACAGCTATATCCTGTCTGATTGGAATATCCGATAATCGAGACAGAAGCGTAACGAGCTCTGCAACCGATGCGCTGTCGCCTTCTATCAAGCCGTAAGACTGTTCAAAGGCAAGTGATGCAGATAGTGACAAAGGATGTTTTTGTGCATATTTCTGCCCAAGATAGCCGGCAATTATCATAGAAGCTTTGTTAAATGTTGGACCTGACATGTCTGATTCTCGTTCAATATTGATAATTCCTGCTTTTCCCATGAAACAGGAAGCAGATATTCTATTTGCTATTCCAAATTGAAAATCTCCATCTCTTATAACAGCCAGTCCGTTTACCTGTCCTATTTTTCTACCTTCGGTTTCAATCATTATCTGCTTATCTTTGATTGCTTCTACTATCTTTTCTCTCATGAGTTCTTTTCTATATATATCACTTTTTATAGCATCTTTTATATGTGCCTCTGTTATTTGGTTTAACTTGTTATCTTTTGCAATTGATACGGCTTCTTTGCATAATGTGACAAGTTCATAAACTTTTGCCGTAATTTTCTTTCTGCTTCCGGCGGAACGGGATGCAAATTTTATAATCTCCTTCAATGCATTATCTGTAAAATTTGCGTTGCTGAATTTTTCTTTTATCACTGTTAGTATGGTAGCTGAGTTTTCAACCGATAGTGAAAGAGCATAATTAAAATCCGCTTTGAGATTAAATATAAGTTTAAATTCATGATCGTAAGCACTAAGTAGAGAATAGATGTAGCGCGAACCGAGAAGTATCACATGGGTATTTAATTTTATCGGTTCAGCCCTTATACCCGCTATGGATAGATATCCAAGCGTATCTTCGATATTCTCAATCTTTATCTCTTTTGAGAGTAGGGCATTTTTTAGTAACCACCAGCTTCCCGGTCTGCTTAACACTCTCTCTGCATCAAGGATTAGATATCCGTCGTTTGCTTTATGAAGAGAACCTGCTTTAATCATGGTAAAATCTGTTATTAAGTTTCCAAACATGGCTTTTTTTTCAACTCTCCCGCAAATATTATAAAATGTGGGATTATCTTCATATATGACAGGAGGCGTTTTTTGATTGGATGAATCTATTAGTACATTCACTTCAAACGGAAGCATAGTTTTACCGTCAAATTCCAACTTGAATTGCTGAGGCTTTTCCGGCAAAAATTGTTCGGCATGATCGACGGTATATTCTTCAAGCGATTTCAGATATTCTTTTATCTTATCACAGTCGATGTATTGTTTTATCAATTCATCAATATATTGACTTATGGCAAGAAGAATAACTTCGTTTCTCACTTTCTTAAGTTTTTTCCATTTTTCTTTTTCAAGTACTCGTATATTTTCAAGATATTCAGCAATTTTATCATCCAACTTGCGTCTGTTCTGATTTATCAGTTGTTTTTGATCATCGCTTAATATAGGAAAATCTTGTTCGGTTATAATTTTTTTATTGATTGTCGGATTAATCTGAAGTCCCTTAGAAGACGGCTTGATAATGAAGCCAAGTCCGGCAGCAATAGTTTTAAGCATTTCGAATCTTTTTCCTATGCGGTCATCAATTTCATTTGTTATCTGTCTTATGCGTAGCGAAAACTCTTTGCTCTCAAGAACTTCAGGTATTTCTCTTTTAAAGTTATCAAGAAGCATTTTCATATTAGACTTAAATAGCGGAGCTTGTCCCGAAGACAATTTAACGGCAATTGGGTTAATAGGTTCCTTAAAATTATATATATAGCACCAATCATTGACTTTGTTTGGCTTGGATAGATCTTTTAGTGATTGCATCAGATATTTGCGATCAGAAGGCGTGAAATTGCCTGATAAATATAAATTTCTGCTGTCATAGTTTGTGATAAATGAAACGGCATTTTTTATTCTCTCTTGCCCGAACCATAAATCGCTGCTTTTTCCAGTTCTCAAAGAATCGGTATCTACTTTGAAAATTATATCCTCGTATGTAAGATTGCGTATTGCCATTTTGTCTTTCTCGAAACTTATGAAGTGATTCTTATCGTATAATTAGACAGTACAATTCTGGCGGAGCAACTGATGTTATCTAAAAACCGTTCTATCTTAGTAAGTTCTTCGTCATTCAGATCGGCAGAAACAACGCATCTTGTAACTGTTTCGGTAAACCATAATTTGTGCGGTATCTCATTTTCGGTTAGAAATTCCATAAGTTTCCATTTATAAATTTTTTCTACTATAATATCTGCTTCTTCCATAAAACACCTCCGGCAAGCTTTAAGGTATTTCTATATAATTCGCAAAAATACACTACTAATAACTGTGTTCCTTATGCGAATTCTTATTACCAATTACGATTTTCAACTACTTTTAGAGTTAATAGATATGATATTCGGAAATAGAAGTAAGTCAATTACAGATTATGCAGTGGGCTCATCATCTTTCTCGAACTTTATAAAGCTATTTTTTGTGTATCATCCATGTAAAATATGCCAATTTTCCGCTGCTTTTTTGCATAGCCTTAACAACAATGCGTTGTCTGTATCTTGTAATTTCTGCGACAATAGCATCTGCTTTCCCGCTAAGCTTGTCATAATCGGTCTTAATCCATCCATATTCGGAAATATATATTTGAACATTTGAATAATCAGAAGGATTTTTAAGAATAACTTTTATGATATCTCCACCTGAAATTTTTTCTTTCGGTGAAAAGCTTTTGAGGTGAAGCGGCAGAATGTTAAGTTTTCTTATAAATCGTTTTAATTTAGGATCTTTGCCGGTCATGGCAATTCTTGGAATAAGGTATGGATTGGTTTGTCCATCTACTGCCCCTACATCTTGGCTGAAAACGCAGGCAAAACCTAACTTTTTTGCGATATTTACCGTTGATTCATTATAGTCTCCGTATGGATATGCAAAAAGTGTTGCATATTTCCCAGTATGCTTTTTTATGCTTATTTGAGCAGAATCAATTTGAGCGGTTACCTGTGCTTTTGTTAAGCTATCTAACCGGCTATGTGCTGCGGTATGATTTTCAATGCCAAACATAGGATCTTTGATGATTTGATTTATCTCTTTCCAATTTAGATATGCCGGCCATCCGTTATATGCATCCGTATAAAGGAAGATAGTTGCAGGAAAATGGTACTTTTTCAAAATTTTTACCGCTTTTAATGTTGACTTAAAGCCGTCATCTATTGTTATAGCAACATCGTTTGTTGCTGACTTGTGCGTTCTTACCATACTGCATAATTTTGAGAGTTTTATAACGTTATATCCGTTGGTTTTTAGATACGCCATTTGATTTTTGAATGTATTAACGGATGTATTTGTAGATGGATACCTGGGTTCTCCGAATCTGTGATACAAAAGTATCACAGCGCCATTAGCTATATTGGTAAAAAGTGATATTAACAATAAGCAGGGTAGAAACAAAGAAAATAAGCGTTGTTTATACGACAACGCTTTAAGATAAGGCTGTTTTTGCATGCACTGCTGCAAATTATGTATTGTTCCCTGTTTTATCAAATCTTCCAAGATCGTTTTTGCTAATCACATATTTTATCATTTTTACGTAACCGCCTCTTTTTATGGAATAGAATTGAAGGTTATCTGCCATCTTGTATGGGTTTTCTTTCGGAAACAAAGCTTCTCTCGTTTTTCTCAACCCCTTATATGCCCATCCGGTATTAAAATTTATGATATAGCTTTTTATTGAGCTGCCAAGATTTTTGTAGGCTACTACCTTAAAATTTCTTTCATAGCGGGAACGGTTTTTAGGTTTCATGCCACTGGAATGATAGGTTCTGATTCCAAATAGGTTGTTGCCGTATATTGCAAAACGGGATGCTCCCCAGTTTGATTCAACGGCGGCCTGTGCAAGCAGCAGGCTTATTGGGACGCTTCCGCTTCTCAAAGATAGTTTTCTTAACCGTTGTTTTAAATTTCCGCCTTTAATGTTGTAGCGATTGAACATGAGACTAAGTCTTTTGATATCGTTTGTATTTATTGGAAGATTCTCACGAATCTTATTGTTTATGTCAATGACATATCTATGTTCCGCATCAAACTGCTTCTTAACGGTAACAGCAAGTGGAAGTATTGCTGCGATAAAAATTCTTTTTCTGTAAGCAGGTGCAAGCTTAGAAAAATCCGCAGGCAGCTTTCCTATCAAAGGTGCGGTTCTATAACGGAACCATTTGGATCTATCCCCCAGCAACTTGATAAGGGCGGTGGTAGTTTTTGGATATTCCATCTTAGACGCCGCTTTGTGTTCAATCTTATTAATCTTGCTTGAAACAGTTGCCTTTGCAACATTCTTTACCTGTTGACCCGAGAGTTCCAATCCTATAACACCTATATGTATCACAACAAACAAGGTCATAAATAAAGGAACGAAAAAACGCATTATATTCATCATAAACCGTTAATACTAAGCATATCTTTTAGAATGTCAAGTTTTAAATGTTTAATGTTTTAAGCTCTTCTTTTATAGCCTCCAATATGTTTCTCAGCATTTTTTCATGACCTTCTTCTTGTTTTGCCAGAGACAGAAAAAGATTTCTTGATTCATCCGATACAGATTTCTTTGCTGCGTTAAGATAGATTGTTCTTGCATCAATTTCACGAGGTATGGATAATGTTATAATGTCGATCATTTCTATCAGAGCTTTTTTCTTATTTCCTTTATCCTTCATCTTGCCTCCATTATACAGGAAAGGTTATTTTTCCGCCCTGATATGCCGTATAAACTACTAAACCGGCAGATAACCAAACGGCAATGCCGATTAAATAGATAGGTGCGTTATAAATGTATAACAAAATAGTAGTTATGGAGAACGCAAACAGCAGAGAGGAACCAATAATTTTTCTTCTAAATGTAGTTGTTTTTGCTAAATCGTAATTGACCCACCAGCTTAACAGCCCTGCAAATATGGCAGGAATATTTCCTATAGCTGCGCCAATATAAGAATATTGGGCTGCAAGCGCAAATGAATGAGAATCTGTGATCATCCAAATTATATTAAGAAATGCGCTAAAAACAAAAAGTGCTATGGGAAAATGAACAAATATCGGATGCGGATGAAACATTCTATATAAAAGCCGGAGCCTTTCTTTTGTAGTTTGGATCGTTTCTTCTTCTTCAAAACTGCCTACAACTACAAATTTTTTGAGAACCTCATCACCATGCGGCGCAACCTCTAAGCTTGCCGTTAAATCGTTTCCGCCTTTATGAAGTCGCATGTGGATGCCTTTTTTCCAGAGCTTGCTTTCGGAGACATCGTAAACTTTGCCGCTGTATGCTATATAAGTTTTGCTGTTTTCTCCAGTATATTGTTTTATATCATTTTCTTTCATGCTATTATTCTGTTACTATTATAGCAAGAAAGATTTAAATGTAAATAAAGGTAGATATGAACAAATATAGAGATATCATTTTACAACTAAACCGGCAAGTACTTAAGAGGCTGTTGAAAAATGTCATTGCGAGAAGTAGAACGACGAAGCAATCT
>CAZAPZ010000081.1:0-7364 GCA_964487285.1 uncultured Campylobacterales bacterium | reverse complement strand
TTGAAGTTTATCTATCATTCTTTTCAATTTGGCAGGATTTAATCGTCCATATTCTTCTGTAAGCTTTACCTTTATGGCTTTAGAGATATCATCTGGGTTATCCTCCGGTAAGGTGTCATAGGTTTGCTATATTTTTTTGTTACCTTGCTTCCTGCTCTAGTTTGAAGTCCATCCGGTATTAACATCTGTTACATCAAGTGTATAAAGGAAATCACCTCTTAATATACCCCCATCATGTCCTACAAGATCTGTCTCTATAAATCCAGTCCTCTTTTCATTCCAATCGGCAAAGGTTCTTATTGGTATCTGACGACTAAAACGTTCCCGGTTTTGTTAAACTTCTTCCTCTGTTTTTTAATCTATATTTCTCTTTTTTAAACAGCCTATCTATTGCAGCCGGACTGATCCTGATTAGTTTTTACCTTGTAGATTCACCTAATTTTATCTCATTAAATCTTTCGAGAATTGGAAGTGTCTCCTCTGTATATTCTGAGAGCCTTTTTCAGCAGAGATAATCTGACAATCGCCACAGCTGTTTAAGTGTCGTCAATACCTTTTTATATCTTTTGGATGCTTCCCTCACAGCCGCCCTTCTTTTTTTAAGATTGAGGGACATAAGATTACCTCCTGCCAAAAAATCTACTCTTTCTGTTATAATCGAGCTTCCTTATTCTATTATATTTCGTATAGATTTTTAAATGAGGCAATTCGTACTATTGACATCTCTATATATAATGATTACACTTTATTTTCAATGCTATAGTTTGACTAAATCTTCCACAATCGTTTGAGGGAGGGGTGATTTAAGATGTTAGACTTAAAGAAAAGATCATCAATAATGATAAGTTTTCTTGTATTATTCAATATAATTACATGGATATTGTTTTTTACTATTACCAAATTTGAACCTTCCCTTTTAGGCTTGGGTGCATTGGCATATTTTTTTGGTTTAAGGCATGCATTCGATGCAGATCATATAGCTGCAATAGATAATGTAACAAGAAAACTGAGGCAGGATAATCAAAAACCTGTTACAGTCGGATTATTTTTTTCGCTTGGTCATTCAACCGTTGTCCTGCTTTTGTCTCTCGCTGTTGTTCTATCAACAAGAACAATTTTACCGCATATGCAGTTTCTTAAAAATATAGGAGGTGCATTTGGAACAGTTGTGTCTGCAAGTTTTTTAACTTTGATAGGTGTTATAAATTTTATCATTCTGATAGAACTTTATAAACTTTTTAAATCTTACAGGAATTCGGAAAATCATAAAAAGTTTACCGATCAGACTTTAGATAATCTTTTAAATAAGCGTGGTTTTTTAAGCAGATTCTTTAGATTTGCATACAAGCATATTAACACAAGTTACAAGATGTACCCTCTCGGATTTCTATTTGGTCTTGGTTTTGATACTGCAACAGAGGTTGCAATACTCGGTATCTCTGCGGCTTTAGCTAAAAGTTCTGCGCTTCCGGTATGGGGTGTTCTGATATTTCCTCTTTTGTTTACAGCAGGTATGAGTCTGATGGATGGTCTTGATGGTCTTGTAATGATGAAGATATACGATTGGGCTATGATCGATGCAACAAGAAAGCTGTTCTTTAATGTGATTATAACCGGAACCAGTGTTTTTATTGCCCTTGCAGTGGGACTGGTCGAATGGATGCAGGTAATGTCTATGGAGGTAAATATCCATACACCGTTCTTTGATTTTCTGAATAGTTTGAATTTTGAGGTGTTAGGGATTTTTATCGTATTGATCATGATTATAAGCTGGGTCAGCGCATTTCTCTATTATAAGAAGGTATTGGTCAGGCAAAATAGTTTTAAATAAATACCTATGGAGGGTGAGGTATGTAAGAATTATCAATAAGGATGCGACAGTTTATTGGTTTATATTTAACTAATTTAAGGAAATATAGGGGGATAATCCATGAAGGGACTGTTTACTGCAAAAAACTTGGCGATAAATACAAACAGGGGAAAAGAGTATTATGATGCACTTTATAAAAAATGCAAAAAGCGGCTTGACGAGCTGGAAGCGACAAAGCCGGTCAAAAACATTGATCTAAAAGAGGAGTTGAAAATCAACGGTGTAAGCAGGCGTACCTTTCTGAAGTGGGCAAGTGCCACAACCGCAATGCTGATGCTGCCGGCGATGTTTGAGCCTTTAGTGGCAAAAGCCGCAGAACTGATGAACAGACTGCCTGTTATCTGGGTTGAATTTCAGGATTGCGCCGGAAATACGGAAGCATTCATCAGAAGCGACGGTCCAAAGATAGAAGAGATTCTTCTTGACATTATCAGTCTTGAATACCAGGAAACATTGATGGCACCTGCAGGTTATCAAGCCGAAGCCCAGCTTAATAACGCGGTAAAACATTTCAAGGGTAAATATATTCTAGTTGTTGAGGGTTCTGTACCGACTGCAGAAAAGGGTATTTACGGGACAATCGGTGCATCAGGTGAGACATTCCTTGAGTATCTAACCAGGTTATCTAAAAATGCCGCTGCAATCATAGCGGTTGGTAATTGCGCTACCTTTGGAGGTGTGCCGGCTGCATCTCCAAATCCGACCGGAGCCAAAGGAGTTATGAATATAATTAAAGGAAAACCGATAATTAATATTCCTGCCTGCCCGGCAAATCCTATAAATATAGTAGGTACAATTTTGCTTGTTGTGCTAAAAGGTCAAATTCCCAAACTCGATAGTCTGCTGCGTCCTAAATGGGCTTTTGGGTATCGTATTCACGATAACTGTGAGAGACGAGCTCATTTTGATGCAGGTGAATATGTGGAAGAATGGGGTGATAACAGAGCAAAGAATAATTTCTGTCTTTATAAAATGGGCTGCAAAGGACCGATGACCTTCAACAATTGTCCCATAGTCCGCTACAATGAGGCGGTTAACTGGCCTGTTGGTGCCGGACATGGATGTATCGGATGCTCCGAACCTGAATTTTGGGACAAATATGCCTTTGAGCGGCCTATAGCCGATGCCAATATCAAAGCACCCGACGGAGGAGTTGAAAGTTCGGTTGATGAATTTGGTTTGGGACTCTTAGGTGTTGCCGGAGTCGGTATAGCTACTCATGCAGCAGTAAGTGCGATAATAGGTAAAAAATCTAAATCTAAAGAAGAAGAGAAAGAGAGGGATAAAGATGAGTAAGCATATAGTTATAGACCCAATTACAAGAATTGAAGGGCATCTGCGTATAGAAGCCATTATAGATGATAACAATACTATTGTCGATGCATACAGCTCATCCACAATGTTTCGTGGAATCGAAACAATACTGCAGGGACGTGATCCGCGTGACTGCGGTCTTTTGGCAATGCGTGTCTGCGGCGTATGCACCGGCACGCATTATCTTAGAAGTATTGAGGCTATGGAAAATGCCTTTGACATTAATATTCCAAAAAATGCAAGATTGGTGCGCAATCTCATACAGGGAGCACTGACCGTCCATGATCATCCGGTTCATTTTTATAATTTAGCCGGCTTGGATTGGGTGGATGCTATAAGCGCATTGAAAGGAGACCCAAAGAAAGCAGCTCAGGAAGCGAACAAATGGGCAGAAGTTGCAGGAACAGGCACATGGAATACCGGTGAATTAGTTTACAAAAAACTGCAGGAACGGTTGACTAAATTTGCAAAACAAGGTCGCCTTGGAATACTTGCCAATGGATACTGGGGAAATAAGGATTATAAATTGACTCCCGAACAAAATCTTATTGCCCTGTCTCACTATTTTGATGTGCTTGATCTTCAGAGAGATGCAGCAAAAATGATGGCAATATTCGGCGGAAAGAATCCTCATCCGCAATCAATCGTGGTTGGAGGAGTAACATGCGTTCAAGATATAGAAAATCCGGCAAGAATCGCTCTGTTCAAGAGTTTGTTGAGGAATGTTAGAAAATTTATCAAAAATGCCTACCTCCCTGATATTTACATGGCAGGAACAATGTATGCTGATGAAGGCTTAAACGGAACAGGAGCAGGTCTAAAAAACTATATGGTTTACGGAAGTTTCCGCTTAGATGATACCGGATTTTATCATTCCAAACTGCTTTTCCCGAGCGGAATAGTTTTAAACGGTGATTTAACAAAAACATATGATCTTGACCAAAAAAAGATAACTGAAGATGTAACACATTCCTGGTATAAGGGAGATAAACGGCTGCATCCGTTTGAAGGCGTAACCATACCTGATTATACCGGACTTGAAAAAAAGAGTGACGGTGTTGCGTATCTGAAAACAAAAGGAAAATACAGCTGGATTAAGTCGCCGATATATGGTGACGACCGGGTCGAAGTAGGACCGCTGGCACGCTTGGTAGTAGGATATGCCAAGAAAGACAAGCGTATTGTTAAATATGTAAATAATTTCCTTAAAAGATCAGGACTTCCGGCTAAGGTACTCTTTAGTTCGCTTGGGCGGGTAGCTGCAAGGGCAATTGAAACGGAAATTGTTGCCGATGTAATGTTTGAATGGGTTAATCAGCTTGCTGCAAATACGGCTTCGGGGGATTTGAGCACATGGACTAAGTTTGACTTTGCCAGTGCAAGTAAGGACGCCGTAGGATATGGGCTTGAAGAAGCGCCTCGCGGTGCTTTAGGACACTGGGTAAAGATAAAAGACGGGAAGGTTGAAAATTATCAGATGGTTGTTCCTACAACATGGAATGCGGCTCCGAGAGATTACAAAGGGAGAAAAGGGGCATACGAATCTGCGCTTATAGGTATTAAAGTTGCCGATCCAAACCAACCACTTGAGATTCTTCGCACTATTCATAGCTTTGATCCATGCCTTGCCTGCGCCGTTCATCTTATAGATACCAATGGAAAAGAGTTGGGGAGCTATAAAGTTAACACTGCCTGTACGGTGTGAGGAGATGATATGATAAAATCAACATATAAAAAGGTTAAAAGGATGACAGTGGCAATGCGCCTTATTCATTGGGTAAACTTTTTTGCCATTGTTGTTGCAGTAATTACCGGACTCTATATAGCTCACCCATATTATCAAACATTTATCGCGGTTTCGGCAGCTCATAAATATGTAATGGCGTGGAACAGATGGGCTCATTTTATAGGTGCGATACTGCTTGATGTAACATTTATTATAATAGCATATCTTTACTTTTTCAGTAAATTTGATAAACCTTACAAAAAATTGATTCCTAATCGCGCCAATATCAAGGAATTTGTCGAAGTATTTTTGAATCTTGTCACTTTTAACAGACGCAAAAGATTTGATTCAAGTCATGCCGACAGCTTTAACACGGTTTATTTTACTATACTGCATTTGCTGCTGCTGTTTATGCTTTTTAGCGGATTTCAGCTTTATGTTCAGGGTCTTGAATCCGGCATAAGTTCGGTAGGAGGATGGTGGCCGTCGCTGCTGCACATGGCAACAGACTGGACATTGTATGTCTTTGGCGGCAATATGGGTGTTAGGATTGCACATCATATCGGAATGTGGTGGATTATTGCCTGGGTATTATTTCATATCTATTATCAGGTGTGGCGTACTATCTTTTGGCAGGAAGGAGACATAGCAATCTCATTCGGCGGTTCAAAATTTGCCAAAACAGATAGCAGTGATGCCTGAGGCAATACTTATAGGAGTAGGCAATATTTTGTTGAAAGATGAAGGTGTGGGTGTTTATGCCGCGAAATATATTGCTGAGAACTTTTTATTCTCCCCGTCTATTGATGTTATAGATGGGGGAACAATCGGCTACAAGCTTATTAATTATTTTCAGAGCTACAGCAAGGTGTTTATTCTCGATACCATTTCCGCCGATGATGAACCGGGCAGTATTTACAGTATGCCGTCAAAAGCGTTAATGGGAATGGGTCATTATCGTCGTACAGCTCATGAAGTAGAGGTAGTTGAAATGCTTGAGATTTGTTCGCTGACAGAAACAATGGCTGAAGTTAATATAATAGGCATTGTGCCTGAAGATACAAAAAGTGTAGGAATCGACTTAACCGATAAACTCAAAAGTCATTTTGATGCATTTGTCGGAACAGCTATTAATGAACTAAAAAAGGCAGATTTTAAAGCAAGGCACAAGAGAAACAAAAAATCATTAGGTGCGATCATTCGATCATACAATTTGCCGCATGCGCAACGACTGGTAACCCGCGGGGAAATTTCAGAACAATTGATTTGAAAACAGACCGTTATTCATCAACACCTTTGAGGCAGCAAAGTAGTTATACTGATATGATCCAAATGAAAATGAGAGCCGTATTAAAAGTTTGCGGTATTGTGCAGGGAGTCGGTTTTCGGCCTTTTGTCTATCGATTGGCAAGCCGCTACAATGCCAAAGGAGTCGTGCAAAATCGTTCAGATGGAGTTTTGATAGATATTGATATAAGAAAGGATCTGTTTGAAAATTTTATGGCTGATCTGCAGGGAAAAAAGCCGCCGCTGGCAAGAATTGATTCCATAGAAACAAGATTTGATAATGCTCTTGACAGGTCCGGGTTTTTTATTGTCGATTCTGATAGCCATGCTCCGAAAACGGCTGTAATCTCTCCTGATATTGCCGTATGCAGCCGCTGCCTGAAAGAGATGAGAGACCCGAAAGATCGACGTTATAACTATTTTTTTATCAACTGCACAAATTGCGGTCCCCGCTATACCATTATAGAAACCTTGCCGTATGATAGACCTAACACATCAATGAATCTCTTTAAAATATGTCCTGAATGTAAAAAAGAGTATGACACTCCTATCAAGAGACGTTATCATGCTCAGCCGATAAGCTGTTTTGACTGCGGACCGATATTATCATTTTTGGATAATAATCAGGCAGTATCGGCAACGCAAATTGATGCCGTCAATCTGACGGCGGTTCTTCTGAAAAAAGGCAAAATTGTTGCGGTAAAAGGATTAGGCGGTTTTCATCTTATGTGTGATGCAACTAATGCTGAAGCGGTTAAACGCTTAAGAAAGCGGAAAAACAGGCCGAAAAAGCCGTTTGCGGTTATGTTTCCTAATTTAGAATCAATCGGCAAGGCTGCTAAGTTGGATCTGTATGATATAAATCTGATTTTGTCAAAAGAGCGGCCGATTGCCTTGGTTTATAAACGTTGTTTTGACGAAACAAAAGAATCGCAGCAGATTCCTGAAATTGTTGCTCCCGACATTGATCGTATCGGTGCTTTTCTGCCATATACTCCGTTGCATTATCTGATTTTCGATCATATAAGCAGGCCTCTTGTTGCAACAAGTGCCAATGTCGGGGGTGAGCCTATCATTTGTTCCGCCGGCGAAATTTTTGAGAGGCTCGGTCATGTGGTTGATGGTGTGCTGGATTATAATCGCAAGATTGTGAACGCCTGCGACGAT
>CAZAPZ010000080.1:0-7371 GCA_964487285.1 uncultured Campylobacterales bacterium | reverse complement strand
CTTTATTTTCTAAATATACGATTGATTATGAAATATTCTTGAGATACCACTTCCCATTAAACGGGTTTTTATTGTCAACAATTATTAAAGGACTGCCGTTTTTCTTAAACAACGCCATCTGATTTTTTCCCAGCGCAAAGCCGACAAGATTGTAACCGTTTAAGTTAGCACTTTTTGCTATGTCGGTTCTTATAATATGATTCTTCTTAATCTTATATGTACCGGTTTCTACGCTAAATACGTTTTTTCTTATAATCGTATCAAACTTAGCTCTATCGTTATTTATTTTTTTCTCTGATTCGGATCTAATTATAGGCTTATGAATAACAGGTCTAATTCTATATATAGCGACGCCCGATACGAAATATGCCGCTGCAAATCCAAATATTAAGGATACAATAGATACAGTTGCTTCATCGTTAGAATTATATACGAGTATCTACGTTAAACAAGACATTTTGCAAAAAACAGAAGCGGCAAATATGAATATTATGCAGTGGTCTCTTTAATTAATATCTTGTAAATATTGACAGCGATACTATATTTTAGTGCAAATCTCTTTTTGACATAATATAATATATGATAGCGTAACATCAGTTAATAAGTGTCGATAAATTAATTTTATTTATTGCGTTAATTCTATCTCGCTATCTTTTATTCCTACTGAAAAATTTCATAAAGCATATTTTGCAGAAGGTTGTTTCTGGGAAATTCAGGATTATTTCCAAAAAGTTGATGGAATTATTATCAGCAGAGTTGGATATATGGGTGGAACTACGAAAAATCCTACTTATGAACAAGTTTGCAGCGGATTAATGGGTCACTATGAAACAATCAAGCTTATTTATGATCCGGAATCAGTGAGTTTTGAGAAGTTGGCAAAACTGTTTTTTTAGATCTATAATCCAACTCAGATTAATTTCGTATTCTTAATGGAAGAAACTCCGCTATGAGAATGCCGAGAAGTATTAAAAAGGCACCTATGTATCCTTTTATTGTAAGTAGTTCTCCTCCCATTATATAGCCAAAAAATGCAGCTGATACGGGTTCGGCAGTGAATATTAACGCAGCTCTTGTGGGAGTGGTATATTTTTGAGCGGTTGTCTGTACTATAAAAGCATACGCAGTGGCAAAAACAGAGGTTATAATAAAGGAGAATAGCAAGAAATGACTGATTGTTTCAGGTAAAAATCTTGGTTCGAAAATTAGGGAAATTATACTGGAGAATACAGCTACTGTGAAAATTTCTATAAATGTTAGCAGATATATATCATATATTTTTGAATATCGGTCTGTCAAAAGAATGTGCATTGATATAAACAGTGCGCATATTATTCCGAGAATAGTACCTTTATTGGCTAAAAAATTGCCGTTGGATGAAAGTAAAAAAATACCGGCCGCTGCAAAAATAACACCGATTATAGATGAAGAAGTCGGCAGACGCTTGAAGAAGAATGCAGCTATGATTGGAACCATAACCACATTTAGGCCGGTTAAGAATCCTACAACAGTGGCTTTTTCATATAAAAGGGCAACTGTCTGAAAAGCATATGATAAGAAAAGCATAACTCCAAGAAATAGTCCGTCTCGAATCAATTTTAAGTTTATATTTTTTATTCTATAGAAGCTAAAAAAAAATAGTATAATACTTGCAATATAAAATCTAATTCCCAGAAATGCGAAAACCGGCATTTCAGCTATTGATTGTTTAACGATAATAAATGTGCTTCCCCAAAATAGGGTTACCGTAAAAAGTAGAAAATCGGCGATATATTCTTTTTTCTTGTTGTTCATAAAGGACATTGTATATCATTTGCGTCCATTTCACATAGCAGTGTTTATAGTTTTTATAGTAGTTTGCTTTTACGAATTAATTATGTAAACTTATTTTAGGCTCTATCAAAATTAAAGAGGTATAGATGGAAAATAAAAGGAAAATAAGTAAGCACGCAAATGAACTCATCGAGATTATTTGTCCTAAGTGCAGATTAACAAAAATTATACATTTTCCTAAGGAGAGTATGCCTTTGTGCCCTAAATGCGGTGCGGAAATGGCGATCAAAGAGCTTTTAACCGAAGGTAAATCATATTAAATTTTTTGGAGGGGTAATGAAGAAATTTTTTCTTATTTTAGTCGGGGTAATACTGATAGGTTCAGTTGCTCATGCATCGGACATTAATGTGTGGCGGCAATCGACGCTCAATCAGATTCTAAAGAGAGGTGTCCTTAGAGTTGGACTTGAAACAGGCTATATGCCTTTTGAAATGAGAAGTAAGACGGGAAGTATTATAGGTTTTGATGTTGATGTCGCAAAACTTATGGCAAAAAATATGGGTGTTAAACTTAAACTTATAAATACGGCGTGGGACGGCATCATTCCTGCTCTAATGACAGATAAATTTGATATAATAATGAGCGGAATGACAATAACTCAAAAAAGGAACCTGAAAATAAACTTTGCGGAACCGTACATTATTATCGGTCAAACTATATTGATAAAAAAGAGTTTGACTGGTATAATTAAAAGCTATAAGGATTTAAATAATCCAAAATATACGGTAGTCACAAAGCTGGGTGTTACCGGAGACTTTGCCATAAAGAGATATATTCCTAAGGCACATGAGGAAACATATGGAACGGAAATTGCGGCTGTTATGGAAGTTTTAGATGGCAGGGCTGATGCATTTGTCTATGATCAGCCGTATAATGCGGTTTTTTACGCAAGAAGAGGACATGGAAAACTTACCTTTCTTGATAAACCGTTTACCTATGAGCCGCTTGCGTGGGGAATCAGAAAAGGAGACCCAGATTTTCTGAATTGGCTTAACAACTTTTTAAGACAGATCAAACATGACGGTGCTTACAAAAAGCTATATAGCAAATGGATTTTGAGTAATGATTGGCTCAGAAAGGTGCAGTAAATATTTTTATAGGAACATAGAATATTATGATGAGTAAACCGGTAAAATTAGGATGGAATTTTGCCTACATACTTGTGATCATAGGAATCGTCTATTCTATATTTATCTCAAGTTCAAAAATCAGCTATATATGGAGATGGAACAATGTTCCATCCTATATAGTTTACAAAAGTAATGTTAATGTAAATGCACCTTTTGATGGTTTTGTACAAGGGTATAAAAATGAAAATCTAACGGTTAAATCTATAAAAGGCGTATTGAAAACTTTTAAGATTGAGAGCATTAAGGTTAAAAAGGGGGATGTGGTTAATAGGGGGGATGAATTAGGATATAACAGTTCCTATAAAGCAGGTCCGCTTCTTGTCGGACTTTATATTACACTGAAAGTTTCAATAATAGCCATTTTTTTTGCAATGATTTTAGGTGTTGTAACCGGTCTTATGAGAATATCAGAAAATCCTCTTCTCAAAAACCTTGCTGTCACATATATTGAACTTATAAGAGGCACGCCGCTTCTTGTTCAACTATTCATCTTCTATTTTTTCATTGGAACCGTTTTCAATCTCGATAGAATGGTTTCGGGAGTTGGAGCTTTGGCAGTTTTTGAGGGTGCATATATCGCAGAAATCGTGAGAGCAGGTATTCAATCCATAGACAAAGGACAGACTGAAGCTTCGCTCTCACTTGGTATGAACTATTTTCAGATTATGAAATATATAATACTGCCCCAGGCAGTCAAAAGGACAATGCCTGCAATGGCAGGTCAATTCATATCGCTAATCAAAGACTCATCGCTTTTGTCTATCATATCAATAACAGATCTTACAAAAGCAGGCAGGGAAATTGTAAGTTCTACTTTTAGTCCGTTTGAAGTATGGTTTACAGTGGCGACAATGTATCTAATGCTTACGTATTCCTTGTCGTTTTTAACGCAGTTGCTGGAAAGGAGAATGGCGAAAAGTGACAGATAAAAACTATGCTGTAGAAGTACATAATATCTACAAGGAATATGCAAACGGCGTGAAAGCCTTAAACGGTTTTTCTTTAAAAGTAAATTACGGAGAGGTTTTAGTAATTGTAGGTGCATCCGGCTCCGGGAAAAGCACTTTTTTGCGAACACTTAACCGAACAGAGGAGATCAATTCAGGATCTATAATTGTCTTGGGCACAGATATCCTCAGCAGGAAAACTAAAATCACAAAAATAAGGGCTGAAATAGGCATGGTTTTTCAGCATTTTAACCTTTTTCCTCATCTTACGGTAATGGAGAATATTACTCTTGCACCTATAAGGGTAAAAAAGATCGAAAAACAAAAAACTATTGATACTGCAACTGTATTGCTTGAAAAAACAGGGATAGTTGATAAAGCGAATATGTTTCCGGCGCAGTTATCAGGTGGTCAACAGCAGCGTGTTGCGATCGCAAGGGCTCTTGCTATGGAACCTAAATTAATGCTTTTTGACGAAGTAACGAGCGCCCTTGATCCTGAAATGGTAGGTGAAGTTCTTGATGTTATGGAGACAGTGGCTAAAGGAGGAATGACTATGATTGTAGTCACTCATGAAATGGGTTTTGCAAAAAAGGCTGCAGACCGAATTGCATTTGTAGATAGGGGGAGAATTACCGAGACTGCCACTCCCGATGATATATTAAATAGTGACTTACATCCTCAGCTTAGACAATTTTTAGATAAGATAAATTAGAGCAAATATTATTATCTGATGTTACGCACTTATACGCTACTATTGCCACCCGAAGGGCAAAAAGATTAAGCAATTATCTACTGCGTTGGAACCTTGCTGCCGTAGCTACGGCTACGCCGGCAAGAACCTTCCTTGTATCTAACGCTTTCTCTTTTTGCTGAAACTGTGTTTAGTGCGTAACATCAGATATTATACTATGCATAAGAAGCTGTGTCCTTTCAGCGCTTGGTTGTAGTTCGTCTTTTCTGCCGGAATGTTAAAAAGTAGTTTGATTTTTAGGCTATACAAAAGAGGGTTAATATGAGCAAAAGAATTTTAATACTCATTTTAGATCGTTTAAGTAATACAAGGCAGATTACAGCAAGAGTTTTAACGCAGGACAGCTATGAGGTGGCAGAAGCTTCCGACATCAAAGAATGTCTTAAAAAAGTAGAGAACATAAAACCTGATATCGTGTTGATTGATCACGAGTTTTATGATTTAGATCGTAAGCTATGCCGAGAGATTAAAAAAATCAATAATCTAAAATATACTTTTGTACTCTTGCTGGAAAAAAACAAAAATATCAAACATGACAATATGGAATATTGTCTAAAGGAAGATTTTGACGGATACATAACATCGTCTGCTGCTGAATCTGAGACGCTTGCACGCATTGCCGCAATATCACGCATTATTATTTTTGAAAGATCGCTTTTAAAGAAAGAAAAAGGGAAACTAAAGATAAATAAGGCTGTGCGGCTTTATGCTGTGATAAGCCAGATTAATCAGGCAGTTGTGCATGAGCGTAACCGTGACAAATTAATGCAAAGGGTTTGTGATGTTGCCGTTGAGTATGGAAAATTCAAAATGGCATGGTTTGGTCTTATTGACAAAGAGAAAAACAGCGTAATTCCTGTTGCATACAGCGGCAGCGAAAACGGCTATCTATCGGTTATGAAGCAAATTAGCATAGACGATTCCGGTCAAGGAAAGGGACCTACCGGCTCTGCTTTTAAATCCGGAGAATATGTTGTCTGCTATGACATTACAACTGATCCCAAGATGAAACCGTGGAAAGAGGAGGCGCTTAAACGCGGCTATCGTTCTTCATTGGCTCTGCCGATAAAAGTTTTTGGTGAGCAAATTGGTGTATATAATCTATATTCGGATACATCCTATTTTTTTAATGATGATGAGATAAAACTTTTGCTTGAAACTGTGCAAGACATATCTTACGCTTTTGAAAATATTGAAATAACAAAACAAAAAGAAGAATCTGTTGCAAGACTTAAAGAATCGAAAAAAGAAATGAGTGCGGTGCTTGATGCTATACCGAATCTACTAATTGTTCTGAATAAGGAAGGACGTTATATTGATGTTTTTAACGATGGCGGAAATTTATTGGACGGGCCGCCTGAAGAGTTGCTTGGCAAAACCGTACACGATGTGCTTTCTAAGGAAGATGCTAATTTTGTACAGAAGGCGATAGATGAAGTTCTTTCAACGGGCAAAACCAAACGGTATGAGTATTTTATAACAATTAACAATCGTGTTAAATGGTTTGTCGCAAAGGTTGCTAAATTTAAATTCCAGGGAACAAATTGCGTGCTTTGGTCTGCAAGTGATAATACGGAGCTTAAGAAAGCGGAGCAGACAGCTCAAAAAGATGAGAATCAGCTTAAAATTACGCTTAATTCTATAGGTGATGCTGTAATTGCTACGGATATCAAAGGAAAAGTTGTTCGAATGAACCGAATAGCTGAAAAACTCACTGGATGGGATTTTGCTGAAGCAAAAGGAAAACCGCTGGATGAGGTGTTTTGTATTGTAAATGAGAAAAGCAGAAAGCAGGTTGAAAATCCAGTAAACAGGTCATTGGCAGAAGGTGTAATTGTGGGACTTGCAAATCATACTGTGCTTATCTCAAAAAATGGAGGAGAATTTAATATTGCCGATAGCGCAGCCCCTATAATTGACGCAGATGGCGCTGTTTTCGGGGTGGTGCTTGTTTTTAATGATGTAACTAAACAAAGAAATCTCGAACGAATACTTCAAGAGAACGAAGAAAAATATCGAAAAGCTTTCAAAACCAGCCAGGATGCAGTTGTTCTTAGCCTGATTAGCGGCGAATATGTGGACATTAACGATGGTTTTATTCGACTTACAGGATTTACAAGAGGGGATGTTATCGGAAAGCGTGCTGCTGAAATTAGTATTTGGGCTATTCCGGAAGACCGCAGAAAACTTGTCATGGAACTTGGCAAAAAAGGAACGGTTAACAATTTTGAATCACAATTCAGATGTAAAGACGGAAGTCTGAAAACCGCTTTACTTTCTGCTAATATTATTAAACTGAACGGAGAACCTCATATATTATCAATTACGCACGATATTACGAAGCGTAAATTAGATGAGGAGTTAATTATAAGAAAAAATAAGCAGCTTTTTTTGCTTTCCAATGCTTCAACCGAGATAAATAAAGTTTTAGATTCTTCAATAATTCTTGAACGACTTGTTGAAATTGCTATTGAATTGACAGGTTCCACATCGGGTTCGGCAGCTTTATATCAAAATAAGCAGATGGTATTCAGAAAATATCTCAATAATGGGAAAATGACCGATATTGATTTCAGATTCGACATTGGTTATGGAGTTTCCGGGCATGTCATGAAAATAAAAAAACCGTACATAACTAACGATGTAAAAAACGATAAACATGTAATTAAGGGAATACGCGGAAAAACAGATCCTTATCAATTAATC
>CAZAPZ010000079.1:0-7596 GCA_964487285.1 uncultured Campylobacterales bacterium | reverse complement strand
AATTGGTTATTCCGGAAAGATCAAAGTAATGCGTGGGGGGAGACGTATCGATATCGGTAAATTTGTATGATGACGGACTGGAAAATTCAGGGCTATTTTGAAAGTTGTAGTTCCTGTCTTTTTCACCATTTTGAACAAGTAGATAAACTTTTACTATTTTCAGTTTTGCTCTTTCATCGGCGGCCTTATCATTGCCTGATGGAGCTATGGCAAAATTAGGTGACGAGCTATAAGTTATGGTTCCATTGCCATTATCAACACCAAGCCAGATATGAAATCCTGCCACGCAATCTAAGATCGGATAGTAAGTAAGCCTGCCTGTTGAACTCTTTATTATATCTCTATATAGAATTTTGCTTTTAGCTGCACAGTTAGTAGGCAATTTACCGGGTGTTTTTATATAATAGTCAATTCGATTGAATGGGGCCTTTGGGATGCTTGTATCTGAACTTATTCCATATACAAGATAAGAATCAGACTCAGGCGGCGGGTTCGGAAAAGAAGTTCCGTCATATTCATAACTCCAGTTTGTTCCGTTTCTTATCAGTCTATTTGTACCGGCAGTCAATATAATTGCATAATTACCTTTAGTAAATCGGTTTAAATCTGTATAGTCGGAAGTAGCCGAGCCGCTGAACCCGTTATAAAAAGTTCCGCTTCTTGAATAAATTCCCCAATGCTTGGAAGCCTTATTGTTGCTGAATGTGCTGCCTTTAAGCACAAGATAGCTATTTGCATTATCAATAATGATTGCCCTTGGAGCATTTGCAGGTGCATCGTTGTATAGAGACGCAGATGAGGATATTGCACCGGAATACTGTGCTCCGGCCATATCCCATGGCAATCCGTAGCCTGCCGTTTCTATATCACGCCGCATTGTCTCCATTGCAGACAACTCTTCCTGACTGCTCTCTGAAATTCTTGACTGGCTTGTGGTAAGCGTCAGCTGTTTTGTAAAAAAAGTAAGCGTAAGACCAATGACAATCGTTAATATAAGAAGCGATACGAGAAGCTCAATTAAAGTAACGCCATTTTCTCTTTTCATAATTATTTTACAACAATTGAAGATAATTTATATGAGATCGGTTTGCCTCTATATGTGTAGGATATTGTTTCATCAATTTTTTCCATATTTGATGTTGGTGTTGATGTTGAGAATGAAACGGTATATGGGACGCTTGAATCTCTCATCTGAAAAGAACCTGCGCTGCTTGTAATCGGCGAACCGAAGGGTAACAGTTCAGCTCGGTGCATCTTATCAAGAGCCGTTTTAACAGCGGCGTTTCTCACTTCATTTGCTCCGTTTGTTCTAATAAGAAGCGTAGAAAAACCTGCCATAGCCATAAGTATAACCACAAATATTCCGATTGAAACAAGAAGCTCCAGTATCGTAAAACCGGAAGCGTCGTTTATTCTACGATACATTGCAACTTCCCCCCGACCATCTTCCCTCTCTTATCCTATTTGCCGATATTGCTATGCAGTCATAAGCGCTAAAACCAGCAGGAAGGACAGATGTGTTGATCTGTATCGTTTGTATGTAAAATCCGCCTGTTTTTCTTCTTGCTATGCCTCTGTCGTCAAACCACAGCAATGCAGGTGAAGATGTAAGAGCATAATTCATATTATAAGTTGCAAAAGATTCCTCTTCATCTGACGTAACTTGCCCATCAAAATTTTTGTCATTCCAACTAAATGTTGTCATGCTCTTTGCGGTAAACGATGCCCCCCATAACTTGCCGTCTTTATGAGCAAGGCTTCTAAACCGCATTTCCGTTAAAGCGTTATAAATAGTCGCAGTTTGTTTATTCACATTGTACCGCACAATCCATCTGTGAAGAGGCGGAAGGGCAACTGCCATGATTATCACAGTAATAGTAATGACGATTAACATCTCAATAAGTGTAAACCCATTTTGACCGCCTAATCCTGCGTTTTTATTTTTCATATACAATCTATAGTTATTTTTTTTCCCATCCTTCAGGATTACATTCAAAATTGGCCGTAACCTCACCGCAGTTTTCTTCTATATCTTTAATAGTTGCAGCAATATCCGGCGTTTGAATTCTTATAACAACTTCACTTTTCATATTTTCTCTTTCATAATACGGCGTAACAATACTTATTATAAATCCTACATGATCGGAAATAATTTTTGTTAGTTTTGCCAATGCCCCTATCGCATCATCTATTTGAACGGTTAATCTGTTGCTTTTTGCAGATCCGCCCATGACATCATAGAAGGCTTCCAAAATGTCTATTGTAGATATTATTCCTATAATTTTGCCGCCGTCGCCAATCACAGGAAGTGCTCCAATCTTATTTTCTTTCATGATTTTGGATGCGTATTCTATTGTTGTATCCGATTTTACAGTAAACAACTGATGGTTCATTATTTCGGCTACGGTTATTTTTTCCAAGAGGTATCCTATTTCGCCTCTTGACAGGCTTGTTGCTGCCGATGGTGATGCGAGTCTAACATCTCTGTCGCTTATCATACCTATAACTTTTCCATTTTCATCAACAACAGGCATATGTCTTATTTTCATATCCCGCATACTCTTTGCTACTTTATAAAATGAGTCACCTTTAGAAGCCGTTACAACATCGGTCTTCATCCAGTTTTTAACATACATAAAATGCCTCCTTATTCTATGTTTATCCTTATCATGCATAAACCGTATCAGTGCACTATTGAAGAGTTTCAATTTATTTCACAAAAGTATGCATAACTCACAATTTCAGTATGATAGCATACGATAAATGGCAACCAACACTCAAAAAGAATCCAAATAAATTGATTTATGCTACTTTCATAATTAGTGTACTATAAAATAAAATATTATGCAAACTATGTTTATGCAAATTCTATCTGAAACTAAAATTTGATTTTTACAGCTTTATTTGCATAATGTAAATTAGAAACTAATAATTGCTTTACGGATTGTTATATCTATTTATACGGGTAGTTGCGGCTCGACGATTATCCATGAAAGGGGATAATCGCATAGAAGCGTATTGCAGGTTTTTTATAAAAAGCTATATTGGTCAAACCAAAGGAGATAAAATGTTTCCAACGATAGGTACGGGTGAACTGCTTATTGTATTAGTCGTAGCGCTAGTGGTTCTTGGTCCGAAACGATTGCCTGCTTTTATACGGTCGACTGTAAAGGTTTATAAGTATATAAAAAAAACGGCAACAGATGTGACAACATCTATAAATGAAGCAATGGATGATTCTAAGGATATTATAAAGGAAGAAAAAGATTCCTTAAGTGATTATTTTGGCGATATAAAAGATTTTGATGATGCCGATATTGAAAATACTGAAAAAATAAATGAAAAAAAGGATAAAAATGACAGCAGTGTCAAAAACGCTAAAACTTAAATGGTGCATTTCTCATAGATGAGCGATAAAGAACTTACATTTCTTGAGCATCTCGGTGAACTCAGAAAGCGTATAATTTATATTGCTATAGCAACTTTTGTTGCTGCTATTATTTGCTCTTTCTTTTCGCTTCAACTGCTTAATTTTGTTATGCTTCCACTTCAGCGAGCTCTGCCGGCTAAAAGCCACATCATATTTACAGGGCTTACGGAAGCATTTTGGGTGAGAATAGAGTCTGCCCTTGTTGCGGCGCTTTTTTTTACAAGTCCCTTTAATTTTTATCAAATATGGGCGTTTATAGCTCCCGGACTAAAAATCAAGGAAAAACATTTTATGATTCCGTTTGTTTTTGCATCGTCTTTTCTCTTTATTATCGGAGCTGCATTTGCATATTTTTTTATCTTCCCGGTTGCATTTCGTTTCTTAATAAGTTACGGAGGTTCCAATTTAGTTGCATTTCCATCTATCAAAGCGTATATTTCACTCGTTTTAAAACTGATTTTTGGTTTTGGACTTGTATTTGAGCTTCCGGTGGTAACCTTTTTTCTCGCAAAATTCGGAATTGTAGATCATAAGTTCATGATAAAAAATTTCGCTTATGCGATTTTGATAATCTTTATTGTCTCAGCTATTCTCACTCCTCCCGATATCTTTTCCCAATTTCTCATGGCTATTCCTTTGATCATTCTATATCTTATAAGCATAGTCATAGCTAAATTAGTCGGCAAAAAGTAGTGATAACCGCCGTTATTTTTATTTTAGGACTTATAATAGGAAGCTTTCTAAATGTGATTATTTACCGGGTATCTAAGGGTGAATCAATAGTGTTGCCGGCTTCGCACTGCACTTCTTGCGGAGAGCCGATTAAATGGTATGATAATATTCCAGTAGTAAGCTTTATTATTCTTAAAGGCAGGTGCAGACAGTGCAAAGATGAAATATCATTTATTTACCCATTGATCGAACTATCGACAGCTTTGATATTTGTGCTGTTTTTCTTTAAATTTTCCCTCACTCTTATACTCTTAAAATACCTGATCTTTTCAAGCATTTTGATAGCTCTTTCTGCTATTGATTTTCGCTGTTATATTTTGCCGAACAGTTTAACATATTCATTGGCAGCAGTCGGTTTTATTTTCAGCTTTTTTTCTTCAAATGTTCTATATGCAGTATCTGATGCGGTTATGGCGGCATCGGGTTTATACTTAATAGGATTAGTAGTCGGAAAATCGGTTTCAAAAGAAGCTCTTGGGTTTGGTGATGTTAAACTTGTTTTTGCCATAACGCTGTTTATAGGACTTAAAGGTATTATTTTCACACTGTTTTTTGGATCTGTTCTGGGAATTGCGGCCGCGCTGCTTTTTATAAAAAAGAGGGAGATACCGTTTGGTCCGTTTCTTTCTGCCGCAGCCTTGTTTTATCCGTTGTTAGGCAATATGATTTATCATGGACTCTTCTAAAAATTCACAAACTTATAAACACACTGTTGGAAGCCATCACGATATAACAACAGGATTATAAATATTAAAGCTAATCTTATAAATATTTATCTGTATAAAGGCTATATAAGGCGATTCTTAATGAGCCTAATTGTAATATCGTCCCTTTTAATATTTGGAAATTTTGCGAAATATTTTTCAGTTGTTTTTGCACCCGGCAGCGATCCGGTTAAGATGGCGGAACTGACAATGTATATTGCAATTTTCACACTGTTTTATGCCATTCCTATGGCTCATCTTATAGGCATGTTCCTTCTTTTCTCAAGTTTATCTGCAAATAACGAATATATTGCACTGCTTGCAAGCGGCGTAACTTTTACGCGTTTGATAAAACCTATATTTATTATATCGGCTTCGGTTTTTGTACTGGCTTTTTTAACAAACTTTTATGCTATGCCGTATGGAAAGCAGCACTATAAATCAACTCTGTTTGATATTACAAGAGCAACCGTTGCAAATTCCATACAGGAGAAGACTTTTTATAACAGAATTGGCAATATTGTTATCTATGCAGCTTTTATTGATCGAGAAGATAATCTCAGAAAAGTTTTTATAGAAAAAGATGAAAAGAAGAACAGCATATTGATATTTGCTAAAAAAGGTAAGCTTTTCTCTTACAATAATTCCCTTTTTTTCAAACTTTCAGACGGCAAAATAATTAATCCCGACAAATCTACTATAGAGAATTTCTCGTTAATGGATATGAAGATTGAGGATTTTAAACCTTTTATCGACATTGATAATCTAACAAATCCAAGTTACATGACATTGAACCGATTAATTAAATATCGTCCTACAGGTCCGAAGCTTATGGATTTTAAGATCTTTTTAAATAAACATTTGGCATCCATTTTAAGTTTGTTTATCTTTAGTCTGATTGGTATGGCTCTTGGAATTCACTTTCCCCGCTCAGGCAAATCGGGAGCATACGGTCTTAGCATGCTGATTCTAATTTTATATTATGTAATATTAATATTTTCACAAAAGCTGGCTAATATATCTCGTTTGCCGGCGCTTCTATGGCTAAGCGATCTGATTTTTGCAGCTGTTGCCATAATATTGATTAACCGTACATTTAAAGAAGTTTCTTTAGAAAATCTCCGTAAAAAATTCTTGAAAGCCCTAAAAAAATAACGAGGAAAATGATTAGAAGCGCTATTTTTGATAACAGCTGATTAGGATAAGCAGGATGCAAAATTTTTATCAAAAAAATTATAACGGCTATAAAAGTTATAGATTTTATGACAGGAAGCCGAACGGTTATTCCATATTGATCTATTTTTTTTATTAAAAGATAAGCGTTAACGGTTGACCCGATACTGGTAGCTATAGCTATACCGATATAACCAAACTCAATCGACAGTATAATCGCAAAAAAGATCGTCGTTACTACACCTATTATGCTTAATCTACTTGGGGTTTTCGTGTCGCCTTTTGCATAAAACAGAGGTGTTATCACTCTAATCAATGAATATGAAAAAAGACTTGGCGAATAAGCGATTAATGCATAGTAAACTTGTTTGGTATCGGATAAATTAAAAGCTCCCCTTTCAAATATGATGCCTGTTATGAGTTTTCCCGCGACGGCTATAAAAAGCGAGATGAGAAAAAACAGAATTATAGAAACGGGCAGCGTCTTTTGCATAAATTTCTTTATATCGGAATCTGATTTCGATGAGAGATTAGGGACGAGAATTGTCGAAAGACTAATTGCCAAAATGGCAAGCGGAAGCTGAATAATTCTGTTAGCATAAAATAGCGTTGATATGGCACCCTGATTAAGGAAGCTTGCTATTATTGTATCAGCCCATGTTGATAGCTGCATTGCTCCTGTCGCGATGAGGGCAGGCAGCATTCTTTTGCCTATTAGTATGAGATTGCCGTTGATTTTCATGCCAAACGATAGCGGAATTTTGTAATACGCTGCAGCGGTTGTGTTTACCACAAGCTGCCCAATGCCTCCGGCTATTATTCCCCAGCAGAGAACAACTATACTAAGATGAAACAGATATGCGCTGCCGGCAGCTATTATGATAGAAATATTCAACATAATAGGACTTGCCGCCGGAACAAAAAAATGCTTCTTGGAATTCAAAACAGTAGATAACCAGACAGAGAGCCCGATAAAAAATAGATAAGGAAAACTGATTTGCAGCATTTTTACTGCCGTTAAAACGCGGTTGCTATAAACTATTCCTGGAGCAATGGCAGAAAGAATGGCTTTGGGAAAAGCGACTCCAAAAGCGGTAACTATTAGAAAAAATACTATTGCTATACTGTTTGCCGATCGTACCGTTTCAGTAAATTCTTTTTTCTCGGCTTTTACTAAAATTGGAATTGCCGCTTGAGACAATGTTCCTTCACCAAAAAGCCGTCTTATGAGATTCGGTGCTTTAAGTGCAACAAAAAACAGATCTGTCATTCCTGTGGAACCAAAAATCGAAGCAATTACCATGTCTCTAAAAAATCCCGTTATTCTGCTTGCAGCGGTTGGTGATGCTACTGAAAAAAATTGTTTAAATAGTGACGACATAGTTTTGTGATTTTAAAAGAATACCGTCCCTTCAACAAGGAATAACTCTATTGTTGAACAGATAGCCGGCTTAAATATATTATGAATGATGCCATTTTGGAGCTTTAATGACAGCGGCAATCCCAACAGTTTCTTCAATTAAAGCCGCATTTTTGGAAACTTTTCGTTTTTTCATA
>CAZAPZ010000078.1:0-7640 GCA_964487285.1 uncultured Campylobacterales bacterium | reverse complement strand
GAATACATAGATAGTACGCTGGATTCGTTAAAAATACGAAAAATCACAGATACCGGCGATACTGCCATGTTTAGTCCGCCAAGCTTCAGGCATGATCTAAAACTTGATGTTGACTTGATTGAAGAGATAGCCCGTTTTTACGGATATGATAAAATTGATTCTACTCTTCCAACCATAAAGCTTCCATCCGTTAATCCATATGCAGGCTTAACTATTGCCAATATTCTTGCTTCAAGCGGCTATCATGAAGTGATAAACTATAGTTTTATTGAAAGCAGCATTGCAAAACTGTTTTCAAATTCAAAACCTATAAAGATATCAAATCCTATAAATTTGGATCAGTCGGTTATGAGGGCATCACTTATGCCTGGTTTGATCGGCAGCCTTGCTACAAATTTAAATCATGGCATTGCTACGATTAAGATTTTTGAGATGGGCACTCTATTTTTCCCGGATGGTGAAAATCAATATCTTGGAATTCTGCTTGGAGGAAACTGTCAAAAGAATTGGTTTTCAAATAAACGAATATTTGATTTTTATGATATTAAAGGTATAATTCAAACACTTATTCAGCCCGATGAAATTGAAGTTATGGCGGGAGGGCCTAAGTTTTTGCATCCGAATCGTTCTGCATCAGTGGTTTTAAACGGAGAAATATTCGGATATATCGGTGAGCTTCATCCTGATATATTGATAAAAAACGGTTTTGATACTCCTGTAGTAGTTTCGGAGATAAAACTTTCGTATTTCAATAGAAATCGTGTTGAAAAATATGCGAAGATAAATAAGACGGTTGCTAATAGAAAGGATATTGCTTTCGTGGTTGACAAAACCGTTTCCGTTAAAACTATACTTGATGCAATGCTCGAAGTTAAATTTGTATTGCATGCGGTACCTTTTGATATATATGAAGGATCCGGCATTAAAAAGAATGAAAAAAGTGTGGCGTTTAACCTGCTTCTTGACGGCACGGCAAACAGCTCGGAGGAACTTGAAGAGCTTGCATGTCATCTTGAAAAAAAGACAGGCGCAAAATTAAGAAGGTAAAATATGGATTATAAGAAAAGTTTAAATCTTCCGTCAACATCATTTAAGATGCGAGGCAATCTTTCGCAGTTGGAACCTAAAATTTTAGATATGTGGGAGAATGAAAATTTGTATGAGAATTTGTTGAATCAAACATATCGCTACAGCTTATTTATTCTTCACGATGGACCGCCGTATGCGAATGGACATCTGCATCTTGGCCATGTTTTAAATAAAGTTCTGAAAGATATGATAGTAAAGATCCACCTTATGAAGGGAGAATATGCTCCTTATGTTCCCGGCTGGGATTGTCATGGACTTCCTATTGAACATCAGGTTGAAAAGGAGCTTGGCAGCAAAAAGCACGAAATGACAAAAAGCCAGGTGAGAAAACTGTGCAGAGAATATGCATTGAAGTATGTCGGCTTACAGCGCGAGGAATTTAAAAGGCTTGGTCTGTTTGGAAATTGGAATGATCCGTATCTGACAATGAATTATCATTATGAGGCATCGATTATTAGAGAACTCGGTAGATTTGTAGAGAAAGATATTCTTTATAAAAATAAAAGGCCTGTTTATTGGTGTCCTTCATGCAGAACTGCATTGGCAGAGGCTGAAGTTGAATATGCTGATAAAAAAGCAGCTTCGATATTTGTTAAATTTGATGCAAAAAGCGAATGGAAAGAGGCAAAAGGATATAAAACATCTGTAATTATTTGGACTACAACACCTTGGACAATACCTTCCAACAGAGCTGTAGCGCTCAACCGTAATATTAATTATGCGATAGTTTCTATTGGTAACGGCAATGCATGGGTGGTGGCTGAAAGTTTGGTAAAACAGCTTATGGATCGCTTTGAAATAAAGGAGTTTCGGCAGATTTTTAGTATAAAAGGCGATAACTTTGAGGGCAGAACGGTTTTACATCCGCTTACCAATGCCGATGTGCCTGTTGTTCTTGCCGATTATGTTACAACCGATTCGGGAACAGGCGTTGTTCATACTGCACCAGGACATGGTGCAGACGATTATCAAACAGGACTAAAGTATAATCTTGAACTATTTTCTCCCATAGATGATGGCGGTAAATTCACAGAAGAGGTGCCGCAATACAAAGGCATGACAACTGATTTGGCAAGCGAAGCTGTAACAAATGATCTTAAAAGCGTTAGTGCCTTGATAGGAAAAGATAGGATTACTCATTCGTATCCTCATTGCTGGAGATGCAAGACTCCCATAGTCTTTAGAGCTACAGAGCAATGGTTTATTTCCATGGATAACGGATCTTTAAGATCAGATGCATTAAAAGAGATAGATAATGTGACCTGGATACCGGAATGGGGAAAAAATAGAATTAAGAGCATGATAGAGAATCGTCCCGATTGGTGCATAAGCAGACAGCGGGCATGGGGTGTTCCGATCGCGCTGTTTAAATGCAAATCGTGCGGCGAATATCAGATGAAAAGAGTGCTTGTCGAATTTGTAGCTGATATAGTAGAAAAAAAGGGTGCCGATGCATGGTTTGATATGTCTAACGAAGAGATGCTGCCTAAAGGTTATAGATGCAGCTGCGGTTCAAACCAATTTGAGAAGGAAAGCGATATTCTTGATGTTTGGTTTGATTCAGGGAGCAGCCATGCTGCCGTTTTGGAAAACCCACACTGGGGTTTATCATCGCCTGCGGATCTTTATCTTGAAGGATCCGATCAGCATAGGGGATGGTTTCATAGCTCGCTTTTGGAATCTGTGGGTACCAGAGGAAAAGCTCCTTTTAAAGCTGTGCTTACGCATGGTTTCGTTACCGATATGAACGGCAAAAAAATGAGCAAATCACTTGGCAACGTTATAAATCCTGCAAAAGTTATCAAAAAATATGGAGCCGACATATTAAGATTATGGGTTGCATCCTGCGATTATCAGTATGATGTTCATATATCCGATGTTATTTTAAAACGACTTGTTGAAACATATAGAAAGATAAGAAATACAATACGCTTTATGCTTGGAAATTTGAAGCAGAGTGTCGATGATGTTGCAAATCCTATGGAAATTGATCGGTTGATATTGTCTCAATGGGAAATATGCAAGCGCGATATATTGGAAGGTTATTCTAAATATCAATTTCATACTTCCGTAAAAACGATCTCAAACTTTTGCAATATCACACTTTCAAACTTCTATTTTGATGTTATTAAAGATCGATTATATTGCGACCGCAAAAGCAGCCGTAGTTATAAAAGTGCCCAGTTCACTCTTAATGTTTTGTATAAAGAGATAGTCCATTTGATCAGCCCCGTTCTTTCATTTACATCAGAGGAAGCGTGGAGAATAAGAAATGTTAATTCGGTTTTTTATGACGGTTTTCCCAAATATGACGAAAGCAGGGTTAACAAAGAGCTTCTTGGCAGATACGAAAAATTAGATGAATACAGAAGAGCGGCAAGAAAGGCCGTTGAACCGCTGAAAGCGGACAAATCTATCGGAAATAGTCTTGAGCTTGTTATTTATGCAGCAGGTGATGCCAAACAGATTGAGTTTTTAAAAGGATTTGACAGGATTGCAGATATATTTATGGTGTCTGAATTTAAATATGGAAAACCTGATAAGTCAATAGCAGAATGCGAAATTGATGGAGTTAACATGAAATTCGGCAAATCAAAATCAGAAAGATGTGAGAGGTGCTGGAAATATCTTCCTTCCGTTTCCGAAAACAAAATATGTGAAAGATGCAGGATTGCAATATCGGATGAATGACAAATTTGGGGAACATCTTCTTAAATTAGCACGGTTTTATATTTCCGAAAAAGTTGGCAAAAGAATGAAAATGCCGGATGATAGCGGTTTTGACAAGTTGCTATCGACTAAACGAGGCGTATTTGTTACACTATCAAAACATGGCAGGTTGAGAGGATGTATTGGAATTCCTGAACCGCTTATGAGTATATCAGGCGCAATAAAAGAAGCTGCCGTTTCAGCTGCATTCAACGATCCGAGGTTCATTCCCCTTGAATATAAAGAATTTGATGATACAACTATTGAGGTGACGCTGCTTACCAAACCGATTGAGATAACGCGTCCGTTTAGAGAGAAAATTGTGATAGGGCGGGATGGAATTATTGTTAGATGCGGTACTAAATCAGGTCTGTTTCTACCGCAGGTTCCGACTGAACAGGGTTGGAATGTTGATGAATACCTCATACAAATCTGTTTTAAAGCCGGACTTTTTTCGGATTGTTTGAAAAATCCCGAATCAAAACTATACACATTTCAGGGAACGGTTTATAAGGAACAATATAATGGACATAAAAATTAATTTTTAAATATATATGGTAAGTTTACGGGAGGTTTTATGAGTAATGTTGGCGTTGATTTGTTAATTGCATTTATAAGTTCTGGAATTGCGATTATTTATGCAATTTATGCAGCAGTTTGGGTTTCGGCAAAACCTGAGGGAACTGAAAAGATGTCTTTTATTGCAAAAGCCATTAAAGATGGGGCAATGGCATTTCTGTCAAGGGAATATCGCACCATCTCTTATGTTGCGGTTGGAATATTTATAATTATGTGGCTATTGGGTCTAAAATCGGAGCACTTCGGTTTTTTGACAGCAATCGGCTATTTATTAGGAGCTGTTCTTTCGGCATTGGCAGGCTATATAGGAATGGTTGTAGCTGTCAAATCAAATGTGCGAACGGCTGAGGCTGCGAGAAAGGGATTGGCGTATTCCTTCAAAGTGGCTTTTACGGGCGCTTCAGTTACCGGATTTACCGTTGCCGGCTTTGGTATTCTGGGCATTGCGGCATTTTATACGATTTCCGTTTACATTTTTCATCAGCCGGTTGAGCATGTTCTTCAAGCAATGATAGGTTTGGCATTCGGTACAAGCCTTATAAGCGTGTTTGCACGTCTTGGCGGTGGTATTTATACCAAAGCAGCTGATGTCGGTGCCGATCTTGTCGGAAAGGTTGAAGCTGGAATTCCTGAGGATGATCCCCGTAACCCTGCTGTAATTGCAGATAATGTGGGTGATAATGTAGGTGATTGTGCCGGAATGGCTGCCGATGTTTTTGAATCATTCACCGTGACGCTTGTTGCGGCAATGTTACTCGGACATACGCTATTTGATAAATCAGGTGTTATGGGGCCGGCTGCTATGTTTCCGCTTGTTGTTGCATCACTTGCGATTATTGCATCTGTGATAGGTGCATTTTTTGCGAGAATAGGAGATAAAGGGAAAGTATTAAACGGTTTCTACAAAGCTCTCACAGTTACAATTATTGTTTCGCTAATCGTTGTATGGTTTGTAACAGAGCAGATGATGAATGGTGTTGTAACATCTCATGGTGCGGCAGTTCCGGCAAGCAGTCTTTTTCTTACTGCGCTTATAGGTGAATTAGTGGCGGTGCTGCTTCTGATGATAACGGATTACTTCACATCGGATATTCATAAACCGGTTCAAACCATTGCTTCTGCATCTCAGACAGGTCATGCGACGAACATCATAGCCGGTCTTGCCAACGGTTTGAAAGCGCCTGTACTGCCTGCTATGGTTTTTATTGCTGCTATATATTTTGCGTACGAGTTGGCAGGCTTATACGGCATAGCGATTACCGCATCCTCTATGCTTTCGCTGACAGGTATTGCAATTTCCATTGATTCTTTTGGTCCTATTTCTGATAATGCCGGAGGAATTGCCGAAATGTCAAATCTTCCCGAGGATGTTAGAGCCACAACGGATATATTAGACTCGGCAGGAAACACTACTAAGGCTGTAACAAAAGGCTTTGCGATAGGTTCTGCCGTTTTGGCCGCTCTTGTACTTTTTGCGGAATATGTACAAGCAGGACATGAAATGGGTTTCGCATGGCATTTTGATCTTACCGATCCTTATGTAATTATAGGACTTCTCGCAGGCGGCATGATGCCGTTTTATTTTACAGCAAAGTCAATGGAAGCGGTTGGCGTAGCCGCTGAAGCGGTTATAAAGGAAGTTAGAAGGCAGTTCAAAGAGATAAAAGGCATTATGGAAGGTACGGCAACGCCTGAATATGAAAAAGCTGTTGATATTGTTACAAAGGTTGCCCTAAAAGAGATGATCGTACCGGGGCTTTTGCCCATAGTTCTTCCTATTGTTATATATATATTGTTCGGACCAATTGCTCTTGGAGCGCTTTCCATTGGCGTGATCGTAACAGGATTGTTTCTCGCAATATTTATGACAACAGGCGGCGGAGCATGGGATAATGCAAAGAAAGTAATTGAAGCAGGCGCTTATGGAGGAAAAGGATCCGAGGCGCATAAAGCTGCAATTACAGGTGATACCGTTGGTGATCCGTTGAAGGATACGGCAGGTCCGGCAATTAATCCTATGATTAAAGTTACCAACATTATTGCAATATTGATAATATTGTCGGGGCTATAAAATGAACACTATCAAAAAGGGAGCTCTTATTTACAAAGGAAAGGCAAAGGATGTTTTTGAAACCAACAACCCAGACAAGGTCATCATGTATTTTAAAGATGATGCCACTGCGTTTAACGGCAAAAAGCACTCTGTTATTGAGGGAAAAGGTAAACTCAATCTTAGATTGTGCAGAACATTTTTTGAGTTTTTGAAAAATAAAATTCCAATGGCATACGAGGAAACTATCAATGAGCGGGAAATGCTGCAGAAGAAAGTTCAAATTATTCCGCTTGAGGTGGTTGTGAGAAATAAAATTGCAGGCAGCCTTGCGAAACGGTTTGGAAAAAAAGAAGGAAGTGATCTGCCATTTCCGATGATAGAATATTTTTATAAAGATGATGCTCTTGATGATCCGCAGATAATAAAAAATCAAATTGCGGCATTTAACATAGCAAATAAAATGGAGATGCGGAAAATTGAAGATATGGCATTGGAGATTAACACGCTTTTAAAATATTTTTTGTATGTTAGAGGAATAACATTGGTTGATTTTAAGGTTGAATTTGGAAGATATTATGATGATATTGTGCTTGCCGACGATATAACACCCGATGGAGCAAGGCTTTGGGACACCAAAACAGAAACGGTCTTTGATAAAGATCGTTTCAGACGCAATCTCGGAGATTTGATAGAAGGCTATAATATAATAGCGGACCGGATCGGAGCGTAATGAGAGTAAGAGTAAATATTATGCTTAAACCTGATATTCTTGATGCTGAAGGCAAGGCAATAGAGGAAGTTATTAAAAGAGCCGGATATAACAAAATAGCAGGCGTAAGAGTTAGTAAATCTATTGATATGGATATCAATGCTGATGAAAAAGCAGCACTTGATATTGCAGGTGACATTGCCGGCAAACTTCTTATCAATCCTGTAATACATAATGTGAAAATTAGGAATTTGAATAATTAACTCTACCTTACGCAAGCATCGGCAGTAATAGAGCGATAAGTGCAAGGAAAGTTTATTTTCGTCATCGTATATTAAATTCAGTAAGCAGATTGGCTTTGACAACAGAGAGTCGGTCTGCTACTCAATACGAGTAGCAGAAGGTGAATAAGAACATTTTCGTCATTGGTTTCAGAAAACCGATCGCAATTGCGAATGAGGCGCAAACAGCCGCAGCTTTTGAGACTGCTTCAGTTGAAAT